>CADEDG010000054.1:0-14282 GCA_902826035.1 uncultured Alphaproteobacteria bacterium
GGCGAACCAGCCCGCGCCGCCGGATTTCGAGCTTGCGGATCGCGACGAAGAAACTGGCAAGACGGTCGGGTGGGTGCCTGTGGGCGACGGCCCCGAGGATTGCTGGCATCGCGAAGCGTTCGAAAATGCGGGCGACGGCACGTTCGAACTTCTGGGGCCTAAGATTCAAGGCAACGTCGAGGGGCGCGCAAAACACGTCCTGCAATCGCATTCGATGGCTGAGACTTATCCAACCGCGCCCCGCACCTTCGACGCGCTCCGCGGATGGCTCGACGGTCAGGACATCGAGGGCCTCGTGTTCCATCATCCGGACGGTCGTATGGCGAAGATCAAGCTTCGCGACTTCGGCCTGAAGCGCGCAAGGTGAAGGAGGCGGCGTGATGGAAAAACGGCCTTCGCAAGTCGTCTGCGAGATCATCGCGCAACATGGCCTCGGCTACGTCGCGGGCTTCGAGGGCTGCGATTGCGGCTCTTTCGCGATCGGCGGCATTCACGCATCGCTCGGTTGCCGAAAATCTTCGGGGGCCAATAAGGAATCCATGCCGGGCCAATCCGGCTATGGAACTAGCGTCTATGTATGGGGACAGCACTGCGACCGCGATGATCTAACGCGCGTCGCGCGCGCCATCACCGGCGCCCTGAACGACCAGCGCTTCGCCGTTCGCTTCTGCGATCCAGCGCATGATCGCAAGAACCGTTGCGTGTACTGCCATGCGGAGCGCGGCGAGCGCGCTAGCTATCTTTGCGACTTCCGACCGCGACATGTTCGTGTTTCAAACATCAGCGAGGCGAGGGACTCGAGTTCGGCGAACCTCGCGACTACGACTTCCGCGACATCGAGTATGCGCAAGAGGAGGCGTGATGCGCGACCAAACGAAAGAGGTCCTTTACGCTTCGCCGCGATAACGGGTCCTATGACGGATTCTGAGATGGATCGGCTGGTTCGAGCATTGCGCGTAAACGCGACGCATACTCGTGACGCCATCGCTCGATATTGCCAGCAAATGCGCGCGCGGACTCAGCAAGCTCAGGATCGCGGGGCGCTCGGTTCTAATCATCCAGCCCGCGAATCTGCGGGTTAGCAGTCCCGCCCATCAGCGCGGTGGCGGCCCAGATCCACGCGTCGGCCCGGTTGGGTGAGCGCTTGCCGACAAAGCCCGAGCCGGTGAACTGGGTCAGCTCCTCTTCCATTTCCGCGAAGCCGCGCGCGGACACGCCGGCGGGAATGATCCGCGCGGCGCGCTCCTCAGCGTCGATGTTGGGGTCGGGCGTGTCATAGGCATGTGCAATCCGCCCCTGCTCATAAAGCGCGGAAACCGGCTCGGCGCGCTGGGTCTTGCCCTTGCTGGCGTTGACTAGGCGCACGGGCGCCTTCGGCCCAGCGGCTTGCAGGGTCGCACGGACCATGGCGCCGCCATAGTTTTTCTCCGCAACGATGGAATCGGCGAGCCACTTCTCGGCGAGGCGGTTGGATTCCTGCGCCCATTCCTCGGGGCGGCGCTGGCCCGTGCAATCCTCCAGCGCCACGAACAGCGCGCGGCCCTTGTCGTCGCGCTTGCGCAGCTTGCCACCGACGACGATGCCCTGCGCGTCGCCTTCGTCATTGCTGGCGCCGTCTGAGCCGGAAGGGTCCACCGCCACCACAATGCGCTCGAAGGCGTCGCGATCGAACGGCCTCCCCCAATCGCGGAAGTTCGTCCGCGCCTGCGCCAACATCTCTTGCGTCCATAGCGCGCCGGGCAAGTCTTCGAGGTAGACGCCTTCCAGCTCTTGGCGGCCCAGCCGTGTGCCCTCAAACTTGCGCAACAGATACTCGACCGCTTTGCGCGAGAGGTTGGCCGCGTTGTCCATGGTGCGGCCGCGGCTGATGGCGACGTCCTTATCGTCCAGCAGTTCGCGGATCATCTTGAGTGGCCGCGGCGTGGTCAGCGCGGCTAAGCGCGGCTGGTCGCCCAAACGCACGCCCATGAGCAAATTCGACCACGCATCGTCAAAATGTGACCAGGCCGCGATCTCGTCGGCCAGCGCGCAGCGGAATTGCGGGCCGCGCAGCGAGTCCGGCTCCTCGGCCGAAAACGTGGTCGCGGTCGCGCCATTGGCCCAGGTCAGCCGCCGCTTGGACGGCTCGTAGTGCGGCCGGTTCCAGGGCGGGGCGCAGGCCAGCACGCCGGCCGGCCCCTCGATCAGCACGTCGCGCACGTCGGCGGCGGTGCGGCCCACGATCGCCATGGGTAGTGATTCGAGACCGGGGATAGCCGCTTGCTCTAGGAGCCATTCGGCGCCGCTTCTCGTCTTGCCCGCGCCGCGCCCCTTCAAACTTAGCCACACATGCCAGTCGCTGCCGCTCTGGCTTTTCTCGGGCGCTAGCTGATCCTCGCGCGCCCACCAGGTGCGCCAGTCGTACATGGCGACCAGCGCCGCCTCATCGTCAATGTGGTTTTCCCGGATCAGGGTTTTGAGCAACGAAAGCCTCGGCGCCCCCGCTGCCGACGAACGCGGTAAGGACGCGATCAATTGCAGCGTTGAGTCGGTCAGTCGCGCCGGCGGTTGGGTCGAGGTGTTCAACGACATGGGTTTCCTTCCAGCCTCCTTGGCACTTCAGAATGAACATTCCGCACGCTGGCACGGGCTTGAGTTCGGCCTGCACTTTGTTGCCGGCTTCGTCGAAGCGCGCCGGGCGGCCCACCGCCATCTGAAATTGCGTGGCCGCGACTTGCGCCAGCATCTTCTGCTTGCCAAAGGTCAGTTCGGTTTCGTAATGCGCTTTCAGCGTGGGGATCGAGACGCCGATCAGCCCGGCTATTGCTTGCTGCGGGATGCCGGCGGCGACGCAAAGCTCGACATATTGGCGTTGGCTGGCGGTGGGCTGGTGTGCGGCGGACATGGGCTCAAGCATGCCCGCGAATCCGGGGCGCCCGGATAGCGCACGGAAAAGGTTAGCGCGGGGTTGCCGTTTTCTCCGCGATCCAAGCGACGAGGCCGCATACGGTCGCAACCGTGGCCAGCACTACCGGCGCGACAGCAAGCCCTTCCGCGCTCCACCACTTCGCGAGGTTGGCGGGTATCTGCTCGGCGAAGTCAGGGCCACGCCGCAGCAGTTCGAGCAAGCTGGCCGCGATAAAGCCCGCGAAAAACCAGCGACCCCTCATAGTAGCGCCTCAAGCGCTGGCGTCACCATGGCGGATCGGCCCTCGGCGGTGACGGCGTAAATCATGGCGCGTCGGCCTGGGTTGCGCGCCTCTATGCGGGCGGCGGCGAGCTTGGCCTGCTCAAGCGTAGGGATGTCGTCTTCGCGGTCGTACACGCCGCGCCCTTGGAACACCATGGCGTTGAAGTGCGTGGCGGCGCGGATGTAGGCGGCGTCGCGCAGGTCGGTGGGGTGCGGCTTGCTCATCGCGAGCGCACCCAGCGCCAGAAGTGATCCAGCTCGTCGGGGCTGAGCCAATGCCCGCGCGCAGGTTCGGCGATCCATACCCAGCCGTCGTCGCCGAACTCCGCGACGCAGCAATTGAAGCAATCTTGCACGGCGGCCTCGGCGGCTTCTTTGCCGATTTCGGCGCGCCATGCCTTCAGCGATGCAATCAGGTCTTTCATGGCCTCAAACTCCCAAATCGCGTTGCACTTCGTCGGCGAGGATCGCGTCAAAGTAGCTCATGCCTTGGTCGGCGATAGTTACAGCGCTGAGATCGCGCTCGGTGGCGTTGCAGTCGGCCAGCAGCTTTGCGTACTCGGCGACGGCGGCGGCGAACTTGGCGCGTCCCTCGGCAACCATGTAGCCGTGGAACGCGAACCACGCCGCGCGGTCCTGTGCGGTTGCGTCGCGCCAGTTCATTGGCTCCTCCCGTGGAAATCGCCGGGCTTACGGGGCGACATAAATCACGCGCGGCTCCTGAAGCGCGCGCTTGCGCAATTCAGCCTTGGCCTCCGTGAGCGTCATCGAGCCTGAAATGAAAATCGTCCGCTCCTCGGTCTGCCCGCGCGGGGTGTAGAGGAAGGCCCACGCGCCCCGCCCGCGCGGGGCTTTGCCGTGTGAGGCGATGTATCGGTCGTTGGAAAACGTCATCTGGTTTGTTCCCGCCCCCTAGGCGGCGAATCCGCCCTCGGGGTGAATTGAACTTGGGGCGCTTCCCAAGCAAACGCAAGCCCTAAAATTTGCGCCCCGTTAATTTATTTCGCTTGCGCCGCCTTGGGAAATGGCCCAATACAGACGGGCGAGCTGGCTGCGAATTCGCGCAGAGGCCCGCGAGGAGCCTACCCAATGACCACACTAACCCGCGCTTCCCATCAATGGGCGACCCGCCCGGCGGATGAGCGCTTTCTCTCCCTTACCGATATGCGCGACGCGGCCTGCCGGCAAAAGCGCTTGAGCCGTTCCAGCGCGTTCCCCTCGCGCACGCTTGAGGCGCGCCCCGGCGTCAAGGATGATGGCTCCGAGGATATGTTCGGTGTTGTCATCGACGGCCTGCGCGACGAGCCCGCCGCGCCCACGCACTGGGCGTTCGGCCAGCTCTGCGAATTGGCCAAAGCGCCCGCCGGCTATCTGCGCACTCTTCCGTCGCCCATGGCGGCCGATTGCATCAATTACGGGCTCAAGATCGCCCGCGACGTGGCCGACGTGGGCGTGCTTTCCCGCGTCGAAGAGGAAGGCGCCGAGCAAGCGATCCTTGCCGCCGCGACCGGGCCGAACTACGGCCGCATTTGGAATTGCGACACCATCGACGCGCTGATCCAGCGCTTCGGCAACGGCCGCGACGGCGCGTTCCGGGTGCCGGGCGAATTCGGCAAGCCCGTTCCCATCACGCTCGACAACACGACGCTGTACGCTCGCCGACGAGGGGCACGCCTTCGAGGTCGCCAACCGGCGCGGCGGCAAACCCGGCATGATGAGCCGGGGTTTCTTCGTCTGGAATTCCGAGGTCGGCTCGGCCTCGCTTGGCGTCGCCACGTTCCTGTTCGACTACGTCTGCTCGAACCGCATCGTCTGGGGCGCAAGCCAATATGAGGAGATTCGCATTCGCCACACCGTCAGCGGCCCCACCAAATTCGTGGAGCAAGTCGGCCCCGCGCTTGAAGCTTACGCCAAGTCATCCACAGCCGGCATCGAAGCGACGGTGAAAGAGGCGCAGGCCAAGCGCATCGGCAAGGATAGCGACGAGGTGCTGGACTTTTTGGCGAAGCGGTTTTCCAAGCGCGAAGCGGCGGCGATTGTGCTGGCGCATGAAAGCGACGAGGGCCGGCCTATCGAGACTGTATGGGACGCGGTTGTCGGCGCCACCGCGTTCGCGCGCGGCAAGGAACACCAGGATGTACGGGTTGGCTTTGAGCGCCAGGCCGGCAAATTGCTAGACTTGGTCGGCTGAGCGGGGCTCGGCTGACTGAGACCGGGGGCGTCATCGGTACGGCGGCGGCGCCCCCACCCTTACCAAGAATCGCGGAGAAATTGACATGGGTCTTGACATCACCGCCTGGCGCCGGCTGCGGCCAACGGCTGAGCCGGACTACAATCGCGACGACTACGACACGCACGTCGAAGTGCGCGCATCCTTGCATTTTCCCGGCCGCACGGCGGGCACAAGAACAAATACAGAACATCATGCTTCGTTTCGCTGCCCAGCATTTCGAGAGCCTGCGTCCCTACCGCTGGCGGCTGATCAAAATGAGGGACGCGTGCAAGCCCGCGTTCAGCTTCGAGTTCAAGCGGATCGCGGCGGCGATAGACGCGCTAGATCGCGCCGCGAGCGATCACCTGACACCAGAGCAGTACGCCGAGTTCACGGCACCTTGGGTGCCGATCGATCACGAGTAGGCGGTGCGTCGTGAGCGCCGCGCGAGATCGAGCAATCGACGAACTTGCGCGCCTGTTGTTTGAAACAATGGAACGCCTAGACCCGACTTCCGGCGACGTATCCTGGGAAGCCACGCCAGACATCGAGCGCAGCTTTTACCGGCATTGCGTCGACGCACTCGGCGCGAGGCCTGAACTCTTGCGGGTCATTGCCGAGTGACATCGCGCACGCCAGCAACGGCGTAGTAACTCGGCGCCTGCATTGGCGCAAACAATCGCACGCGGACAACTAAGTACTCCTTGTCACCCATCGGCACGATCATCGGTTCGATGACGTTTTGAAATTAGGATCACGGAGTCGGGCAATGAAACTGCTGCTTGAGCCTACAGACCGCATCGAAAGCGTGCAGGGCTTCGATCTGGTTCGCATCGATAGCGGCTGTCTGCGCGTTTACTTCCGGCCGCGCGGGCGTCGCGCACCGCTCTATTGTATTCAGAACGAAGGTGGGTGGGGTATTGACCGTTTCGTCTGGCTGATCTGCTCCAGTGATGGAGAGCCCTCACACGAGGTCAAAGGCCCGGATGGCTGGCAGCAATTATTGCTGGGGCCCCATCGCAAATCTCTCTCGCTCAAGACTTCGAACTAGTTCGAATCGAGTGCGGCGACCCGCGCACCCAGTAGGTCGCGGCATACACGCCATAATCTGGATTGCCGGCGCCGCTTCGCAACGATCCATACCAGCGCTCGAATAGGTGCTGGAGCGACGGCGGCGGGCTCTCGTCCTTCTGAACATGCTTGATCGCGCTACCGGCGATGGCGGCGATGGCGTCAGCCCGCTTGATCCCTGCCGCTCGAATGAGCTTGGTGAAACGCTCGATGCCCTGGGCCGCGTTGTCCTCGGTGACCGTGGCGCGCGCGACGGGTGGCGGCGGCGGGGCCTTCTCTCCCTCGCCGCGCCGGTAGCGCTCCTCGATGATGCACGGCGCGGCGGCGTTCCAATCGATGAGATGATGCAAGCGGCGGTGCCCCGTTCCCTCGACGCGTGGGTCCCCGAGGCTGGCCACCTTTACACACGACGGCGCGACCACGACGCTGTAAAAACTCTTCACGTACGTCCCCACGTCGAGGTAAATTTCGGTCAGACCGCCGGGGTTAGATTGCGTCTCGCGTTGATTCACCTGTGCGCCCATGATCGTGAGAAACGGCAGCCCACGCCGCTGCTCGCCCACGTAAGCGTTCACATCCTCGTTGATGCGGCCCGAAAATCGAAACGGGCGTTCGGTGTCGCAGACGAATAGGTTCATCGCCTTCCGCTTTGTTCCTATTTTGCTCTTGCTTTCGCCGCCGCCTATGTGGTCGCCCCCCTGGGAAATCGCGAGCGTCACGAACGGCGTAGCGGCGAGGTAATCCGCAAGCGCTGAGAACAGCCAGTCGAGCGGTTCCAGCTTGAAAGCGCCGTAACGCCCCGCCCCGTCGAAGCGATAATAAAAGCCGTTGTAATCGTCGTCGAGCACCACGAAGTAGCGGAAGCCGAGCCGCTTGGCCACGTCCCAGGCCGCGTTGCGCGCATAGACGACGCCGCGCCGTCCCTCGAAATTGTCGCAGGCGTCTGTGATTTTTTCGGCCTCGGCCTTGGAGAACATCACGACCCGCTCGCCATGAAGCCGGCGGTATTCGTCGGCGGTCGCGTCTTCGTCATCGACGACGAGGAACGTCGGGCCGGTGTAGCCGTGCGATTCCAGCGCCGTGAGCGTGACCACGCGATCCGGCCTGCCGTGCGTGAGAATGAGCGCGCAGAAGTCAGGCCGCATCACGTTCGGCCATTTTCGCCTTGGAAAGCTCGGCTTGTTCCATCATGCCTTCGCTCAAGCGCACGAAGCCGTTTTCGATGGCCTGGTTGAAATCGATGATGACCAGCGCCGAGCGCTCCATGAGCCGCTGCAAGGGCGCGTCCGCGTGCGCGTAAAACTCGGCGATGTTGCGGAAGTTGAACACTGTGTGGCGCTCGGCGGCGGCGAGCAGGAATTCCCGCACATCGTCGGGAAGCTCGGCGGCTTCGATCTCATCTTGCAGCTCTATTGTCTTCGTCTCGTCAAGCAAATCGGCTACCGCCGGCTTCTCGCCGGTGATTCGATAGATCGGCGCCTCGATCTTGCGGCTGTAATTGTCCGAGAGTCCGCCGCCGCTGCCGCCGCTGATGTCGCCAAAGCCAAGCTCGCCGAGGAAGTCGGTCGAGAAGCCGGTGAAGTGCAGGTCGTAGTCCACGCCGGCCAGCTCGCCCAGCTCCAGCTTGAGCAGCTCGTTATCCCACCCTGCCAGCGCGGCCGATTGGTTATCCCACAAAATATACGCGCGGCGCTTGGGCTCGCTCCAGCCGCTGCAATCGATCACCGGCACATGGCCAGCGGGCAGCGCCACGCCCGCGGGCGTGCGGATCTGGCGGCCGGCCTTCATCAGCTGCCGCACCGCCAGCAAGCGCCCGTGCCCAGCCACCACGCCTTGCTCGTCGGCGATCAGCGGATTCGTGAAGCCGAATTCCTCGATTGCCGCCGCAAGCTGTGCAACCTGCTCCGACGAATGCGTTCGCGCGTTATTCGCATACGGGATCAGCGTGTCGATATGGCGGAGCTGCACCTCGACGGCGCCGCGAATCTCGGGATCCAGCTCGGGGGCTTCGGCTGCTTTTGCTTTTGCCAATGGCGCGCGCTCCAAAATAATCGCCGGGTGTTCCGCCGATTGGCCCGCGAAATGGCCCCGCCCGAAAACGGGAATGCGGTCCGAGCAGCATCGGCGGCGTGTTTGCACCCTGGGCGAGACCCGGCGCACCAGCAGGGCGGTATCGACCGCTTGTCGGGGCTAGGCCGCGCCGGTTGCCAGGGCGTTAATCCTGCGTGCCGCGCAAGCTGCTGTCAGCCGACGGTATCGCCGCAACGGCGCGGCCGGGGCCGATTTGTTCAAGGGCGGCGACGGCGGGCGGCTGTGTGGCGGCGGCGACCGCCGGGATGATGTCGTCGGCGACGGTCCAAACGCCGAGCCCGAGCGTGATGATGATCCAGGCGTTATCGACGGCGAACTTGGCGGCTTTGCCGAAGGCGCCGAACACCTGCGCTCGCCCGCGCGCTTCGGCGTCTTTGGCGTCAAGCCGGTCGGTTAGGGCGTCAATGCCGGCGCGGAATTCGCCGTGCTCCTGGCGCCGAAAGTCGCAGATATCGGCGACGCGCTGGTCCAGCCCATCGAAGCGCTTGCCGACCGCGTCCTCAAACCGATCGAACCGGCGGTTGATATCGCGAGCGGCGGCGCGCGCCTCCTCGGCTGAGCGTTCCTGAAAGCGGCCCAGGTGCTCGAGCGCAAAGACGACGGCGGCGGATTCAGACGCCATGCGCGGCTCCTCGCGTTGGGGGCAATAGCCAGACCGGCCGGCGGCGGCGCAGGCCAATGGTCGCCACGTAACCGGCGAACGTGCGCCTGGCGCCGGGATGGGTGCGCGGGCTGATTTGGAGCCAGCGCGTTTCGGTCAGACCGGAAGTAGCGAAGCCGGCCTGGTCAAGCGCTGCGGCGGCGGCGGATACAGCGGCGGCAAACCGCTCGGGGCTGTGCATGCGCGAGCACTCGCGGCGCTCGACATCGACGAAGCGGCCCTCGCGCAGCGCCCGCGTCTGGCGATCGCCCGGCACCAGCTCGCCGCGCCAAAGCAGGCTGACGTGCGTGTCGCTGATTTCGACCCAGGCGCATTCCGGCTGATCGTAATCGAGCACGGGACCAATCGCCGCGACCACGGCGGGAGCGGAAGCAATAGCGCGGGCGCGGGCCTCCATGCGCACGACGCGCTCGGGGTGCGCCCACATAGCGCCACGCTCCAGAAACAGCCGGCGGGCGCGGCCGGCGGCGACGATGCCCCGGCCCAATTCGGTGAGATAGCGGCGCAGCGTCGTGTGCGCGCGGCTGATAGCGGACGGGCTGGGGCGGCGTGTTGGCGACGGCACGGGCGACGCCAGCGAGGCCGCGAGCGCGAGTGCGGCGACGAACATGGCGCGGGGCTGAGGCAGCGGCAACGGCATTAGAAGCCGTAGTCCTCGGGGATTGGCTCCATCGGCACGGTTTGTCCGGCAAGCGCGTGAGCGCTGTCAGACAAGAATTCAATCCGGCCCGCACGCACGAATAGATGGCAAAGCGTCTTGGTCGTGCGGTGATCTTCGCGCGGATGATAGGGGCTTCCGGGGCGTGTAACCAGCACGCTTGGGGCAAAGGTCGGCGCTTCGAGGTTCTCGTCGAAGGCCCAGCGCGGACCCGGATCGTTGCCGTAGCAGGTCAGAATATGAAGGCATTTGCACCCTGGGCACCAGAAACCAAGGATGTCGCCTGAGCGGCGAAGGAAAGGACCATGGGCCGGGGAATTGCCAGCATCGCTCATGGGCCAAAGCAAATGCCGCATCGTGGTGAAGAAAGCGCTACGCCTCGACCAGCACGTCCTCGGGCGGGCAAACGCCGACGGCGACGGGCGGCTGAAACCGGTTCAGCACGTCGAGCATGATCCCGCCGCCAGCGTTGAGCGCGGCAAGCTCCTCGGGGCTGGGCCGCCACACCGAGCGATAGCCGAGGTGCGTGGTGGCGCCGCCGTCCCCGTAGGCGATTAAAAAGCGAACGGGCAGGCCGACGATTTCGCCGACCTGCCCGTTGCGGTGGTCATATTCCGGCGGCGCTTCAAGCACGCGGTGCTGGCCGCGGAAGTGGACCGGAACCATTCAGAAGCTGTGACGCAAGCCAAGGCTCCACACGGTGGCCTCAGCGGGCACGTCGCCGATGAAGTCGACGTCGAGCGTCAGATCCTGAATCGAGCGGCGGCGCAGCTCCAAGGTCCAGGAATCGTTGATGTTGGCGGCGGCGCCGAGGTCGTAATGCCAAGCGTCGCCCGCGCCGCTGACGCCGAACGCGCCGACCTCGGCCTCGTTGTAGTTCAGGCCGACGCCTGCAAACGCCGTTACCGAGCCGAGATCGAGGTCTTTGATCAGCGTGGCGGAATAGGTGGTCAGGTCGCCTTGCACGGCGCCGAACAAGTCCGCCGTGGATTTGGCGGCGCCGGCTTCGATGCGGAAGCCGAACGCTTCAGCGCCGAGCGCGGCTTCGAAGGTCTGCCCCTGGTCGAGGTCGATGCCGGCGACCGAGGCGTCGTTAAAGCCGGCGCGCACGGCGCCATAGACTTCAGCGGAAGCGGGTGCGGAGACGATGCCGAGCAGAGCGGTGACGGCGGCGGTGGAAGCGAGAGCGCGAGTAAGCATAAGCAATGGTCCTTTCGAGGATTGGGAAGCGGGGGCAAACCTTGACCGCCCCGATGAACGTTTCGTTACTGGCGGCGCTTGCCGGTCTTGGCCCAGCGTTCGAGCGTGCAAAGCGCCACGCTAAGCATGATCAAAGCTTGAGTCGCCGGCCCGGCAAACGCTTGCACGGCTGGGGGCCAGCCCTGCCCGGTGAACAATGCGAAGCAGGCGGCGTACAGGCTGAAGATGGTCGCGAAGATCAGCCCCAAGCCTAGGGCCAAATCCAGCAGGGCGCCCACTATCCCGCATAGCGCGATGATGGCGCGCCAGCCGGAGGCGGCGGCGTTGTCGTTGGCGTTCATTGCAGCGCTCCGATTTTGGTATGCCCCGGCGCAAATATCGAAGGGGCTGCGCCGCGCCTCAGCTGGTCCGCCGCCGCGCGCAATTGCTCGGCGAGCTGATCCATGAGATCGGCGCGCGGTCCGGGGGCTAGGCCCGAGTAGATGCGAAGCACCCCACCCGCCGGGACGAAAGCCAACAGCAGATGGGCTGGCATGCCGGCGCCGGCGATTTGCTCGGCGACGGGGCGAATCGTTTGCTCGATGAAATCAGGAAGCGCCACGACTTTTTCGCTCATTCCTTGCCCCCATTGCGCCGGGCGATCTCCCGGCAAAATGCCTCGCCGCGAACGGCCACCAGCTCGAACGCCGCGAACAAATCATCGATCAGCCGCTCGGCGTGCTGCAAGCACTCCTCGACCGCTTCGCCGCCGCTGACAATCTCCAGCCGGCCTTGCGCGTCGGTGGTCACGATCAGATCGGCCCCGCCCAGGAATTCGCGCACGCCAGGCTCGCCCAGCACGCCGATCAGCTCGGCGGCGTCCACGTCGCCATGCAGCGCGCCGATGATGGCGCAGGCATGGGCCACAGTGTCCTTGTGCCGGCCAACGGCCGCGCCGACCACGGCGGGCGTAAAGCCCAAGCCGCGCACCAGCCCGGCCATCCAGAGCTGGCGGGCGAACGCCTCCTTGGGGTTGCCGCGCGTGTCCAGCCAGAGCCGGTCGGGGCCAACCATGGCGAACACGGCCACCACGCCGGCGCAGCGGTCGGCCGCCCGCTTGGCTATGGCGACCACGTCGACCTCGCTGACGGCGGTCGTGGCCGGCGCCCGGCGGTCGGCCAGGGGGATTGGGCCGGTTGCCGGGGCCAAAGTGGCCGCCGGGCGGATGGCGGCCGTGCGGGCTTCCTGGGCCGTTTGCGGGGGGGTGGCGGTCACGGCGCGGACCATGGGGCGAAACGGTTGCTGGGATGTTGCCGCCGGGGTCACGCGGCGGCTCGCTCGCCCTTGCCGAAGCCGGCGGGGAAGCCGTTGTGCTCGCGCCCGTCGAGCAGGCGGCCGGCGAGCTTTTTGCCGACGCGCATCATTGCCCAGCCGAACGGGTCATGTTCGTTTGCCGTGACGACGCGGCCAGCGCTGGAGGCGTTGCTCATTATTTCCCAGAGCGCCATGGCGTCGGCTCCTCGGTCAATGCGGTTCGCAACGGCAATGATCGCGCCGGTGGCATAGTTCGACGGCCACCACTGACCCCATTGCTTCAACAGGAACGGCACGCCGGCGGCGGCGCATTGATCGCGAAGCGCCCGAAACCAGTCCGGGTGCGACGGCCGCGCATGCGGGCCGCTTTCGCCGCCGCAGATCACCCAGTCGATCCGAGGGCGCACCCAAGCCAAGCGCTCAAGATCTGCCGCATGCAGCATCGCAGCCGCCATCGGGTCGATTGCGGCAAGGCCAGCGCTTCCGCGCTTGAGCATGTCGCCCAAATCGATTGGCCCCAGCATCGGTTCAATGCTCACAAAGCGGAACATGTTTGTCTGCGCGCCGAGTAGGTGCGGGATGTCACGGCGTGCCTCCTCTTGCGTGACCACGGTGCACCCGATTGCCGCGTTGTCAGGCAGGCCGCCCGCCGCCTCGCTCATGCGCTGGATGTTCTGCGGGCGCTTGGTGAGCAGCAGCCAGACCAGCGCCGGCGTCGTCCGCATGCGCTCGAAAAACCAGCGCCGCCATTCGGGATCCACCGCATTGTCGAACGGGTCACACATGCTGGGGAACACGAACGGTCGCGTTCCCTCGCGTTCGGCCTTGCGGTTCCAGCGCGCGGGCTCAAGCCAGTGCGCTGGGCTCATCAGCTTGCGCGGCGCATGCGGCCCCCAGCCGACGCCGAAGCGGTTCGCCATTTTCTCGGCGTAGCAATACTCGCATGCGCCCTTGTCGCCGACGCTGACTTTGGTGCAGCCCCACCATGGCGACCAGGTCGCGTCGGTCCATTCAATCGCGGTTTGGGCGCTCATGGCTCATTCCGTTCCTTGGCGCTAGCGACACGAAAATTGTGCACGATACGAGAAACATAACAAAACACACCCACTGGCCCTGCGCTGTGGTGTCCTCGTCAAAACAAAAAAAGAGGCACACAACGGCAATCATTAGGTAGACGCGACTAAGGGCGCTCATTGAGGCGCGCCTCGCGGCAGCACGCCCGCCACATGCCGCAGCTCGCGCCCTCCGATGTCCGGCGCCTGATCGCTGACACCCAGCACGCGGAACGTAAAGCGCCCGTCCTTGGTGTCGATCTCGACGCGGTCAACGCCCGGCTCAAGCTGGGCATCGCCGTCATAGCCGTAGGCGTAGCGTCTGCCGCCGGGGCGAAATTCCACTTCGATGTAGCGCACGGGCTCTCCCTTCAGTTCGGCTTGATCAGCGTCGGCGTGGTCGCTTGCGCTTCGGCCTTCGCCTCGGCCTTGGCGCGCGCCTCAACCGCCTGACGCGTGTCAGAGAACACAATCCAGATGACCGCGCCCCACGTGCCCAGCGCGGCGCAGCTCACCACTACCGTCAGCGCATCAATCCACCACATGCTCGCCCTCCCGTTGCCGCCGCGGCTGCGCAGGAACGCTCACGCCCAGAATTCGCGCCGCAAGCGGGTCGCGATCCTCTCGCACCCGCCGCCGCAATTCGGCTTGAATCTCCCTCGTTTCAAAATCGAGCAGCGGCTGACGCTGCCGCTCAGCGCTATGCGGCGCGCCCGCGAATAGAGCCTCTAAGCGCTGGATATAAAACCGCACCGGCTCTTCACGCCGCCAGATAATCATTTGACCAAGCGATCGGCATGCGTCGAGCATCTCTGACCAAGGCCGGGCGTGGCGCGGCATGAACACGGCGTCAAATTCGTCGCCGGTCATGGCCG
>CADEDG010000054.1:14382-21089 GCA_902826035.1 uncultured Alphaproteobacteria bacterium
AGGCTTTGCCGCCTCTGCCGGTTTGCCATTTCGAATATTCGGCGAAGCCGCGCCGCACCAGCGCTTCGACGGTTGACGCGCCGTCCCACGATTCCGCCGGGGCGTTGCCGCGAAAGCCACACCCAGGGCGCACCCAGAAGCCGCCGGGCAGGCGTTGCAGCGCGCCGTGTTGGCGTAGGCGCTCCAGGCAGCGCGTCATGGTCAGCGTGAGCGTCGGGTCGCCAAGCTGGCGCGGATCGCTGGCGCGCTCGATGCGAAGGCCGCGCGTCATGCGCGCCTCGGCATGGCGTCGGCGGGCCTGTAGCGCGCCAGCAGCGCGCTAAGCGCCGCGCCCTCACGCGAGGGCGGGGCCTCCTCGAACGGCGCTAGCGCCGCGTCCAATTCGGCCGCCAGCTCGTTGGTGTGGTTGCTTTGCCAATCCACGCACTTACGCAACACGCGCGCCGTGGTCAGCACCAGCGCGACAAGCTCCGCTGCGGCTTGCGGGTCGGGGGTCGGCTTGGGCGCCTGGCTCAGCGCTCGAATGTGCCCCTCGATCTCCGCCAGCGCCTCGAGCGAGCGTGGCTGGTGGGTTTCCAGCGAGGCGCGCACGCATTGCAGCATGATCTCTAGCCGCTCTTCGCTCAGCATCGCCATCGCCCGAACCCTTCTATTGCCCCGCGCGTTTTATCTTTGGGCTATTTCCCAATGCTTGGCAAGGGGGGCGTCAGCGCGACCGTTTCGCGCCCGGCAAGCGCGGATCGGTTACGCCTAGCGTGGCGGCGGTTGCGGCCCGCCATGCCGGGCTGTTTGCGTAGGAACGGGGCACGGTGCGGCCCAAAGCGGCCTCGATGGCCGACACGTCGGCCGTCGTGTTGCTTTGCGCTGCGCGCGCGGTGATCTTCCGCTCCACTTGCTCAGAATATGCCGCGACCAGCTTTTTGAGTCGCACGATTTCGTGCGGCTCATTGGTTAGCGTGTAATAATCGCAGCCTATTTCCAGCGCCAGCGCTAACAGATCAGGGCTGGGGCGCCGGCTTCCTTTGGCGGTGTTGCACGCGCTGCAAGCAAGCAGCGTGAGGCGGTTGTGGTTTGTCAATTTTCGCGATCTCGACTTCGGAATGATGTGGTCATAGGTCCAGCCGCGCGGATCGCCTTTGCCGGCGGCATACGGAGAAGGGGCAAGCCGCCCGTCTACCTCGTTGCATTGCGGCGTCACGCGCAAGCAGCACTTGCCGCCCTGGCGTTGGTACAGCCATTCGGAGCGGGGGCGGCGGCTCACGCAGGCCGCGCCGATAGTGCAACGAGAACCACCAATATGCTGGCCCCGCCGATCAGGAACGCCGACGCCAGCTTCGCCATGGCGTTGGCAAGCGAGCGGTCAGCGCCCCATTCCATCGCCGACGTCATCGCCATTCCCAAGCCGATCACGATCATAGAAAGCGCGGGGGCGATTAGGTAGCTCATCATAGCTCACAACATGTCCGGTTCTGGTTCGACCGCGAATCGGCGGCGGTCGTCCGGGTAGGTTAGCGCTTGGCGCTGCCCCGGCGGAATCCACAACATGCGCGTGCCGACGCTTGCGCCACGCAGCCAGACAAACCAGGCATAAGCCGTGGCCGTCGTCGCGTCTGGATCCCAGCGCCCGCGCACCATAGGCACGCGCTCGACGAATTGCGCGATTGCGAGCGGGGGGTGCTTCGAGAAAATGCGCTCGTATCGATCAACGCCCTCGGCCCAATTCGAGCGCAACAGCAGCGCAACGAGCGGCGCTTCAGATATCCCGCGTTCAAAAAAATCTGCGGCCAGGCGAAAGGGTGGGTTTGTAACGATCCAGTCGGCGGCGCGTGACGGCGTCACGTCGGGGCCTTCGCCGACGAACGAGCCCACGGCGTCGAGCACGCGCTTGCCCGCCACTGTGCAGCCGTAGTCGATTACGTCGCTGGCGAATACGCGCGCGCCGAATTCCTCCAGCACCAACGACATGATCCCGCGCCCGGCGGCTGGCTCCCAAACGCGGGCGCCCTCAACGCTTAGGCCAAGCGTCGGCAGCACACAACGGACCAGAGCGCGGGTTGCCCAACAGGGGGTGGGAAAATCGTCAACGCCGTCAGGAACGGCTCGCGCATTCGTAACCGACCCAGCGCCGCGAGGTTTCATAAGCGGTTTCCCTTCTTGCGATTCTCATCACCGCTAATGACACGCAAGTTCCATGGCACGTGCAAACCGCAAACGTCCTTACCCCGAATGGGCACCATGTGGTCGACCTGCCAATCACCCTCACGTGCCGCAGCGTCCATGTATATCGCATGGATGGCAGCTTTCTGTTCGCTAGTTAGCCAGCTTGGCGTGGCTTGCTTGATCCATCGCCGTGCTTGGGCAGTCAGTTTTCGGCGCTTCGCTGGGTTGGCCCTCGCCCATACGAGCGCTCGCGCCTTGCGCGCTTCGGCTTCTGCTGGGTAGCGCTGCGCGTCATAGGCTCTACGCTTCTCGATGTTGCGACGGTAAGAGGCGCGGGACGATGCGATACGCTTAGGTGTGCCGTTGCGGCGGCGGTCCTTGGCCCTAGACTGTTCCGGTTTACGCTTGCGTTTTGCATCAACGCAAGCGCGGCACTCACGATTGCTGACGCTGCGCTTCGCGACGTGGCCCTGGGGGCAGGTTGTGCCGGGGAAGTACCAGCGTTGCCCGATATGTTTTGCCTCACGCCATGAGATAACATTCAGCGCTTTGTGGCGCCGGCTCATGACGGCGGTGTGGCCGGAGACGCGCCGCTGCCTGTTCACCAGTTGAGAAACCTTCCGCCGCTCCACAAGACAAGCTTGGGCGGGCCGTATTCCTCTCGTTTACCGTCGCGGAACTGGAGAAACACCACCCGGACCCTAAGCGGGTCCTCAAGCGGATCATCACCGACATATTGGGAAACGGCAACGGACACCTCTTCCTCGCACTCCTCTTTGACCCACTGCCAAAGGTGATGATCCATCCCCGATTGCGGAAGCCATTGCGTTACTATCAGCTCGAACGGGGCGGTCACAGATCGACCCGCAACACGGGCGTGCACACCAACAAAAATCGGTCGGGCGCTTCCGTTGTGCCGATGTCGATCTTTTTCCAGTTGAGGTCGCAGTGAACGCCGACAGCAGAGGCTTCCGCGTACAGCGCGTTGAGCACCGTCACGGTCGCGTGAATCTCGGGGGCGATTTCTTTTGGCTCTCTCAGCTCTGTCATAGATACCCCATCAGCGCACAGAACAGCCAGCCGGCGCCAATCGCCGTGCTGCCCCAAAGGCCCGCGCGCAACCACGCGCCGATCACCAAGCGAAAAACCGCCATCGGCAAGGCTAGCGCTGTGTACATGAGCGCGGCGAACGCGATCAGCGGGAAGGGAATGTCGATGCTCATCGAAGGGCCAGCCCCAGATCGACAAGGAAACAGACGCTCGCCGATGCAAGCAGGATCTTCGTAAATCCCCCGATACGATTGGCCAGCGCCATGAGGTCAAGCGCGCGTTTGCCCTGCTTCCCTGCGGCCGATAGCCAAATAGCCTCGCCGATGGCGAAGGTCGCCGCCCCCATAATGACCAACGCCCACGCCAAGCTCATCAGCCTCTCCTTGTTCGTTTGCGCGGCGCTTCGTCCGCGCGCTCGGCCAATAGCCGCCAGACGGGGATCACCAACAGCGCCAGCGATGCCGCGATGCCGGCGAGCTTTGTCAGAGACCAGGCGGCGGCCCAGGTCATGCGCTCGCCACCGCTTGGCGCGCCTGCCATTGCGCGGCGTGCGCGGGGCATAGGTCTTTCCCCTCTGCCGGCTCATAGGTGCACTTCGGGCACATCGGCTTGTCGCAGGTTTTTCCCGCGCCGATCTTCCAGTCACACAGGCGCGTGCCCGTGTAGCCGCACGCACAGTTTTGCTTTCGCTTTCCGCGCCCACAAACGATGACCGTGCCGCCCCCACCGGTGTGATATTTTTCGCATGGCATCATGCTTCCCTCTTGGGCTGCTTCCCTGCATCGCGCAAGCCCGCAGCACGCCGCGCGCTGGGGGCAAAACGATGCCCGAGCCGGCGCGCCCACGATGATGCAATGCCGGCCGAAACGCCGTGCAGGCGGCAAAAGTCATTGAGGCGCATCTCGGGGGACGCTTGATCGAACCAAAGCCGCCATGTGTCAGCTGGTCGCCCTACGCCCCGCGTCTTGAACGCAAGCCCATGTGCACGCGCGACCAAACGCGCATATTCCGCGACCACGCCGTAGCGCCGCGCAAAATCCCGCGCTCGCATCGTTGGCGGCGGCGACTCTGCGAACCAGCGTTTCCAGCGTGCAGCCGTTTCAGCAATAATCTCTGCACGTCCGCCGGCAAGAACAACGCCCCGGCGGCGCGCCACCTGACACACGTTGACCTGTGACACGCCCTGTTCGCGCGCCACTTCCACTTGCGTTAGCCCACGCGCTTGCGCATCCGCCAGCACCGCATCCCAATCAATGCCCTTCTTCATCGCTTCCGCCTTCGCGCTTTGCGATCCCCTGGCGCTTCAACGCCGTCACCGTCCTTGCCCTCTTGTTTCGCCAGCCCCATGCGCGCCGCTTGGTCAGCGAGCCATGCTTTGCGGTCTAGCTTTTGCGCCGCCGCGTCTTCTTTATTCTTCTCTTTTCTTCTAGCTGGGCGGGGGCCTTTGATTTTGTTCATTTTGGGGGGGGAGATCACCCCGTAGCTACGGGTTGCATCCCCCCCTAGCTCGGGCTTAGCTAGGCCGTTATCTTGTAACATCGGGTTCGCGTGAACGACCAGTTTTACGACGTTGCCGCCCCGCTTCCGAGCCCGTTTGGCTTGCGATTCGCTGTAGAGTTCCGCGCGCACCAATTCGCGGATGACGCGCTCGTCGAACAGCGTTCCCGCCTCCTCGTCGATCTTGATGCGATCCTTCGCCAGCAGCTCTGCTTTCAAGCGCCGGTAGCGCCGAACGTCTGTCTCGCATTGATGCGCTAGAACGGCGTCGTTGTCTTCGAGCGGGCCGCGGCGTTCATAACAAAGGTCGATCAGGATTCCATAGACCGCCTTGGCTTCGAGGCTCAGGCCCATCATACCAGCGCGCGCGATTGCCGGCTTGCGTTTGTACCAGAACACCTCGTCGGGATGAGGCGGCAGCTTAGCCATTGCCGTGATGTTTCCGGTTTGGCGCCTTGTCTTTCTCGCCGAAGCGCTCCAGCTTGGTCATTGAGGGGCGGCCTTTCACGCGGGTCTTTCCTTGTCATGCCAACGTATCAACGGTTCGTTCCGCCCGCGCCTGGCCCCCTGGGCGCGGCGGTTCGGTTTTTACTCAAGGATCAGCGGCGGTCCCGGTGGTTGGCCCGATGGTTTTTTCCGTTTGTACAGGACGAGGCTTTCTCTCGGTCCGCGGCAAGCGCCAATTGCTGACCTCATCCCAAATTATCCAGCCGTCGGCGCGACGCTCCTCAGCTATGCGCTTGCCCGTTTCGGTTTTGCCGAAACGGCGCCCGCTGACCATCGCGCGACAAATGGCAGAACTCGCCAGCAGCGCGCGCCTCGTGGTCATTCCGTATTCCCTGGCCCACGCGCGCCCCAGCGAGCGGCTGCCGCCTTGCGAGCAATGTCTGACCGCTCTTGTGGCGACAACCTCCCCGCCCTGGCCTTGCCGCCCTTGAGCCCCCCCCGCCGCCCGAGAACGACGGCTGCTGGGTCCTTGGGCTTCCCCATCTTCGCACGGCGCAACAGCGCCCGCTCGGCCGCGCGCTTTTCCTTGCCCCGCACCTTTTGCTCCACGTAACGGCCAACCAGCTCGATCTCGACGCCGTGCTGCCACGCCGCAAGCTTGCGCTTGAGCCGGCTTACAGGCGTGTCGCCGGCCCAGCCCTTGTAGTCTTGCACGCGCACCACGCCGGCCTCGATAAAGCGCGCGTCGGCTTTCACGGTGCAGATCCACGGCGCGGCTTCGTCACGCGGGATGCGGTAGCTCGGCTCCATCTCCAGCGCCGCGATCTCGCCGCGCCGCTCGCGCGCATAGAGCCCGTTTCGCCATGCCGCCTCCTCGGCGCTGAGGCAATTCAAGCCGCGCTCGTCCTTGCAGCGGCGCGCTCGGACTTTGCCGGTTAGCGCGAGCTTCATCACTCGTTTTCCGTCTTCCCGGCCGCGTCGCAAATCATCGCTGTAAGCTGCGTGTTGGCGGCGTCCCTCGCGGCGTCCCTCGCGGCGTCCCACGCGGCGGCCCACGCGGCGTCCCACGCGGCGGCCCTCGCGGCGGCCCACGCGGCGTCCCACGCGGCGGCCCTCGCGGCGGCACTCGCGGCGTCCCCCGCGGCGTCCCTCGCGGCGTCCCTCGCGGCGTCCCACGCGGCGGCCCTTAGCGCTTCGTCGCCGGTCTCCAAATAGCGGCGCACAACATCCGGCGCGTTCCATAGGTGGATCACGCTCAGCGCCTGCGCCCGGGCGAATGCGCGTAGCGTCTCAGTGGCGTCAAAGCTCCAAAGGATCGTGCGCTCACTGGCGCAGAGCTTGTCTCCCTCGTGCGGGATAATCACGCCGCCCAGCCGCACGCGGTGCACGATAGCGCCCGGCGCATAGCGCAGCGCATCCAGCATTAGCTCGCTGGCGTGCAGCCCGCTTTTGCAAGGCACAAGCTCGCCTTCATGGCGCAGGGTTTCGCCAATCGCGGGCAGCGGGCGCCCGTCGCGCAACGCCGCGCCGGTAAAGTGCCAGGCTAGAGTCAT
>CADEDG010000055.1 GCA_902826035.1 uncultured Alphaproteobacteria bacterium
GACCCTTCGGGCTACGGAATCATCGACGCGGAGAGCCGCCCCAAGGGTTTTGACGGCAGGCTGATCAAGATGAAGGGAATGGTGGAGAAGCCCAAGCCCGAAGTCGCGCCCTCCAACCTCTTCATTTCGGGGCGGTATATTTTGCAACCCGAAATCTTTGGATTGCTCGCCTCGCAGACCCCCGGCGCCGGCGGCGAAATCCAGCTCACCGATGCGATGGCTCGGTTGATGAAGGTGCAGAGCTTCCACGCGCTCGAATATGAGGGCCGCACCTACGATTGCGGCGACAAACTCGGCTACCTGCGCGCCAATGCAGCCTTTGCGCTCGCCAATCCCGAATACGGGGAGCGTGCCGCCGCCACCCTACGCGCTACACTCGACGAAAAGGGCTGATGTTCGGGCCGCTGACCTTTCCTTCGCGCGATGCGCTGATGGAGGCCGCGGCCACGCACCTGGCTGAGGCCCTGACCCAGGGCGGCACCATACACGGGCGCGCGTGCGCCGCACTTTCGGGGGGAACCACACCCGGTCCGGCCTACGAGAACCTCGCCGCACGCGATATGGATTGGCGGCACGTTTCGTTTGCGCTCGTGGATGAACGCTTTGTCGCTCCCAGCGAAGAAGCGTCTAATGAGGGCATGCTGCGACGCAGCTTGGCGCCGGCGTTTACAGCGGGGGCCGGCTTGGTCCCGATGTATTCTCCAGAATTAAGCCTCGAAGAAGCCGCGCTCGCCGCCGACGCGCGCTACGCGCCGCTGCATCTCGACATCGTTGTGCTGGGCATGGGCGCTGACGGTCACGTGGCGTCGTGGTTTCCAGGTGCGCACGGATACGGGGAGGCTATCGATCCGGCAAACCAGCAAAGCGTGGCGGCGCTGCACGCGTCGCAGGCCTATGGCACACCGGAACGCCTCAGCCTGACCTTCGCAAAGATCGCACAGGCAGACCGCGTTTTGTTTCTGCTGCTCGGAGATGAAAAGCGCGCGCAATTCGATGCCGCGCTCATGCGCGCACCGGAGGATGCGCCGGTGGCCGCGCTTAAGCGGCTCCCCCGCGCGCCAGAGATTTTCTGGGCGGCATGAGGAATGAGCGCCGTCAACCTGGCCCGCCGGCGCCCTCGCCGGCAGCGGCGCCTGCTACAGCTCAAACTCCAGTGTGTTTGAAACACCGTGTGCCGGCGAGGGCGCCAGCGGGCCATGTTGACGGCGCCTGCCCTGCGCTAATCCAGCGCCTCGGGCGCAAACACCCCCCCGCCCCGTTCCGCTGACGCAGCATGCGAGCGGAATAGCGAAAACAATTCGCGCCCGCCGCCGCGGGCATTGCCGGAGAGTTCAAGTTGTGAGGGCGCGCGCGCGGACCAGTCCACCGGCGCAACCACGTCGAGCTCACCCGCGTTCGCATCGATGCGCACCAAATCGCCTTCCCGCAGCTTCGCCAGCGGCCCGCCCTCCGCCGCCTCCGGTGTGACATGGATCGCCGCCAGCACCTTGCCGCTGGCGCCCGACATGCGCCCGTCGGTGACGAGCGCCACCTTGAAGCCGCGATCCTGCAGCGCGCCCATGAGCGGCATCAGCTTGTGCAATTCCGGCATGCCGTTGGCGCGCGGCCCCTGTCCGCGAACGACGACGACACAATCCTTGTCCAAGCCGCCCTGCTTGAACGCCGCCTGCACCTCGGCCTGTGAGTCGAAAACCAACGCGCGCGCTTCGATCGCGCGCTGGCCCTCCGCCACGGCAGAGACCTTCACCACAGCGCGACCAAGGCCGCCATTGAGCACGCGCAAGCCGCCATCGGCTGAGAACGGCGCAGCCACGCCGCGCAACACGCTTTCATCGGCGCTGACGGCAGGCGCGTCGCGCCACTCCAAAGCCTCTCCGGCGAGACAGGGTTCTTGCACATAAGCGCCCAGTGCGCCGGATGAGATCGTCATGGCGTCGGCGTGCAACAGCCCTGCATCGATCAGTTCGCGCGTTAGAAAACCCATGCCGCCGGCGGCGTGGAAATGGTTCACGTCAGCTGAGCCGTTGGGATAGATGCGCGCTAAGAGCGGCGTCACCCGCGACAGCTCGGCGAAATCATCCCAATTGATCTCGATGCCGGCGGCGTTGGCGATCGCCGGCAGATGGATGAAATGATTGGTCGATCCGCCGGTCGCCATCAGCCCGACGATGGCGTTGACGATAGCACGCTCGTCCACGACGCGCCCGATCGGGCGATAATCCTCGCCCAGGCCGGTGATCGCGGCGGCGCGTTTGGCGGCGGCGGCGGTGAGCGCATCGCGCAGCGGCGTGTTGGGATTGACGAAGGCTGCGCCCGGCAGGTGCAGCCCCATTATCTCCATCATTATCTGGTTGGAATTGGCGGTGCCGTAAAATGTGCAGGTGCCGGGCGAATGATAGGATTCCGCCTCCGCCTCCAGCAATTCCGCGCGCCCGATCTTGCCCTCGGCGAAAGCCTGCCGGCGCGCGGCTTTTTCCTTGTTGGGCAAGCCCGACGGCATCGGCCCCGCCGGCACAAAAATCGCCGGCAGCCATGGAAACCGCAGCGCCCCGATCAACAGACCCGGCACGATCTTGTCGCAAATGCCCAACAGCAACGCGGCGTCAAACGTCGCGTGGCTGAGCGACACCGCGGTCGAGAGCGCGATCACATCGCGCGAGAACAGCGAAAGCTCCATGCCCTCGAAGCCTTGCGTGATCCCGTCGCACATCGCCGGCACGCCCCCGGCCACCTGCGCGACCGCCCCCGCCTCGCGCGCGGCTTGTCTGATCAAAGCCGGGAAACGCTCGTACGGCGCGTGCGCGGAGAGCATGTCGTTGTATGCGGTGACGATGCCGATCGAGGGCCAGCGGCCGTGCTTTAGCATGTCTTTGTCGAGCGCGGCGCAAGCGGCGAAGCCGTGGGCGCGGTTGGCTTCGGCCAAGCGCGTGCGCGCTGGGATGGTGGCGTCGTAGGCGTCGATCAGATCGAGGTAGCGCCGCCGTCGCTTTGCGGATCGCTGGGCGATGCGCTGGGTGACGGCGGCGATGGTGGGATTGAGAGCCATGATCACTCCGGATCCCACCAGGCGCGGCCGTCGCGGTCCAGCATCAGCGCTGATTGCGTCGGGCCGTTTGAGCCGGCGGGATAGGCGTACGGCTCGCCTCCCGCCTCGCTCCATGCCGCCAACAGCGCGTCCGTCCAGGCCCACGCCGCGTCCACTTCATCGCGGCGCATAAACAAAGAGAGATTGCCGCGTACCACATCCATCAGCAGGCGCTCATAAGCGTCAGGATAACGCGCGACGAACGCATCGGCGAAGGAGAGATTGAGGGGCGCTGCCTTCACGCGCACGCCGCCGGGGCCCGGCTCCTTGACGTTGAGCCAAAGCCGCACGCCTTCGTCGGGCTGCAAGCGCAGCACCAGGCGATTTGCGTCCACGCCCTGCTCGCCAAACAGCGCGATCGGGGGCGGCTTGAATTGTACGACTATCTCCGAGCGGCGCGCGCCCATGCGCTTGCCGGTGCGCAAATAGAAGGGCACACCCGCCCAACGCCAATTATCAATTTCAGCCTTGATGGCGACGAAAGCCTCCGTGGCTGAGCTCTTGCCCAAATCATCCGCATAACTTGGCGCGGCCGCGCCGCTCACCAAACCGGCACGGTACTGCCCGCGCACAGTCTTTACTGCTGCGTCCTTGGGGCCGATGCGCCGCAGCGCCGAGAGCACTTTGAGCTTTTCGGTGCGGATGGCGTCTGCATCCATGGTGTTCGGCGATTCCAGCGCCACCAGACAGAGCAATTGCAACAAATGGTTTTGCACCATGTCGCGCACTGCGCCGGATTTGTCGTAATACTCGCCTCTGCCCTCGACGCCGATTTCCTCGGCCACCGTGATCTGCACGTGATCCACAGTGGCGCGCGACCAGAGCGGTTCGATCAGCATATTGCAGAAGCGCAGCACCAGCAGGTTCTGCACCGTCTCCTTGCCTAGATAATGATCTATACGGAAGGTATTGCGTTCCTCGAACACGGTGCCGACGCCGTCATTGATGGCGCGCGAGGAAGCAAGGTCGCGCCCGATCGGCTTCTCGAGCACGATACGCGAATTCGGCTTGGCTATCCCGGCTTCGGCGAGACGCTGCGCGATGGTGACAAACAGCGATGGCGCGGTCGAGAGATAAAAAATGCGGACGTTGCTCTCGCTACCGCCGAGGGCTGCATCCAGCGCGCCCCACTCGCTCGCGGGCGCATTGGCGTCGATGCGGACATAATGAACCTGCTCGAGAAAGGCAGTGAACTTGGCCGCATCGACCGCACCCGGCGCAAACCGCTCGCGGCCTTCAGCCACAAGCTTTCGAAAACCGGCTGCGTCAAGCTCGCTGCGCGCCACGCCGACGATGCGCGATTGCGGAGGGATCTGACCGTCGAGGAACCGGTGCAGCAGGGCCGGAAATATCTTGCGCAATGACAAATCGCCGGTCGCGCCAAAAACCACCAAGTCGAACGGAGGAACCGGAATGAACTCAGCCATGGGCGGCTTCTGCCCTTATTCGCGGCTTGGCTCAATGGGCTACGGCCGGGCGCTAGGCATCGCCGACGCTTTGATCTAGGTGGGTAAGACATGAGCGCCGACACCTTCACGCCGCCGACCTTCCCCGACGATTTCAACATGGCCGACTATTTCGTCTTCGCCAACATCGCGGCCGGGCGCGGCGGCAAAACCGCGCTATATTTCGAAGGTGCGGCCATCACGTATGACGAGGTCGCGCGCAATGTAGAGCGGGTGGCGCTGCGTCTTGTGAGCGAGGGGCTGCTGCCAGAGCAGCGCGTGCTCTTGTGCATGCGCGATTGCCCGGAATTCGCGTATCTCTGGTTCGGCGCTATCAAAGCGGGCGCTGTCGTCACTCAGATAAATCCGCTGCTGCCGGCGTCGGACTATTCCTATTACCTCGACTACGTCAGGCCGCAATTCGCCTTCATCGATTCCGCCAGCGCAGCGGCGTTCGGCGAAGCCGCGCGCAACACCCGCTATTGCGGCGGGGGGCGAAACATCATCGACATCGAGGCGCAGTTTCCCGCATGGCTCGCGTTGGCCATCGCGCCCGACGCAGCGCCCTGGCCAACGCGCAAGGACGACCCTGCCGTGTGGCTGTTCACCAGCGGCTCCACCGGCCAGAGCAAAGCCGCGGTGCATTGCCACTTCCATTTCGCCTACAACACAGAGGTCTACGCCAAGCGCTTTATTGGCATGCGAGAGGACGACCTCACCATTTCCGGTCCGCGGCTGTTCTTCGGCTACGCCACCGGAACCAACCTCATGTTCCCGTTCGCACTGGGCGCGACGGCGATTCTGTTTCGCGAGCAGCCGAGCGCGGAAGTTTTGTTCGAACTCATCGCCCGCCACAAGCCGAGCGTGCTGACCAGCGTTCCAACCCTGATCAACAAGATGCTGGAGGCCCCTGCCGGCGAAGGCGCCGATCTCTCCAGCCTGCGCTTTATGTGGAGCGCGGGCGAAGCGTTGCCGCGGGAGCTGCACGAGCGCTGGGACAAGCGCTTTGCTGTCCCCATCATCGACGGGATCGGTTCGGCCGAGAGCTTTCACATTTACATCAGCAACCGCCCCGGCGACATTCGCCCCGGTAGCCTCGGCAAGCTCGTTCCCGGCTACGAAGCCAAGCTCGTCGATGACGATGGCGCCAATGTCGCGCCTGGCGATGTCGGCTCGCTCTGGATACGCGGCGCCTCCGCCGCACTCTATTATCACGGCGCCTACGAGAAATCGACGAAACACCTGCGCGGCGGTTGGATCGTCTCCGGCGACAAATTCCGCCAGGACGAGGACGGCTATTGGTACTACGAAGGGCGCGGCGACGATCTGATCAAGTCCGGCGGCGTCTATGTCAGCCCGTTGGAGGTGGAGAATTGCCTGATGCAGCACTCCGCGGTGAGCGAGTGTTGCGTCATCGGCAGAAAGGACTCCGCCGGCCTGGAGAAACCATTCGCGATCGTGGTGGCTGGCGGCGATGCGGGGGACGCACTCGAATCCGAACTCATCGCCTTCGCGAAAAGCCGGCTGGCGCGCTACAAAGCCCCGCACGCGATTGCATTTCGCACCAAGGCGCTGCCGCGCAACGACCGCGACAAGATAGACCGCAAGAAACTGCGCGCGGAGTACGCATGAGCTTCTCCGAACACACCTGGACTGGAATTGACCAAGCATTGAGGCGCGCGCGCGTAGCGGCGATACTTCCCTGCGGCGCCACCGAAGCGCATGGGCCCCACCTGCCGCTGAACACCGATGTGATCATCGCCGAAGGTATGGCGAAACGCGCGGCTGCGCTCCTGCGCGAACGCGATGTGACGGCCTTGGTGCTGCCCAGCCTTTGCTATGCCCCGGCCGAGTATGCGGCCGCCTTCCCTGGCACAATCAGCATCAGCGCCGACGCCGCCAAAGCGGTGATGCTCGGCATCGCCCGCAGCCTGCAGCGCCAGGGCGTCGCGGCGATCGGGCTCGCAAACGCGCATTTTGACCCCGCCAACGTCGCCATGCTGCGCGAGGTCGCAGAGGCGACACGCGAGCTTGGCTTGGCGGTTGCGTTCCCCGATTTCACCCGCCGCGCGCTCGCGCAAACGCTGACGCAGGAATTCATCTCCGGCGCGTGTCACGCCGGCCAATTCGAGACCAGCCTCGTGCTCGCCGAGCGGCCCGATCTTGTGGATCGCGCCGCAGCGCTCGGCTTGGCGGAAAATCCGTCGAGCCTCACTGACGCCTTCACCCGCGGCGCCAAGACGTTCGCGGAAGCAGGAGGCCCGCAAGCCTATTTCGGCGCCCCCGCCGCCGCTAGCGCCGAGGAAGGAGAAGCGAGTTTCGCGATCATGTCGCGCGCGCTGGCGGATGCGATCGTCGGAGCGCTTGGAAGATCCGGGTGAGGTTGAACATGTCACCACCCATTCCCGGATTCGCCAACGGCGAAGTCCGGGACCCAAGATCGCCAACGGTTCGTGATCATGGGCCCCGGACTGAATGCTGCGCATTCACCCGGGGATGGGTGGTCATGTGAAAACAGACTCTAGTGTCACCAAACGAGACCTTCGATGAGCGACCGATTCCTCACCACCCACGTGGGCAGCCTGCCGCGCCCACAAGATTTGATCGAACTCATGTTCGCGCGCGAGGATGGGCTACCGCTAGAACCCGCCGCCGTGGAGGCGGCCATCACACGCGCCGTGAACGACATCGTTGCGCGTCAACGCCAAGCGGGGCTCGACATCGTCAATGACGGCGAGATGTCCAAACCGAGCTACGCCACTTACATCAAGGACCGCTTGAGCGGCTTTGGCGGCGCTGGCAACAGCTACAAATTTCAGGACATCGAGGATTTTCCCGACATCAAGTCGCGCATTTCCGCTGATCCTGGGCGCAAACACCGCAAGACACCCGCGTGCAATGCGCCGATCGCGGTCAAGGACATGGAGGCGCCGAAGAAGGACGCCGAGCGTCTGAAGGCGGCGGTCGCTAGCCACGCCGGCGCGCAGACCTTCATGAGCGCGGCCTCGCCCGGCGTGACCACTCTGTTCTTCGCCAACGAATATTATCCCAGCCATGAGGATTATCTGTTCGCGGTGGCCGAGGGTCTGCGCCACGAATACGAGACCATCGCCGCGGCCGGGATCACGCTGCAGATCGACTGTCCGGACCTCGCCATGGGCCGCCACACCCAATATGCGGACCTCGATCTCAAGGGCTTTCGCGAGCGCATGGCGCTGCACATCGAAGCGCTCAACCGCGCCGTCGCCAACATCCCGGCCGAGCAATTGCGCATGCACATGTGCTGGGGAAATTATCCCGGGCCCCATCATTGCGACGTCCCGTTCAAGGACATCATCGATCTGGTTTGGACCGCCAAGCCGCACGCGATCCTGTTCGAAGCCGCCAACCCACGTCACGCCCACGAATACGCGCTGTTCGAGAGCGTGAAGCTACCTGAAGGCAAGGTGCTGATCCCAGGCGTGATCGAGTGCCAGTCGAACTATATCGAGCACCCGGAATTGGTGGCGCAACGCATCGCCCGCTATGCGCACCTGGTGGGACGCGACAATGTGATGGCGGGCGTCGATTGCGGCTTTTCGATTCACGTCGGCTCGGGCGGCGTCGATCCGGGCGTGGCGTTCGCGAAACTCAAGGCGCTGGCCGAGGGCACCGCACTCGCGTCGAAACAATTTTGGCGGTGAGACCGCCGCCTCAGTTCAGCACCAAATCCTGCGCCGGCATGCCGCGCACCAGCTGAATGCCGTTCAGCATGCGCTCGAACTCTTGCAACACGTCCTGGAATTCCTCCGCTTCCAGACGCAGCGGCGTTTTCTCCGGAAAGCGGAAACCCCAGAACGTATGGATATGCTTCACTGCGCCAAGCGCTTCGCCGAGCGGCAAGAATTGCGCCGGCGCGCCAAGCAGGAAGTCCCGAAACGGGTTAGGATCGCCGCGCGCCATGGCCATGAAGGCGCTATCGTAGACATGCATCATCTGCACGCCGCGGGTCAGCACCTGGTCCATGTGGACCAAGACATCCTTCTTGAGCTTGTCGATTTCATAGCGGATGCGCCGATCGTCGCTGTCGACGGCGCAGCTATTGAATCGCGCCATGAACGCGCTTTGGCGGGCGACCAAATCGTTCAGCGTCCACTTGTAGTAGAGGAAGCCCTTCCAGGCGAACGCGCCCTCGGCAAATTCGCCGACTGAAAGCCGCATGGTGTCACGCAACGGCGATAGCAATTGCGCGTTCTCGTCCGTCATCAATTTTTCGGCCAGCCGCATCGAGAGCTTCTCGGCGCGTCGTCCAGCGGCGCCGAACGCAGCGCTCACCAGCGGCGCAATCGCGGCCTGCACAAACACAAGCATCGACGCAACGTCGGCGTCAGAGACGTCAAAGAAGCAGCGCGCCGGCTCATGCCCTGATCGCCTCAAGTGTTCGCGCAATAAAAACGGATCGAACGAAGGCAGCTCGTGCAACAGCGTCAGCAATTCGCAATCGGCTTCGAAATCGTCCTTGTCCGCTTCCGCGCCGACCGCCTTGCGCAACAATTGGGTGAATTTCCGTTCCCCCACCATGAGGCTGGCGCCGCCTATGCCAAGTTCAGTGGCCGAGTACGGGAACACGATCTTGGTGGTGTGCGGTTCGGGTCGTTCGAACAGGGGCCGCTCATGGGCGCGCACCGCATGCTTCAAAATCAGTGCGCGATTGAGCTTGTGGTTGCGGAAGAGCGGCCGCTCCGCGAAGTCCTCGGACTGACCGAAGCGCTCGAACACCAGCGCCAGGTTCAGCACGCGCGCCGTCGACCCGCTGGCGCGGATCAGCGACAGATCGCGCCTGCCGTCGGAAGATGGGGTCTTGGCCACTTGGCCGGTTTTACCCTGACCCAGGCGCCCACTTGGTTAATAGCGCCCACCCCGCCTTGCTCCGCCCAAAAGCTTCGGCTAGAAGCCCCGTTTTCCGAACCTTGCGGAATTCTGAAGGGGCCCAGAGGCCATGGCTGGCATTGTATTGAACGTTGAAAAGCGTGAGCGCACCGGGACTGGCGGCGCCCGCTCGACCCGCAATTCCGGCCTGATCCCCGGCATCCTCTATGGCGGCCCCCGCGGCGCGGTCCCGATCGAGGTCAAGTCCGCGGACGTCAAGATGGCGATGCGCTCGGGCAAGTTCTTGTCGCACATGGTGGAAATCGATCACCGCGGCGAGCGCCAGCCGGTCATTCCGCGCGACATCCAATTCCACCCGGTCAGCGATGAGCCGATCCATATTGACCTCTATCGGGTCGAGGAGAATGCAGAAATCGCAATAGACGTCGTGGTCCACTTCAAGAACCAGGAACTCTCCCCCGGCCTGAAGCGCGGCGGCGTGCTCAACGTTGTGCGCCACACCGTAAAGTTGAAGGTGCCGGCGAACAAAATCCCGGAAGAGATCGTGGTCGATCTCACCGGATTCGATATCGGCGACGCAATCCACATTTCCTCAGTGAAGCTTCCCGACGGCGTCCGCCCAGTGATCCGCGACCGCGACTTCACCATCGCCACGGTCGCCGGCCGCAAAGCGGAAGCCGAGCCGACCGCAGCAGCAGCGACGGCCGAGGCTGCGCCTGCGGACGCAGCGGCCGCCAAGGCGCCCGAGAAGAAGCCCGCCGATAAGAAGTAGCGCTTTCGCTCCCCGCTCGCGGGTTTAGAAAGCCGCCATGCTTCTCCTCGTCGGCCTCGGCAATCCAGGCGCGAAATATTCCGGCAACCGGCACAATATCGGCTTCATGGCCGTGGAGGCGCTCGCGCGCGCTTATGGGTTTGGCCCGTGGAAAGCGAAATTCCGCGGCGAGCTGGCGGAAGGTCAGATCGACGGCGTGCGCACGCTGCTCTTGAAGCCGCAGACCTTTATGAACGAAAGCGGACGCGCCGTTGGTGAAGCGGCGGGCTTTCACAAGCTCACGCCGATGCAGGTGGTGGCGTTCTATGACGAGATCGATCTAGCGCCCGGGCGCTTTCGCATGAAAACAGGCGGCGGCGCGGCCGGCCATAACGGCATCCGCTCCATCATCGCTTCGCCTGTAGGAGAGGGCTTCCGTCGCGCGCGCCTCGGCGTCGGTCATCCCGGCGCGGCGGAGCTTGTACACGGCTACGTACTAAGTGACTTCGCAAAGAGCGATTCCGACTGGGTCACCAAGCTGATCGATGCCACAGTAACAGCAGCTCCGTTACTCGCCAGGGGCGAAGACGACAAATACCAGGCCGAAGTGATGCGCCTCGCGCCAGCAGATAAAGCTGGCGGGCGCAGTAGACCAGCGCAAGGCGATTAGCTGCCGGCCCTCGCCCGCCTAGGGCCCCCAAAAAGAACACACCCTAATCGATGAACAATTCCTATACTTTTCACTCCCATCTTGCTATGGTTTGTCCCCTCGGGGGACATTTGTGCGACAATTGCATGTTTTTTTTGGTGTTTTCCTACTCGCCCTCGCCTTGACGGGCTGCGGCGCCAATGCGCCCGAGGCGCGCGAGCAGCAGCAGGGGCCGCTGGTTGAGGTCGTTGAGGTCAGGCCCAATGGGGGCGTCGGAGCGGTGCTGGCGAGCGGCATAGTCGGCTACAAGCGCGAGGCCGATCTGGCGTTCAACGCGCCAGGCGTCATCGCATTCGTCAGGGTCGATTCAGGCGATCGCGTTCGGCGCGGACAAACCCTCGCCGCGTTGCGCCGCACCAGCGTGGGCAGCAATTCCGACGAAGCAGCGTTGGCGCGGGCCAATGCCGAGCGCGACCTCACCCGCACTGAACGACTGCACGCCGAGGGCTTCGTCTCCGACGCGCGCTTGGAAGACGCCCGCCTCGCGGTTGAGCGCGCGCGCGATTCCTCAGCGCTGACTGCCCCTGCTGACGGCATCATCCTGCGCCGTCTCGCCGAGCCGGCTCAGTCGGTAGGCGCAGGCGCCCCTATCCTTGCATTCGGTGAGACAGGCTCGGGGATTGTAATTCGAGCGCCAGTCTCATCAGGCACAGTCGCGCGTCTGCGCGTCGGCGACCTCGTGGCGGTACGAGTTCGCGAACTTGGCGGTGAGCCACGCCCGGGCCGGGTCGCTCGCATTGGCGCCCAAGGCGACCGCGGCACGGGCGCCTTCGAAATCGAAATCTCGGTACCCAACACGCAGGATTTGCATTCCGGCATGGTCGCGACCGCCGAGATTGCTGCGCGCGGGGCAAGTGCGGGCGCCGAAACTGCGCTGCTCGCGCCAACGCTTTCCCTGCTCGACGCGCGCGCCGATCAGGGCGTGGTTTTCGTGGTCGATACCCAGGGAGTTGCGCAACGGCGAAGCGTGCGCACCGCTGGGGTCACACAAGACGGCGTGATTGTGATTGAAGGCCTGGCGGCGGGTGAGCGTGTGATCTCCTCGGGCGCTGCCTATGTGCGCGATGGCCAGACCGTCCGCATCGCCGGCGGGCGCTGAACGCCGATGCGCGCGATCACGCGCTTTTTCGTCGATCGCTGGCAATTCACGGCGGTGCTGTTTGCCTTGCTGATCGCGCTGGGGATCGGCGCCGTACTCGCGATCCCTAAGTCCGAGGATCCGATCACCGAGTTTCCCGGCGCCTCGGTCGCGGTGGTGCTGCCCGGCGCCGACACCGAGCAGATGGAGCGGCTGGTCGCCATTCCCCTGGAAGACGCCTTCAACGAGATCGACGACGTACGCGACATCAACTCCTCCGCCCGCGCGGGTGTCGCTGTCGTCGCCGTCGAATTCGAATGGGGCGTCGACCCCGAAGAAAAATACAGCGAAGTCATTCGCCAGGTAAACCTGGTGCGCCCGAGCCTCCCGGAAGGCGTGATTGATGTGCGCACGCGCCGCTTCAACCCAGCCCAGGCGAGCATCGTGCAGGTGGCGCTGGTAAGCGAAGATGCCCCGTTCCGGCGGATGGAAGCGTACGGCAAGGCTCTGCGCGACGCCCTGGAGCGTGCGCCTGGCGTACAGCAAGCCGACGTTTGGGGCGCTCCTCCAACCGAGGTTCGCATCAGCGCCGACCTCGGCCGCCTGGCCTCCTATCGCCTGCCGCTCACCGCACTCGCGGACGCGCTTCGCCGTGAAGGGGTCGACACGCCCATCGGCGCGGTGGAGGCCGGTGGGCGGCGCTTCAACCTACAGGCCTCGGGCTCATTCGACAGCCTGGACGAAATTCGCGGCGTGGCACTGCGCGCGGGCGGCGGCTCGCTGCTGACCATCGGCGATGTCGCCGAGGTCGCCTGGGCCAATGACGAGCGCGCCCATATCACCCGCTACAACGGTCAGCGCGCGGTGTTTGTGAGCGCCCGCGCACGCCTCGGCGAGGATGTGTTCCCGACCCTTGCCGGTGTGCGCGAGCGCCTGGACGCGTTCGAGCCGTCATTGCCTGAATCCATCAAACTCGTGCGTGGCTTCGATCAATCGGAGACCGTCGCCCACCGGCTCGGCAGCCTCGGGCGCGATTTCGGCATCGCCATCTTCCTCGTGTTGCTGACGCTGCTGCCGCTTGGATTGCGCGCTTCGCTTGTAGTGATGGTTTCGATCCCGTTGTCTTTGGCGATCGGCGTGTTCACGCTCAACATGCTTGGCTTTTCGCTAAACCAACTTTCCATCGCCGGTTTCGTGCTGGCGCTGGGCTTGCTGGTGGACGACACCATCGTCGTCACCGAGAACATTTCGCGCCACCTGCGCAATGGGCTCGCCCCGCGCGAAGCCGCCATCGCCGGCGTGCAGGAAATCAACGTCGCGGTCATCGGCTGCACCGCTACTCTTTTGCTGGCATTCGTGCCCATCATGGCGTTGCCGGAAGCGGCAGGCGCGTTCGTGCGCTCGCTGCCGCTGGCGGTGGTCGCGACCATCACGGCTTCCTTGCTGGTGGCGCTGACCATCATCCCCTTCCTCGCCAGCCGGTTATTGCCGCGCCAGGAAGCGGGACAACCCAACGCTCTGCTCGATCGCGTCATGGGCGCGATCCACGCTACCTATCGCCCAGCGTTGCACTTTGCATTGCAGCGCCCGCGCCGCACGGTCGCCGCCGGCTTGCTCGCGTTCTTTCTTTCGCTTGGCCTTATCCCCCATCTTGGCTTCAGCCTGTTTCCAGAAAACGAGAGCCCTTATTTTTTGGTCGATATCGAAGCGCCGCCCGGTGCGGCCGTCAGCGAAACCGACAAGGCCGTGCAATTCGCCGATGCGGTGCTCGCCGCAAATCCCGCGATCGAATGGCGCTTCGCCAATACCGGGCGCGGCAATCCGCAAATCTATTACAACGAAATCCCGCCCGAGCAACTTTCCAACCAGGGCCAGATTTACGCGCGCTTTGGAGAGTGGAAACGCGGCGAAGGCATGGAAGCAATCGAAGAGTTCCGCGCCCAGCTCGACGAATACCCTGGCGCACGCATCAATCTGCGCCGCTTCACCAATGGCCCCCCGATCGAGGCCCCGATCGCGGTGCGCGTCAGCGGCCCCGATCTCGCAGCGATCGGCGAGGTCGCCGCGGAAGTGGAGCGCATCGTGCTGGCGACACCTGGCACACGCGATGTTTCCAACCCGAGCGCCGAGCGCCTGATCGATCTCGATCTCAACATCGACGACGCGGAAGCCGCCTTGCGCGGCGTGCCGGCAGGCGCAGCGGACCAGAATTTACGCATTGCCGTGGCGGGCTTGGCCGTGGCGCAATTCCGCGATCCCGCTGGCGACGCGTTTCCGGTTGTGTTGCGTGCGCCACGCGCCGAGGCGATGCCGGTTGCGGCCCTCGAGCAGCTCTATGTCTGGAACGCCGAAGGCGGGCCGACCCCGCTCGGCGAAATCGCCCAGCCGCGTCTGCAGTCTGGCCCCGCCTCAATCGACCGCTATCAACGCGAGCGCACGGCGACGATCACCGCCTATGCGCAGAGCGGCTACCTCACCAGCGCGGTCACCGCCGATGTCGCCAAGCGGCTCGAAACGCTTTCTACGCCGCCCGGCTACGCAGTTTCTTTCGGTGGCCAAGCCGAAGCGCAAGCGCGCAGCTTTGGCGGCTTGGGGCCCGCGATCATGGTGGCGATTTTCGGCGTGCTTGCTGTGCTGCTGCTCGAGTTCGGATCGTTCGCGGTGACTGCGGTTGTCGCTTTCGTTATTCCGTTCGGGATCATGGGCGGGCTGATTGCGCTTTGGATCGGCGGGGAATCGCTTTCCTTCACGGCCATTGTCGGCTTCATCGCGCTGATCGGCATCGAAATCAAAAACTCGATCCTGCTGGTGGAGTTCGCCAATCAGGCGCGCGCGCGCGGCGTCGGCCTGCGCGACGCGATCGAACAAGCCGGCGAAGTACGCTTCCTGCCGGTGCTCTTGACCAGCGCCACCGCGATCGGCGGCATGATCCCGCTGCTCTTGGAAGATTCGCCGCTCTTCTCCCCCATCGCCATGGTGCTGATCGGCGGCCTGATCAGCTCAACCCTGATCGCGCGCATCGTCACGCCGGCGATGTATTTGCTGCTGGCGCCGAAGGATGGGGAGGTGGAGGCGGAAGCGGCCGCGCATTAAAGTTAGCCTTCATGCCACGGATCGTCATAGAGGCGGAGGTGTTGCGGCAATAACAAATCCTCATAAAGGTCGCGCCATTGCGGGTTGTTTTTCTCGATCAGATTGAGCTTCCACGCACGCCGCCATTTCTTGATGTCCTTCTCGCGCGCGATGGCAGAAGGCATGCCTTGTTGTTCTTCCCACCAAACCAGCAACGCGCAGCCATGCTTGCGTGAGAAGCCGGGAAAGCGCCCCTCGCGATGTTCAAGCCCGCGATTGAGCAGATCGCTGGTCACGCCAAGATAGAGCGTGCCATTGCGCTTGCTCGCCATGAGGTACACCGCGATGAGATCGTAGCGGGCCATATCGCCACTCTACACGCACATAATAACTCCGTCATTCCGGCCACGCGGAGCGTGTGCCGGAACCCAAGGGATCGTAAAGCGCAGCTCTCACATCGCGTTTGCAAGCGACGGCGCATGCGGCCCCTAGGTTCCGGGCTCGCCTCCGGCGACTCGGAATGACGGAGGTTTGGTTTTCGGGGAGTGAGGGTGTTGCACACCCACCAACCCCACTGCCGTCATTCCGGACGCGCGTAGCGCGATCCGGAACCCAGGGGATCGTAGATCGCCGGTCCTCCAATGCGATTTGGAAGCATGTGCAGACATCAGCGCGCGAGGCCCCTGGGTTCCGGGTCTCGCTACGCGAGCCCGGAATGACGGAGTTCAGGTTTGTTGGCGTTGTGCGAAGGCACGCGCCGCCGCTACGTCGTCGGCTCCAGCTGCGCCGAGCATCGACTACTTCGTCGCCTGCTCTATGAGGTCAATCACCTTCACACAATTCTCAGCAAGCTCCTTCAGTCGAGCGCTGCCGAGCGACCCTGCCCCACCATGAGCCACCGAGTTCCGCACCGAATAACACGAAGACACGCCTTCACCTAGCGAAGCCCGCTTGCCGATCTCCAACTCGAACCGCCTGCCCCATTCCGTATCGAAGCGCATGAGGAGCTGCCTGATCGCCTCGCAATCGTAATTCGTGCCGCGCTGGAAGTAGCTCTTTATGAAACTTATCACTCGCGGCTGCGCCCTTTTTTGCAGCCTCTCAAGAATGATCAGCTCGAGCGACCGCTCAAGTGTTCCGCAAACAAGCACGGCCCCAAACCGAAATAGGTAACTGCCAAGCTCAGCGTCAACTCTTGGGTCCGTGACCTTCGACACGTACCGCTCCAGCGCTTCTACTCGACTCTGAACCGCGGCAATCACAGGTTCGCAAACGCCGCCGTCGCAGCAGCGATCCGCTTCTTAACGAATTCCTCATCCGCAGTCGATCGCGCCCAAAATTCTTGATAAGACTTGTCCTGAAGGAGTTGGTCGTAAGCCTCGCCCACTTTACGCGGGTCGGGTGCGGGGGATTGCGAAACCCTCCTGGCCAACCCTACCATGACTGAATCAAATACAGCGGTGTTGAACGCTCTGATTGGCCGAAACGCTTTTTCCCCGATTCCCTGACGAACCGCTGAAATCGTGCTCCCAAAGGCCTTGCGGAGTTCTGCAATTTTGGCGGCGTCGGCCTTCATGTGCCCCTCAGTAAAGTCGTTGAGGAACCCCGCCAGAGGTCGAGCGTACTCACCGGATTTTTTATAGAGTGCCAGAAAACGCAAAATCAGTTCTTGATCTTTCAGGCGTCGGCTTATGGGCCCGTAAATTGCACGCCAATCCTCATTGGCATTTAGCTCCTTGATGAGGTCAAGAAAAGGACCATGACTCACACAATTTCTGATCTCCTGCGGGGACAAGCGAATTCCCCCGGAGTTTATTCGTTCGAATACAAAGTAAATGCTATCCAGCACGTCTTTCGGATGTTCTTGCTGAAAGATCGTCGCGTGCACAATTGAATCATCCAGCTTAAGCTGATCGGATGCGTCAAGTTCAGCATAGGTCTTGTCAGCCCAAGGCTGGCGCACTCCAACAAGCTTGAACTTCCGCTCGCCAAAGAGCCCCTCGTAAAAGGCCCGCAAACTTGTCAGCCTCTGCTGACCATCGATCACAAGGTGCTTGTTCGTTTCAGCTTGCTTGTACAAAAAGATGCCTGGGACTGGTAGTCCCATCAACAAAGACTCCAAAAACTTGGAGGCATGTCGTTGCGACCAAACAAACTTGCGTTGAAACTCGGGGATAATGAACGCGCCGCCCTTCATCCGCTTGACGAGCGAGTCTACAGTATAGTCTGCGCCGTACGACGTGATCGAAAAATGCCTGGTGCCGGCATCCTCGAGCGTCGCCTCGTCTTCAACGTTCTCGCCTAGCGAGAGCTCATATTCGTCCTCGACTTCCTCGTGCTGCTTGGTTGCGATCTGATTTGTCATGAACGAGACTTAGCACAATTACCCAACGAGGCCAGCACCCCCTCGCCCCGGCTCATGTACCCCGGCTCTACGCTGTGCGCTCCACCAGATCCCGGACCGCGCCCCGACTCAAGGCGCGGGCCCCTCTGCGATAGATTCTCTCTAAAGCGTGCCTCCACCCCCTCAATCCCCATCCATCTTCAACGCCGCGATAAACGCCTCCTGCGGGATATCGACCTTCCCGAACTGGCGCATTTTCTTCTTTCCCTCTTTCTGCTTGTCCAGGAGCTTGCGTTTGCGCGAGGCGTCGCCGCCGTAGCATTTGGCGGTGACGTCTTTGCGCAGCGCGGAGAGGGTTTCGCGCGCGATGATCCTTCCTCCAATCGCGGCTTGGATCGGGATTTTGAACATGTGCTGCGGGATCAGCTCCTTCAGCTTTTCCACCATCGAGCGGCCGCGTGATTCCGCGCGTCCGGCGTGCACCAGCATCGAGAGCGCATCGACCGGCTCGTCGTTCACCAGGATGCTCATCTTCACCAGATTGCCGACGCGGTGGTCGATCAGCTGATAATCGAAGCTGGCGTAGCCCTTGGAAATGCTTTTCAGCCGGTCGTAAAAATCGAACACCACTTCGTTCAGCGGCAATTCGTACACCAGCATGGCGCGCGAGCCGACATAATTCAGCTCCTTCTGCACGCCGCGGCGATCCTGGCAGAGTTTGATGATGCCGCCGAGATATTCATCCGGCGTCAGGATCGTCGCCTTGATCCAGGGCTCCTCGATTTCCTTGATGTAGGTGACATCAGGCAGATCGGCGGGATTGTGCAGTTCCTTCATCTCGCCATTGTTGAGATGCACGCGGTAGACCACCGAAGGCGCGGTGGCGATGAGATCGAGATTGAACTCGCGCGAGAGCCGCTCCTGGATGATCTCGAGGTGCAAGAGCCCGAGAAAGCCGCAGCGAAAGCCAAAACCGAGCGCGGCGGAGGTTTCCATTTCGAAGGAGAAGCTCGCATCGTTGAGGCGCAGCCGGCTCATCGCCGCGCGCAGATCTTCGAAGTTCGCCGCGTCCTGTGGGAACAGGCCGCAGAACACCACCGGCTGCGCCGGCTTGAAGCCGGGCAGCGCTTGGGCCGTCTCGCGGCGATATTCGGTGATGGTGTCGCCGACGCGGGCGTCGCCGACTTCCTTGATCGAAGCGGTCAGGATGCCGATCTCGCCAGGGCCAAGTTCGGCGACCTCCTGGCGCTTGGGGCGCAACACGCCAAGGCTGTCGACGTTATAATCGGCGCCGGTCTGCATCAATTTGATGCGCATGGCTTTGCGCATCACGCCGTCGATAACGCGAAACAGCACGACGACGCCGAGATAGGAATCATACCACGCGTCCACCAGCAGCGCCTTCAACGGCGCGTTGGCGTCGCCGCTCTTGGGCGGTGGCAAGCGCGTGACGATGGCTTCGAGCAATTCGGCGATGCCCTCTCCGGTTTTGCCGGAGGCGAGGATGGCTTGCGAAGCGTCGAGACCGATCACGTCCTCGATCTGCTGGCGGATGCGTTCCGGCTCAGCGGCGGGAAGATCGATCTTGTTGAGCACCGGCACGATCTCGAGATCGTTGTCGAGCGCCTGATAGACATTGGCCAGGGTCTGCGCCTCCACGCCCTGGGAAGCGTCCACGATCAAGAGCGCGCCTTCGCAGGCAGCGAGCGAGCGCGAGACCTCATAGGCGAAGTCCACGTGGCCGGGCGTGTCCATTAGATTGAGGACATAGCTCTCACCATCCTTGGCCACATAATCGAGCCGCACGGTCTGGGCCTTGATTGTGATGCCGCGCTCGCGCTCGATATCCATCGAATCCAGCACCTGCTCGGTCATCTCGCGCGCGCTCAAGCCCCCCGTCTCCTGGATCAGCCTGTCGGAGAGCGTGGATTTGCCGTGGTCGATATGGGCCACTATTGAAAAGTTTCGGATTTTGTCGCGCGGCGTCATGTTCGCGGGCTTGCTAGCCGAGCCCGCGGCAAACGCCAAGCGCAGGGGTGTTGTTCGGCCGGAGACGCCGAGGGCGCAGTCTGTCGCGGACTGCCTGCTCTTGGTCGTACGCAGCCTTGCGAGCAATGGCGCGGAGACCCAGATGCGCCGATGCGCAACTTATTCCTCGCCGCCGCCCTGGTCCTCGCCGTCGTCCCCGCAGCAGGCGCACAGCAGCCGGCTTCGTGCCCCCCGCCGGGCTACGACCGCGCCCGCCTCGAAGCACTCCAATCCGCGGAGTTCGAAATCGCGGATGCTCGCGAGCGGCGGCGGTTTGCGCGCGCCATCGTCGCCTGCGTAGCCTCGCCCGATCCCTGGCTGCGCGACCAGATCGGCTTTGAGTCGCTTAGCCACATGCTGCGCGAGCGCCAACTCGACGTGCCGACGCAAACCGCGCTGGTGAGCGACTTGCTGCCGCGCCTGGAGAGCGCCGAGCCGAGCGGTTTTGAGCGCCCGTTCGCCGCGCTTGTCCTGTCGGAGCTGGTGCGCTCCGACAGGCTCACCCCATTCCTCAGCGAAGCCGCACGCGCCGATGCGCTCACTCGATCGCTTGCCTACTTCGTCGCCGTTCGCGATTATCGCGGCTTCCACGAGAGTGAAGGCTGGCGCCATGGCGTTGCGCACGGCTCGGACCTGTTGCTGCAATTCGCGGCTTCGCCCGCGACGCAACGCGACGACCTCATCCGCATTCGCGACGCGATCGCTACGCAGATCGCGCCGGAGGGCCATTTCTACATCTACGGCGAATTCGAGCGCCTCGCGCGCCCAATCCTGGTTATGGCGCAGCGCGGGATATTCGCCGCCGAGGAATGGAGCGCGTGGCTCGCGCAAATATCTGCGCCGGCGCCGCTGGCGTCATGGCGCGACGCGTTCTCCTCGCAGGCAGGGCTTGCCCGCAAACACAATGTCGCGGCG
>CADEDG010000056.1 GCA_902826035.1 uncultured Alphaproteobacteria bacterium
CGTTACCCATGTGTCCGGTACGAAACGTCACCTATGTCTCAGGTCGCTCACAGCGGATTGGGTGCGTTGGCCCCCTGGGCGGACGCCAGCGAAAGAGTCCTCCTGTCGAACCAATGTTGGAAATGTACGTCACCAACTCGGCGCCATGGACGACTTTGCCAGCGTCAATTTCGAGATCGATCACGCGGCGGAGCGGGTTGCGGCTATGCTCGGCGTCTGCACATCGCCATCCCATAGCCGTCCATCTGGCGGCAGCGGCCGCAAGCGGTCGCGCGCGGCTAGTTCGTGTCGGTAGAGGCCCTCATAATCAGCGCTCATGCCGATCTCTGAGCTGTCGTGATCGTAGCCGACCCCGATCGTTAGATAGGCTTCCAGCCCGGCGAGATTTGGTCTGGGCAGCGCGCCGACGCGATGTTCGTCGGCCATCTGTTGGTATAGCAGCTCGAGGCGCCGTGCGAGGAGTTCGATGTCGAACAGCGTCGAGGCGTGGCGATTGGCGATGAGCCGCTCGCGATATTTACGCAGGGTTGCCCGATCGACGCCCGCGAGCGCGATGGCGCGCGCGACGAAGGTCTCCGCGCTGTCGCAGACAAGCTCCGGCGCGCCCGCTGCGCGCACCAGCGAACCGCATACGCGCGATGCAAAGCAGCGGCCCGACAAAGTCAGCACCGGCACGCCCATCCAAAGCGCATCGGAAGCGGTGGTGTGCGCGCCGTAGGGTATGGTGTCGAGAAACAAGTCGGCGAGCGGATAGCGCGCCAAGTGATGCGCGTTCGCAAGTTTGGGGGCATGTACGAGACGCGATCCATCGATTCCCCGTTCGGTGGCATAGGTCGCCAAACGTCGATTGGTCTCGGTCCCGTAATCCAACAGCCACAGCACGCTCTCAGGCGTGGCGCGCAGGATTTCGAGCCAACGATCAAAAGAGAAGCGCGTAAGCTTGTGCGCGGCGTTGAAGCAGCAGAACACAAAAGCGTCCTCGGGCAGGCCCGCTTCCGCTCGTGTCTGACCTTGCTCGGCGACGATGCGTTTGCGGTCGTTCGGTTGATAGCAAGGGAGGCGCAAAACGCGCTCGGAGTAGAAGTGCTCCAGCTGCGGCGGAATGATCCAATCGTCGGCGACGATGTAGTGATGGAAGGGGCTACCCATGGTTCCGGGAAAACCGAGCCAGTTTACCTGGATGGGCGCAGGTCGCCTTGCGAACACGCCAAGGCGCGCATCACGAGTGTGGCCGTTGACGTCCACCAGGATATCGATCTTATCCGCGGCGATGCGCGCGGCGGCCTCGTCATCGCTCATCGCGCGGATGTCGATCCAATGCTCGATGGCGCCCTTGATGCGCTGGGTGATGCCGTCGTCGGAGGGAATGCCGCAATAATAGGCGAACACCTCGATCGCCGCGGGATCGTGCTGCTCGAACAATTGCACCATCAGATAGCCGACGGCGTGCGAGCGTAGATCGGAGGATACATAGCCGATGCGGAGCCGTTCCCCGCGTGCGCTGATGGGCGCGTCGCGCCGATCGGAGCTCAAAGTGGGCGCGTTCGCGGTCGCGCGGACATAATCGTTCGCCAGCGCCAACTGAAGATAGGGGTCGTCGGCGTACGCGCAGCCAGACAGCGGGTGGAATTTCGCCACGAACTCGCTGCGCGTCATGCGCGGCGTATCGGACGCGATCGGCCATTTGCACTGCGCCAGCCGCACCGCGGCGTATTGTTCGGCGACATCGCGCTGGTGCGGGTTGAGATCAAGACATTGCCGCAAGGTGGTTTCCGCGGCGCCGTGCTGTTGGCTGTCCATGAACACGCGGCTGACTTGCTTCAACAGCGTGATTTTGTAATCGATGGCGTCGCCGGTGACGCGCTGCAGCCGCTCCAGGCCGGCGTTCCACTGCTCCACGGCCTCCTTTGCGCCGCCGCGACGCTCCAGCGCGCTTCCGAGATTGATGTGGGCCGGGGAAAAATCCGGATTCTGCGCCAACGCGGCGCGCAAAGCGGTCTCAGCGCCGTCCTCGTCGCCGACCTGGCTCAACAAAGTGGAATGATTGAAGTGCGCGACGAACAGCAGGGGATTGTCGCGGTTGAACTTGATCCAGACCTGGTAGAGCTGGCGCCCATAATCTGACTGGCCGCTCCGGCTCAATTGCTGCGCGGCCGCGATCATCTCGCCGAGCCCAAGCGACCCCGAGGTGATCTTCTGGATCGCCGTCAAGAAGGCGTTTTCGGTCATGCGGCCCCCGCGCTCGTGTTCGTGCGCGCGCGAGGCTCAGCCGCTTCTATTTCCAGTTCGTTAACGCCGCAGCGGCTTAGACCGCCGCGAGGTAGGCTTCGATCTGGCTGGCGTCAAAACTCGCCACTTGGCCCGAAGTCAACGCATAGATCTGGGTGGCGTCGAAGGCGGAGATGTTGGTGGTCGAGAGATAATCGAGCTGGGTGGTGGTCAAGCTCGGGATCTGCGAGACCAACATGGCGGCTATTTGCACCGAACTTAGGCCGGAGATCACCGTGGACGACCAGGCCTGGATTTGCGTTGTCGTAAACGCTCCGATCTGGTCGGCGCTGAACTCGGCGATGTCGCTGTCGTCGAGGGCGCCGATTTGCGTGACCGTGAGCGACCGCACTTGCGTGGTATCGAGCCCGGCCACCTGCGCGGCGTCGAGGCCAGCGATTGCGGTGGTGCTCAGCCGGGTGAGCTGCGATGTCGAGAATGCATGCACTTGATCGTCGGAAAGCGAAGCGATGTTCGCTGCTGTGAGCGCAGCCACTTGCGTGGTGTTCAGTGCACCGAGTTGCGTCGTGGAGAGTTCAGCGATGTCGGTGGCGTCGAGCGCGGCGATCTGCGTAGTCGTGAAGGCGCGCACCTGAGTCGTATTGAGTGCGCCGATCTGATCGGCATCGAGCGCCGACAGGTTGGCGGACGAAAAGGCAGAAAGTTGCGTGGTCGTAAGACCGGCGACTTGTGTCGTCGATAGCGCGCCCAATTGCGTAGTGGAGAGCGCGGCGATGTTGGTTGTGTTGATCGCGCGCAATTGGGTCGTGGTCAGCGCGGCGATCTGGGTGTCGGCGAGTGTCTGCAGGTCGGTGGCGGACAGCGCCTGGATTTGCGTTGTAGTAAACGCGCCAATCTGGTCGGCGGTGAATTCGGCGATGTTGGTCTCGTCGAGCGCGCTGATCTGGGCGGCGGTGAAGGCCCGCACCTGGGTGGTCGACAGCGCCGCGACCTGGGTGTCCGCAAGCGCGGCCAAATTGGTCGTCGACAGCGCCTGCAATTGGGTTGTCGTCAGCGCCGCGATCTGGCTGTCGGCAAGGTCGCCGACATTGGTTTCATTGAGGCCGCCGATTTGAGTTGTGGTGAGCGCCGCTACTTGGGTCTCCACGAACTCGCTGAGATCGGCCGCGCCAAGCGAGGTGAGCTGCATGGTGGTGAGCGAGGCAACCTGGGTGGTGCTTAGCGCCGCGACCTGGGTGTCCGCGAGGCCCGCGAAGCTGGTTTCCGAGAGCGACCGCAATTGTGACGTGGTCAGGGCCGCTACTTGCGTTGTTGTGAGAGCCGCGAGCTGCGTATCGGCCAGAGCGGAGAAGTTCGTGGTTGAGAGCGAGGACACCTGCGCCGCCGTCAACGCCGCGATCTGGGTGTCGGCGAGCGAGGCCAAGTTAGTTGAGGTGAGGGCGCGCACTTGGGTTGTGGTCAGCGCCGCCAATTGCGTGTTCACGAATTCGGCCACATCGGTCGCGTCGAGCGCGGCCAGTTGCGTGGTGGAGATCGCGCGCGCCTGCGTGGTGGTGAGGGCGCCGACCTGCGTAGCGTCGAACTGCGCCAAGGCGTCAGTGGCGAGGCGAGCGACCTGCGTTGTTGTCAGCGCGCCGACTTGCGTCTCGGTGAGAGCGGCGACGTTGGTGGTGGTGAGGAAGCGGACCTGGGTAGTCGTCAGATTGGAGATTTGCGAGGTCGAGAGCGCGGCGATCTGGGTGTCGGCGAGTGCGGCAAGGTTGGTCGTCGAGATTGCCTGCAATTGCGTTGTGCTCAGGGCCTCGATCTGCGTATCCGCAAGCTGTGCCAAGTTCGTTGAGGTCAGCGCTTGAATCTGCGTCGTGTTGAGCGCGCCGAGCTGGGTCGTGGCAAGTGCGGCGACATTGGTCGCTTCGAGCGCCGCCAGTTGCGTGGTGGTGAGGCCGCGCACTTGCGTCAGGGTCAAAGCGTCAATCTGGGTTTGATCGAGCGCGTTGAGCGCGTCGGTAGACAGGCGCGCGATCTGTGTTGAGGTAAAGGCCGCGACCTGGGTATCGGCCAGTTCGCCAATGTCGGTGGTCTCGAGGCCGGCGACCTGCGTGGTGGTGAGGCCCGCGATCTGAGTTGTGGTCAGCGCCGCTGTCTGGGCTGCATCAAGCGCGTTCAAATTGGTGGTCGAGAGTGCCTGTATCTGCGTCGCGGTGAAGGCCGCGATCTGCGTCGCGGCGAGCGAGGCCAAATTGGTCGAGGTCAGTGCCTGCACCTGCGGGCGCTGCAAGTTGGACAATTGCGTCGTGGTCAAGTCGGCGACATCGCTCGCTTCGAGCGCTGCGACCTGCGTTGTCGTCAAGCCGCGAATCTGCGTCGTGGTGAGTGCCGCGGATTGCGTTGTGTCAAGCGCGTTGAGCGCCTCGGTGGCCAATTGCGCAATCTGCGTGGCTGTGAGCGCCGCAACCTGTGTGGCTGCGAGCGAGGCGACATTGGTGGCGGTGAGCGCCTGCACCTGGTCGTTGGTGAGCGAAGCGATCTGGGTCGTTGCGAACTCGGCAATGTCGGCGGCGTCCAAGGCGCCGATCTGGGTGGTGGTGAGCGAACGCACCTGGGTGGTGGTCAGAGATGCAGTTTGCGTTGCGTCGAGTGCGGCAAGCTGGGTGCTTTCAAGCGCGGAGAGCTGCGTTGTGGAGAGCGCACGAACCTGGGTGGTCGAGAGCGCGCCCAATTGCGTCGCGCCTAAGACGCCCAGATTGTCGGTCGAAAGAGCGCTGATTTGCGTTGCCGTCAGCGCACCGATTTGGGTTTCATTGAGCGCGTTCACGTTGGTGGTCTCGAGCGCGCCGATTTGAGTGCGGGTCAACGCCGAAACCTGCGTGGTCGTCAGCGCCGCTATCTGGGTGTCGGCGAGGGCGACCAAATTGGTGGTGGTCAGCGCCTGCACTTGAGCGGTGGAAAGCGCTGCGACCTGCGTGTCGAGCAGATCGCCGACGCGGGCCGCGCTCAAGCCGCGGATTTGGCTGGTGGTGAGGCCATTGATTTGGGTGGTGGAGAGCTCGCCGATGTCAGTGGCGTCCAATGCGTTCAGCTGCGTGGTCGTCAGCGCGCGCGCTTGCGTGGAGGAGAGCGCCGCTACCTGCGTAGCATCCAGGGCGGACAACGCGTCATTTGAGAGCCGCGCCAATTGCGTGCCTGACAGCGCGCCAATCTGGGTCGTGGTGAGAGCGGCGACATTGGTGGTTTCGAGGTTCGCGATTTGCGACGTGCTCAGTGCGCCGATCTGGGTGGCGGTCAGGGCCCCGATTTGCGTATCGGAGAGCGCGACCAGATTTGTCGTCGACACCGCCGCGAGTTGGGTGGTCGAGAACGCGGCGATTTGCGTTTCGGCCAGCGAGGCCATGTTGGTGGAGGTCAGCGCCGCGACCTGGGTGTTGGAGAGCGCCTCGACCTGTGTGGTGGTGAAGTCGGCGACGTCGGTGGCGGTCAAATTGCCGATCTGTGCCGTGGTGAGCGCACGCACCTGGGCAGTGCTCAGGGCCGCGAATTGGGTGGCGTCGAGTTCGGAGAGATTGGTCGTCGACAGCGCCGACAATTGAGTAGTTTTGATCGCGCCGATTTGGGTGGTGGTCAGCGCCGCGATCTGCGTGGAATTGAGAGCCGAAAGATTGGTCGTGGAGAGCAGTGCGATCTGCGTGGCGTTGAACGCCGCGACCTGCGTGTCGGCGAGGTCGCCGATATTGGTTTCAGTTAGCCCCCGCACCTGGCTTGCGGTGAGCGCACCGATCTGCGTTGTCGTCAGCGCGCCAACTTGCGTGGCGTCAAGGCCGGAGACGTTAGCGACGGATAACGCGGCGATCTGGGTCGTCGTCAGCGCTGCGACCTGGGTGTCGGCGAGATCGCCGACGCGAGCCAAACTCAGCGAGCGCACTTGCGTGGCTGTCAAAGCAGCGACTTGCGTTGTAGAGAATTCAGCGACGTCGGTAGCGTCAAGCGCGTTGAGCTGCGTCGTGGTCAGACCCGCGATCTGGGTAATGGTCAAGGCCGCGACTTGCGTGCCGTCCAACGCCGCGACATTGGTTGTCGAGAGCGCCTGTAATTGGGTGGTGTTGAGTTCAGCGACCTGCGTTTCCGTCAGCGCGCCGATATTGGTCTCATTGAGCCCGCGCACTTGGGTTGTTGTTAGTGCGCCGATTTGCGCCGCGGTCAACGCTGCCACCTGGGTGTCGGCCAGGGAGGAGAGATTCGTGGTCGAGAATGCGGTGACCTGCGTGGTGGTGAAGGCCGCAATCTGGGTTTCCGCGAGCCCCGCGAGATTTGTGGAAGTCAGCGCCCGAACCTGAGTGGCGCTCAAGGCGGCCAATTGGGTGTTTGCGAACTCGGCGACATCGGTTGCGTCGATAGCGGCCAATTGCGTGGTGCTGAGGGCGCGAACCTGGGTGGTGTTGAGCGCGCCGATCTGGGTTTCCGAGAGCGTCGAGAGGTTGGTGGAGGAAAGCGCTTGAAGCTGAGCGCTGCTGAATGCGCCGATTTGGGTTTCAGCCAGGTCGGCGACATTGGTCTCCGATAAACTGCGAACCTGGGTGGTGGTCAGCGCGGAAATCTGGGTGGTGGAGAATTCGGCGATGTCGGCGGCGCTCAAGGCGTTGATCTGAGTGCTGGTGAGCGCCTTGACCGCGGTCGTAGTCAGCGCCGCCACTTGGGTCGCGTCGAGCGCGGACGCCGCTTCGGTGCTCAGGCGCTTGAGTTGGGTAGTGGTGAGTGCGCCTATCTGGGTTTCGGACAATTCGCCAATGTCTGTTGCAGTCAGGGCGTCGATCTGGGTGGTTGTGAGGGCGGCGATCTGGGTGGTCGACAGATAGCTCGCTTGAGTTGCATCGAAGGCCGAGACGTTGGCGGCGCTGAATGCCCGGACTTGCGTGGTGCTGAAGCCCGCGATCGCCGTCGTGTTGATGTTGCCGACTTCTGTTGAGGTGAACACGCCCAGTTGCGACCCGCTGAGCGCAAGCAATTGCGCGGAGGAAAAGCTGATGTCGCTGGAAAAATTCGGAATTTGGGTGGTCGTGAGCGCGCGCACCTGTGTGGTGGACAGCGCGGCGACCTGGGTGTTGTTGAGCGCCCCGATGCCCGTCGTGCTGAGGGCGGCGACCTGAGTGGCGCTCAATGCACTGATGGTCGTCGTCGAGAGGGCCTGGACGGCCGTGACGGAGAGCGCGCTAATCTGCGCGGCTGACAAGCCTGCAATCGACATCGTAGGACCATCCTGGTCTAGAGAGCCGACGTTCGATCGGCCCGTTCACGCTCAAAACACCCAATGGTCCTTCAAGGTGAACGACGCCTTTTACGATGAATTCGTTTCCGAGTTCTTTCCGCCGCCGCTGCGGTGCGGGCTTGTGCAATCAACGCTTTATTCACGGTTGGCGGCGTTGCGCCCTTGGAATAATCGCCGGTGCATGGCATCGAATGGCGATGCTACAAGTGCACATGTGGCCACATGCAGCCAGTGATCTATAGAAAGCGCCGCAATCCGGTGTCTCGCGGCGAGCGCGAGTGGCGCGTCGAGGAAGGCGTGCTTCGCTCGGTGAGCGCGGCCGGCCGCGAGCGGTGCCTGACTTGGAGTGATGTGGTGAGCGTGCGCCTGCATTGCAGCCCCGCGCGGGCAAGGCCATGGCGATATGTGTTCGCTCTCCAATCCAAGGACGGGCGCAAGACTGAAATCGACAATTGCCACCTGGTTTCCATTGGCGCCTACGAGGATCGTTCGGCGAGTTTCACGCCGTTTGTGCGCGCTGCCTTGGCCCGGGTCGCAGCCGCGAGCCCTAAAGCGCGCGCGCTTATCGGGGAGACACCGAAGCGGTATCTCTTCCTGTTGCTGGTTTCCCTGTTGGGATTCGCCGCGCTGGCGGTGTGCCTCATCGCCGTGCGCACACCCCTTGATTCGCTCCCCTATGCGGCGGCAGTCAAACTTGGGGTTACGCTGTTGATGTTGCCAATTTTCTGGCGTTGGGTGCTTGGCGCGATGCCGCGCGGGGTGACGCTGGATGAGGTGCCCGATCGGGCCTTGCCGCCGGCGTCGAGCGCTACTTGCGGGAGCGAGGTGAAAACCGGATGAAATTCTTTGTCGATACCGCCGATATTGGTGAAATCCGCGCCTGCGCCGAACTGGGCCTTGCCGACGGCGTGACCACCAATCCGTCGCTGGTGAAGAAGGCGGGGCGTCCGTTTAAGGAAGTGCTGGCGGAAATCTGCTCGCTGATTCCGGGACCAGTGAGCGCGGAAGTCGCCGCGCTCGACGCGGAGACCATGCTCGCCGAGGGTCGTACCCTCGCCCGGCTAGCGACCAACATCGTAGTTAAGGTTCCGTTGACCTGGGAGGGCCTCAAGGCCTGCCGCACGTTGGCGCAGGAGGGAATCCGCAGCAACGTGACGCTGTGCTTTTCGGCAAACCAGGCTCTGCTCGCCGCGAAGGCTGGCGCCGCCTACGTCTCTCCGTTCATCGGAAGGCTCGATGATGTCGGCGCTGACGGCATGGCTCTGATCAATGAGATACGCGCCATTTACGACAATTACGGCTTCGCCACGCAATTGCTGGCAGCTTCCCTGCGCTCGCCCGAGCACGTGAAACAATGCGCATTGGCCGGCGCCGATGTCGCCACTGTTCCGCCCAATGTATTACGTGGGCTGGCCAAGCATCCGCTGACCGACAAGGGCCTCGAAACCTTCTCCGCCGACTGGGCCGCCACCGGGCAAAGCATCCTCTAGCGGCCGACCGCTTGCCCGGGAGGATCGGGCCGCGTAGAGAAGCGCCCTTGGCCAACTTAGGCCGGAGCCGCCTTAGCTCAGCCGGTAGAGCATCGCATTCGTAATGCGGGGGTCGCGTGTTCGAGTCACGCAGGCGGCACCATTGGAATCCCACATCCACCCCCGGACGTGCTTATTTCTTCGAGGTCTTTCGGGGTAACAGACGGCTGGCGGGGCGAGCAATCTCAAGCCGCTCGGGTAGCAGACAGAAGCGCCCCGATGTCGTAAGCGGGAGGTTCTCTCAGGCGGGGCGGGGCCATGAATTGGTTATGGATCGGCAAGCGTGTGCTTGCTCTCGCAATCGCGGCGGCCTGCATCTGGGCGATCGCTGGGGCGCTCAAGGGCCAAACTGCGGAGAGCCTGGCGGCTGCGTTCGCCCAGGTCCCTCCGGTGACGCTCCTGGTGGCGGCGCTTCTGGTTGCGATCAATTTCAGCCTGATGAGCATGATGGAGACCCTGGCGTTGCGCGACGCTGGCGTGCGCCTGACGCCGGGGCGCACCGTGTTGTCGGCGTTCGTCGGCAACGCGCTTTCCATTGCCGCGGGCCTCGGGCCCATCTCGGGCGCCGGGGTGCGCGCGGGTCTGTTTCGGGCCTGGGGCGTCCCCGCCAAGGCCGCCGCCGTGACCGCTGTCAGCGTTACCCTGATTTCGCTTTCGGGTGGCGCGACCCTCGCTGCCATTGGCCTCATCCTGCAGCCCGGCGGTATGGCCGCCGCCTATGGCGTACCAGAGCCGATCCTGCGCGGATGCGGCGTAGCCTTCATCGTCGTGCTCGCGGGCGTGATGGTGCTGGCAGGTCGGAAGCGAACGGCGTTCACGCTTTGGGGGGTGAGCTTGAGCGCGCCCTCCGCGGGAGGAGTCTTGGTTCGCCTTGTGCTCGGCGCGATCGATTGGATGATCAGCGCTAACATCTTGTACGTGTTTCTGAGCTTTGCCAAAGGCTGGGCGCCATTGTCGTTCGTAACGACGTTTGCGACCTCGCATTTCGCCGGCATGGCCGCCGGCTCACCCGCGGGGCTCGGTGTTTTCGATGCTTTGATGCTGCATGCGGGCGCGGTAGAGACCAATCCGGCGCAATTGGCCGCAGCTTTGTTTCTCTATCGACTGGTGGGTTATGCGACCCCCGCCCTGATCGCGCTCATCCCCTATCTGGCGGTCAGTCAACGGACGGCGGCGGCGCAATGAAGCCCTTCGATTTTCTGCGTTTGCCGCCAGCGCTTGCGGTCGCCCCCGTTCGGGATCTGCAAACGCTGGTAGGCGAGGGGCCGGTGTTCGTGCTGGCGCCCCATCCCGATGACGAGAGCATTGGCTGCGGCGGTTTGATTGCGGCAAGCGCGGCGGCGGGGATACCAGTCTTTGTCCACGTGCTGACGGATGGGCGCCATTCGCACCCGGGGTCGCGCGTGTGGCCGCCCGAGCGCATCGCCGAGCGGCGCGAGGCGGAGGCGCGGCGTGCCGGCGCGCATCTGGGGCTGGGGCCGGAGGCGTTGCGGTTCGAGCGCGAGCTGGACGGCTCGCTCTTGTTTGATTGGACCAATGCAAACAACCTCGCGACGCGGATTGCAGAGCAGGCGTCGCGATGGCGGGCGCCGATCATCGTCGCGCCTTGGCGAGCCGATCCTCATCCGGACCATATGGCTGCATCTGTAATAGCGGACCTCGTTGAGCAAACGTGCAGCGGTGCACGAGGTTTGCGCTATCTGGTGTGGGCCAAGAACAGCCGCGCTATAATCGCGGAGGCTGCCGAGCGCGGCGGCGCGGTGCGTTTCCCGATCAACCCGTACCGTAGGCACAAGCGCCGCGCTGTGAGCGCGTATCGAAGCCAGGGCGGGCGGCTGATCACCGATACGGCGAGCCCGCGATCTCTGCCGCGCTTGTCGGCGTTCCTTGGGCGCTATGAAACCTACCTGCTCTCGACGGTCTGAGCGCGGCGCGCTTCGCCCCGCGCGGTGCGGCGCTGCAGGTAGGCGCGCAACAAAACGACGCTGGCTTCTAGGTCCCGGGCCAGCAGCGGGTGCTTGGCAAGCAATGAGCTGGTTTCTTCCAGCATCGCCCAGGCTTCGCTGAAGAGCGGCGCTGCCGCAATTTCGGCCAGCGCTTTCGTGTCGGATACATAGCGCGCGACGTGCTGGGCGAAGCCGGCGGCGCCGAACGCGGTGCGCAAGCGCGCGCGGATCGCCGCGCGGCGAAGCATGGTGCGCGCGGGTTCCAGTTTCGGATGGCATTGCGCGCGATCGTCGGTCAGTCGCGACATTAGATCGTCGCCCCATCCGCCAGAGGCGCGTCCGCGAACGCGGCTTGAAGTCGTCACGCTTGGTTGGAAGGCATGGCGAACGCGCGCGCCCCTGCGCCGCGCCATGGCGACGAGGCGCTGGTCTTCGCCCGGGCAAACGTGAGGCACGCCGCCGAGTGCGACGAGGTCGCGCGCGCGGATCGCGAGATTGGCGCCGGTCTCGACAAGGTGATTTGGCCAGGGATCGGCGGGATCGGGATCGATGATCGCGTTGGCTTCGGCGGTAAGCTGGCTGTACTCGTACTCCATCGCGCCACGCCGGATCGCATCAAAGGTAAGCGCAGGCGCGTCGGTAAAGTCGGGAGCAACGAAGCCGCAGACGATGTCGGCGCCAGCGTCGTAGCAATCCATGACATTGCGCACCCAGCGCGCATCAACGCGCGAATCCGCATCGGTGGTCAGAACCACGCCGTCTGCGTGGATCAACAGGGCCGCCGCGTTCATCGCCAAGCGGCGCGCCCATGCAGCGTCCGCGAGGTGCGCTGGCAGTTGCACGTCGTAGACGCGCAACTCGAACGGCAATTGGTCAGCCATGGCGCGGACCACATCGGCGGTGGCGTCGCTGCAATTGTTGAGCACGAGCGCGACCGCGAAGGGCGGGGCGTCCTGCTGCGCCGCGAGCGCCTCAAGGCATGGGCGGATGAGCGCTTCTTCGTCTCGGGCCGGGATCGCGATGACGCAGCCATAGGAACCGGTCCCGAGGCGCGGATCCTCAGGCGGTGGTTCGGCGTGGAAGAAGACGCCGTTCTGTTGGTTCGACATGAAATCCCCCGCGCACCGGCCCAGCGTCCGCCCCAATAGCGCGAGATGAAAAGATATTCACCCCCCCGCGTCAACCTTTTCCGGGGTCGCGCACGGCCTCGCTACTCCACCATTTCCGCATTGGTGGGTTCCGCGCGTGGCGGCGCGAGCACGGCGGTGGGCAGGGCGAGCACGGGGCCCAGCGCATCGTTGGCCCCGCGCTCCATGCGCGGGTGGATCAATTGTCCGCTGTCGCCAAAGACATAGACCAGACGCGCCCAATCGCTGTCGTCATACAGGAACGCCGGGCCTTCGGGGTCCAAATCCGACCAATCGAGTTCGCGCGGCGCCCCCGCCGCTTGGCCAAGCCACGTGCGCGCGCCGTTTTCGTCGCCGCGTCCGCGCGCGACCTGCGCGAGCAGGATGCAGATGCGCGAGGAGGGGTTCTCGCGGTAGGCGTCGTCGAGTGCGGCCTGTGCGCCGCCCCAATCGCCGCGCTCCATCGCCAGCTCCGCCAGCACGATCTTGCTTTCGCGATGGTCGCGGCGCTTTTCAGCGAGCGCACGCATGCGCTCGGCGCGATCCTCTCGGCTTTCTCCGGGCACTATATCTCGATACGCGTGCGCAAGCGCCGGGTGGGGGCCGTTTTCCCAAGCTTCCTCGAGAATTGAGGCGGCGCGCTCCGGCTTGCCTTCACCAACCAATAGCCGCGCAGACAGCGCGGCTGCGGGCGCAAACGTCGGCGCGGTGCGGAAGGCCTTCTGCGCCATCTCTGCCGCCTTGTCGGCGCGGCGCTCACGCTCGAGTTTCGCCGCGCCCGCCGCCATCAACACCGCACGGCGGCGTTTGACCACTTTGTCTTCAACCAATTTGCGCTTGTCGCCGGCTTCAAGCGTATCGAGCGCGGCTTCCCAATCGCCTGCCTGAACAGCGAGATCGAACGCGTATTGGAACGGCCACACCGCCGTTTTCGAAGCCTTGAGCGCGCCCTCGGCTTGCGCGCGGGCGGCGGTGCGGTCGCCGCGTTTCAGCGCCGCCGCCATCAAGCCTTTGCGGCCAAGCACTTCGGTATCTTCGTGCTGCAACATGCCGGAATAGGCGCGCTCCGCAGCGGCGGTGTCGCCGCCGACTTCCGCCGCACGCGCCTGCAACAACATCGCGAGCCGTGGCTCGTCGATGAGGTCTTCTGCTTTGTCAGCGTGGCGGCGCGCTTCCTCGAACTCACCGGCTTCGGCGGCGATCAAGCCAAGCGCCAGCGCTTCCTGGCCTCGGCGCACGCGGGCGCGGCGGCTGGCTTTGCCGATGCGCCCCGGCGCGTCCATCAGGAACATGATCAGTCGCAGCAGCGGCAAGGAAATCGCCACCAGCGCCACCAGCACGAGCACGGTGAACCAGGCGCTGGTGTCGCCCTCCCAGCCGAACCACTCGAAATGCACCACGCCAGGATCGGCGCCGATGATCTGCGTCGAGAGCAATACGGTGAAAACAATCACCAGCAGCAGGAAAGCCAGTCCAAGCATGGTTCAGCTCCCCCGCGACAATTCTGTGCGTATCGCCGTCATATGGGTGTCGATTGACTCCCGGCGGCTGGCGTCGTCGATCCAGGGTTGAGCGATGCGCTTGGGCGCCTCAGGCAGGCGATTCAGGTGCTCGATGGCTCCCCGGAGGTTGTCCCCAGCGAGCGCTTCTTCCGCGCTTTCGACGATTCCAGCCGGCGTATCGCCAGCGCCGCTCCGTCGCACCACGATCCATTGAGCGAACAGCGCCTGGAGGCGGCCCCAGAATCCGGCGCCGGCCTGGGTCTGGGTGGCAACGCGGATGATGTCGTTGTCGAGCCGTTCGAAACGGTCGCGCAATTCAAGCCGCGTAGGCGCGCCGGTGCGCGCGAGCGGCGCCAGTGCGGTGACATGCGGATCGTTCGGCAGCAGAGCCGCAAGCGCTGCGTGCGCCGGTTCGAACGGACCCGAAGCGCGCGACGCTTCACCGGCGGCGACCACAGCGTAGGAGGCGCGCGCTGCAATGCCCGCCGAGCGCGCTTCCGCGGCCACTGCCGGCAGATCTTCCTGCAAGCGGCGGACTTCCGTCACCAGGGTCGACACCTGTTCCGATGTCGGTAGGCGATTGAGCTGAGCTTCGAAATCGCGGAGGCCGGCTTGCAACGCGTACACGCGCGCGGCGGTGCCCGCATCGCCAGCTTCGCCTGCCGCCGCCACGGAGAGCGGCGTGTTCATTAGCGCGTCTATCGCGTCGAGCCGCTTTTGCATGTTGGCGACATCCGTCGGCGCCTGGCTTGGCGCCGCTGCTCCGGCCGGGAGCACGCGCTCCAGCGCGGATTGCACAGCCGGGATGCGCGGCGCGACGGCGCCCCCGGCGGCGCCCGCTGCGACGGCGACGGCCGCCAACACAAGCGCGCTCATAGCGCCTGGGCCGCGCCGGCCCTCGCCGCGTGCTGGCTCATAGTCAACGTCGATCGGCTCCGAACGTTCGCGTTCGTCGTCGTCCCTGCTCATTTGTACTCCCCCGGATTCCGGTGTGTTCCGCCGGCCTTGCAGCGGAACAAGGATTTGAGCGCGGAACTTAGGGCTGGGCCGGCGCTGGCTCAAGCGCTTGCGCCAGCGGGGGAGGCCGTGGGGCCCAGTGCAGCCTCAAGAAGCGCCTCTTCCCGTGGCGCCGGCGACACGATCACCCGTTTCCAGCCCGCTCCGGCCGCTGCGGCTACCGCAGGGCTCAGGCAGGCGCATGCGAGATCGCCCGCCCCAGGAGAGCCAAACGAAAGAAACGCGGCGGCGGCGCGCGGGCTGTGGAACAGAATGAGGTTCCAGGGCGCCCCCAACGCTGCGGGCATCTTGGGTACGGTTACCGCTGTGTAGGCGATGCGAGATTCGATCTGGAATCCGCCGCCGAGCGCAGTAGTCAGATCGCCTGCGACGTGGGTCCCGCGGATATGAATGAGCTTGCCCGCGCCGGGGTCCAGACTCGCCACGATCAGATCGGCGAGCGCGCGGACATCGCCTCCAGCGGTGCGCACATCGGTGAAGCCCGCGGCTCGCGCCGTCTCCGCGGTAGCCTCGCCGACGGTGAGCACGATCTTATCGCGCGCGCCGCGGCAGTCTGGGAACGCACGCACGCCATTGCTGCTGGTGAAGATGAGCGCTTGCGCGCCTTTGGTGTTGGTGTCGTAGCCGCACGGGATGATCGTCAGCAGCGGCGCAAGCACCGGTTCGGCGCCGTAAGCGCGCACGCGCTCCGCGGTGCGTTCCGCGTCAGGCATGGCGCGGGTGATGGCGACGCGGAGCGTCACGCCAGCTCCATTACGAGCGCATCGCCGGCCTCGTCGCGAATTTCGGCGCCAAGTCGCGAGCCAAGCGCGCGCGCATCAGCGATCGGATCGACGCCGAGCGCGATCGATTCAACACGCCGCCAACGCGCGCTCCCGTCCGGCGTCAGAGCTTCGCCAATGAACGCAAATGCGTCGCCGTCAACGCGCGCGAGCGCGCCGATAGCCGTGCGGCATGAGCCGTCGAGCGCATCGAGAAATGCGCGCTCCGCTTCGATCTCCACGCGTGCGCGCATGCATTGGTACGCGGCAAGGTGCTCGCGAAAGAGCACGAAATCAGCGCGCGCAGTGATGGCGAGCGCGCCTTGGCAGGCGGCCGGTGGCATATCGAGCGGGTCGATCAGACTTGTGGCGCGATCTTCCAATCCGAGGCGCTTCAATCCCGCCAGCGCCAGGAACGTCGCATCGGCCTCGTCAGCCTCAAGCTTCGCCAAGCGCGTGTCGACATTGCCCCGCAATGTGGCCACCCTAAGGTCCGGGCGCGCGTGCAGGGTTTGTGCTTGCCGACGCAAGCTGGCTGTGCCGATTGTAGCGCCGGCGGGGAGGTCGTGCAGCGAAGATGCGCGTAAGCTTACGAACGCATCGCGCGGGTCCTCGCGCTCGGGGACGCAAATGAGTTCGATCCCTTCGGGCAAGCGCGTGGGTAAATCCTTGAGTGAATGCACCGCCAATTCGATGCGGCCCTCAAGTAGCGCCTCGTCGAGTTCCTTGGTGAACAGGCCTTTGCCGCCGGCCTCGATCAAGCGACCCTCCTGCAATCGGTCGCCGCTGGTGACGATTGGCTCGATCCGAAGCGTCAGGCTCGGCCCCGCAAGCGCCTGCAGCGCAGCACGAACGAGTTCAGTCTGCGCCAAGGAGAGCTTTGAGCCGCGCGCGCCGATGCGGATGGGAGAAGTCATGGTGGCGATTATGAACCGTGACCGACCTCTCGGACCAGAGCCGTTTGCCGGCTGGGGCGCAGCCGGTCCATAAGGGGGGCGATGAAGCCGCTTATTGTCCTTGGCATCGAGACCAGCTGCGATGAAACCGCCGCGGCGGTGCTGCGCCTCTGTGACGATGGACCAGAGGTTATGTCGGACATCGTTCTCGGCCAAGCCGCCCAGCACGCGCCTTTTGGTGGAGTCGTGCCCGAGATCGCGGCCCGCGCGCACGTCGAGGGGCTTGACGCCACCATCGATGCCGCGATGCGGCAAGCCGGGATCGGCTTTGCTGAACTCGATGGCGTGGCGGCGACCGCTGGCCCCGGTCTGATCGGCGGAGTGATGGTCGGGCTGCTCGCCGGCAAGGCCATCGCGCTTGCCCACGCTAAACCGCTGATCGCGGTCAACCACCTTGAGGGTCATGCACTTTCGCCGCGATTGGCGGAAAAGCCGCCGGCGTTTCCGTATCTGTTGCTGTTGGTTTCGGGTGGGCATTGCCAATTCGTGGCGGTGCTTGATGTGGGCGTTTATCGCCGGCTCGGGACCACTATCGATGATGCGCTCGGCGAAGCCTATGACAAGCTGGCGAAGCTCTTGGACCTTGGTTTTCCTGGCGGCCCCTTGGTTGAACGCTGTGCGGCGGACGGGGATCCGGAGCGGTTCACGCTGCCGCGCCCGCTTTTGCACCGCGAAGGCTGCGATTTCTCGTTTGCCGGGCTGAAGACGGCTTGCGTGCGGGAAGTGGAGCGGCTGGGGTCACTCACGCCGCAGGATCGGGCAGATTTGTGTGCGGGGTTCCAGGCGGCGGTGCTGGATGTGCTCGCCGACCGCACCCGAAACGCGATGGCGATGTTCGATCCGTTTTGGGGAGCGCAGGGGCGTCTGGTGGCGGCTGGCGGGGTTGCGGCCAATCAGGCGATCCGGGGCCGGCTTGAGGGGCTCGCGGAGGAGCGGGGTTACGCTTTTGTCGCGCCGCCGCTGAAATGGTGCACCGACAACGCCGCCATGATCGCGCTTGCGGGCGCTGAAAGATTGAGCCGTGGGTTCAGCGATGATTTGTCCGTTCCGGCGCGTCCGCGCTGGCCATTGGACGAGGCCGCCGCCGCCTCGCACCCCAGCCACAGGCCGGGGCGCAAGGGGGCGAAGGCTTAGGCCGCCAGGCGTGCGGCGGCGAAGATCACGGGCGCCATAACCGACGCCACCAGCGCTATCGCAATGATAACCGAGAGCGCGCGCGCTGCGACCGGAAGGTTCTCAGAGGACATCTTCATATTACTCACCAGCGTCTTTTTGATGTTGCGAGTGCGAACATCGATGACGGCTAGATGCGCTCTTTCTGGCACAGGGAGTAGCCGAAAAACACCAGTCCAGCTATGCGTTATTGCAAGCGAAAGATTAATGACACCCCATTCATGCAATAACTTGTGCAGGCGCGAACAGGTTGTTCGCATTCGCACACTGGCGATGTTTGGGCTTAGGCGACCATCAGGGCGGCAGTGTGCAGCACAGGCGCCGCAGCGATCGCGAAGATGAGCGAGGCGACGGCGATGAAGCTGGCCATGATCAAATTGGAAGGGCGGGTTGCGGTCATTTTCTTCTCTCCAGCGGCTTGTCTGATGTTGAGAAGATAGCAAGCGCCCGGGAACTAATCAATGAATAAAAACGTTTTCATTCATTATATGGACAACTTTTAATCTGGTCTGCCCCCGGGGCGGACATACAGGCCATCGAAAATCAGATCGAGCACGCCTGTAAGCTCTCGCTCCAGCTTGGGCAGGGTCAGCTTTGAGAACAGCTGCGGCATAGAGAATTTCATAGTCATCGCCTGGATCATCTCGGCCTTGAATGCCTGGTCGCCCGGAGCGAACAGGCCAGCCTCCGCGCCCTCGTCGATCAGGGCGACTAGGAAAACGCGCTCCAGGGCCAACTGTTCGTTGGAGAACAATGGCCGTTCGCGCACGAGAACCTCTGCGACCTCCAGGATTTTGGCGTTGTCTTCGAACAGCGCGTAACTGTCGCGCATACGCTTGAAGAAGATCTCGCGCAGACGTTTGTCGGGCGCGATGTTCTTTTTTCGCGCAATCGCCGCCAATTCCGCGTGTTCGGCGGCATAATGCTGGCGGGCGATGGACTCAGCGATGTCGATCTTGGCTTCGAAGAAGCGATAGATGTTCCCCGGCGACATGTCGCAATCGGCGGCGATCTCGGCCATGGTGGTCTTGCCGTAGCCGTAATGCTTGATCCGCGTCATTGCGGCGTGAAGGATGCGGTCGCGAGTGGAAATCTTATCGTCCATCCCTACAAAGTATCCGGTATTGACTGAACATTCAATGAAGGATTCACAATTGTGACAGCCCCCTTCGCCTCGGTCAGCGTTCTGGGCGGCGGCGCCTGGGGAACCGCCCTCGCCCAGGTGGCCGCAACCGCCGGGCGCAAGGTCACGCTTTGGGCGCGCGAGGTCGACGTGGTCGAGGCGATAAATGCCGCCCACGAAAACACGCTGTTTTTGCCTGGAATTCCCCTCGACCCGGCGCTGCGCGCCACCGCATCGCTCGCCGAGGCGGCTGAAGCCGAGCTGATCCTGGCCGCGCCGCCAGCCCAGCACATGCGCGCGGTGTTGCGCGCCTTGAAGCCGAGTCTGCGGCCGGGGGCGCCGATCGTGCTCTGCGCCAAAGGCGTGGAGCGGGGTTCTCTGGCGCTGATGACCGATGTGCTGGCGGAGGAGATTCTCGAGGCGAAGGCGGCCGTGCTGTCCGGGCCCGGTTTCGCCAAGGATGTCGCCCGCGGGCTGCCCACCGCGACAACAATCGCCAGCCTCGACGCTGAACTTGCGCGGCGGGTGGTGGCCACGATCGGCCTGCCCGCTTTCCGGCCATACGTGGCGACCGACCTGGTGGGCGCTGAAATCGGCGGCGCGGTGAAGAACGTGATCGCGATCGCTTGCGGCGTGGCGGAAGGGCGCAAACTGGGGGACGGCGCGCGCGCCGCTCTGATCACGCGCGGCTTCGCCGAACTGACGCGGCTGGGGCTGGCGATGGGCGCCAATGCCGAGACGCTGTCGGGCTTGTGCGGGCTGGGCGATTTGGTGCTGACCTGCGCCTCGCTCACCTCACGCAACACCTCGCTCGGCGCGGCTTTAGGGGAAGGCCGAACGCTGAAGGAGATCGTTGCCGAGCGCCGCTCCGTGGCCGAGGGCGTAGAGAGCGCGCCCGCCGTGGTGGCGCTCGCGGCCAAACACAGCGTCGAAATGCCGATCTGCGCGGCGGTCGATGCGATCGTCGCCGGGCGCGTGAGCATCGACGATGCTATCGGCGCGCTACTCTCGCGCCCGTTCCGGGCGGAGGGAGCTTGAAGTAAGAGCGGGACGCCAAAGATCTATGCCGTTTGAAGCCCAAGTGGCGGGATTGGGAGCGCGCGGCCTCTGGCCGCGCATGCGTCGCCAGAGGCGACGCGCTCCCTCACCCAAGCAAAGCGCCGACGTAGATCCGCCGCTGCCCTTAATCCTTCTTCGCGTCGTCCGCGTCATCGTCGTCGTCATCGTCGACATCCGGTCCGCGTTTGCGGGTCAGCATGTAGCCAGCGCCGGCGAGGCCGACGACGCCGAGCGCGATCCAGGGGAACCAGCCGGCGAGGCCGCCGCCGCTGCTTTGCTTTCCTTCGGCGGAAGCTTGGCCTGCTACGGCCTGGGTTGCGGAGACGCCAGTGACGAGGCCCGGCACGGTGTAGGCCGAAACTTGATCCGAAGCGGCCTGGAAGTCGGCGTAGCGCTTGCCTTCGGCGAAGCTGAGCATCGCTTTGTAGTCGGCGGCCGCGGCTTGCATGGCGGGCATTTGATCGGCGCTGCCGATCGAAGTCATGGTGGCGACGCCGGCGCGGGCGAGG
>CADEDG010000057.1 GCA_902826035.1 uncultured Alphaproteobacteria bacterium
GTTCTTCATCATGTTCTTCAACGCCGCGCGCGAGAGCCGGAAATAGGATTCCAGGTTGACCTTGAGGACGTTCTGGAAATCCTCGTCCTTCATGCGCAGCAATAGGCCGTCCTTGGTGATGCCGGCATTGGCCACGAGGATATCGAGCCTCCCGCCAAGCGCCGCCTCGGCTTGACCCACGAGCGCATCGACGGCGGCGCTGTCGGAGAGATTGCATGGCGTGATCGGGTGGTCGCCGCCAATCTCGGCGCGTACCCGCTCAAGCGCCTCAACGCGCGTGCCGGACAACGCCACGCGCGCGCCTTGCGCCGCCAGCGCCTTCGCTATGGCGCTCCCGATGCCGCCGGATGCGCCGGTGACGAGCGCGGTTTTTCCTGTGAGTGAGAACATAGCGTTATCCCAATATGGACCGCCGGCACGTCATTCCAGGGCTCGCGGAACGCGAGAACCCGGAACCCGCCGGCATCTCTGGATCAAGCCGCACCATATGCCGGCGGGGACGCCGGCGGTCCATAGGGGCTCTTAGTCACCGCAGCTCGACCACTGTTTCGCCCATCGCCAAGAGCTGCTCCATCGCTTGAACTCTGGCGTCGAACCAATCCCTGAACGGCGCCAGTTTCAGATTGCCGCAGCGCACCAGCACCACGCGCGCCCCACCGACTCGAGAGGCAAGGCCCAGATAATCGCTATCCTTGGTGATCACGATCGCACCGGTCTCGACCGCACGCGTCCAAATGGCGCGATCATCGGCTTGCGGCCCCAACACATCGGCGGCTGGATCCGCCTGATGCCCCCTCGCCGCCAACCAACGCGCCAGCGCTGGCGGCAAGTTGGTATCCACGAGAAACCGCACCGTTCAAGCAGTGACGACTGGATGATCGAAGTGCTTGGCCGCGTAGGCGAGTGCAGCCTTGATGTCGTCAGCCTCCAAATATGGAAAGGCCTCAAGGATGTCGGCTTCGCTCATGCCGGCGCCCAGCATCTCTAGCATCTCGGCGACAGTTATGCGCATACCGCGAATAGTCGGCCGACCGCCGCGCACATTCGGAAGAATGGTGATCCGGTCCATAGCCGCTACTATCACATTGGCGGCTGCGCGTCATGGTCAAATTCTGCGCACTTCAGTTCTGACCATCGCGGCAGTGACGGTGCTCCAATGACGAGCCACACCGCACTTCGGTAATTCAAGCTTGGATTGCCTCATTTTCCTAGGAAATTTGATGTAAAGACAATGAACACCCTGCTTGAACTCCTCGCCTTCCGCGCTCCTCTCCAGAGCGCTGATCTCCTCAAAACTAGCGGGTGCGCGCATGAAATAGGCGGCAACGTAGCTAAGGTGCTTGCCGGGGTAATCTCGATAAGGATTTCCCGCTAAGATGTCCGACAATTGCTTGTGGTCGCGTACAAAAACATCAATGCGAGAGCCGAGCGCTTGCTGAAGCGTATGCGCTACCTCTGCTTCCAGATCTGCGCCTTGCAAATCGCCGTCCAAGACCACGTTCGCAGTCGTCACCAACACCCCTACCCGCGCAAAGCCCGCCTTCTCCAGAATGTCTTTCAATCTAGACTTCGAGAGGTGAAGCCCATTAGTCCCACGGAGAAAAACTTCTTCGCGAGTCAAAGCGCCCCCGCAAACGCTTCCAAATCCCCCGGCTCATTCAGCGCCAGCGCCGTCGCATCCGGCGCGTTGCGCTTGACCATGCCGGAGAGCTGCTTACCCGCGCCGACCTCGACGAAGCGCGCCACGCCGCCTTCACCCGCCATCCATTCAACGCTCTCGCGCCAGCGCACGCGCCCTGTCACCTGCTCCACCAGCAAGCGGCGGATCGTAGCAGGTTCGTTCACCGGGCGCGCGGTGATGTTCGCCACCAACGGAACAGCGAGCGGGGCTATCTCCGCCTTCACCAACGCCTCCTCCATCGCCTCAGCCGCAGGAATCATCAGCGGCGAGTGGAACGGCGCGGACACGTTCAGCGCGATCGCGCGCGCGCCTTTCTCCTTGGCGTAAGCGAGCGCCGCGTCGACTCCGGCCTTCGAGCCGGAGATCACGACATTTCCGACATTGTTGTCGTTGGCCACGACACACACGCCCGCTTCCGCGCCCTTGGCCGCGATCTCCTCGGCAAGCATGACATCGACCTTGCCGATCAAAGCCGCCATCGCGCCCTCGCCGACGGGAACCGTCGCCTGCATCGCGTTGCCGCGCACACGCAGAAGCCGCGCCGCGTCCGCTACGCTCAGCGCGCCCGCCGCCGCCAGCGCCGAATATTCGCCGAGCGAATGCCCGGCGACAAACGCGGCCTTCGATATCCCCACGCCGAACTCACGCTCAAGCGCGCGGATCGCCGCAAGGCTCACCGCCATCAGCGCCGGCTGTGCGTTGGCGGTGAGCGTTAATTCATCCGCCGGGCCTTCGAAGATCAGACGCGACAGCCGCTCGCCCAGCGCCTCGTCGATTTCCTCGAAAACCTCCCGCGCCGACGCGAACGCTTCATGTAGCGACTTGCCCATGCCGGGCGCTTGGCTCCCCTGGCCGGGGAAAATGAAGGCGATGCTCATGGGTTCCCGCACTAGCGCAGCCCAGTCCCCAACGCCACCTTTCCGCCTCTGGGCCCGCCCGGGGCACGGAGCTTGCCTGTGTCAGCCCGAGCTTAGGAGTGAAGCCCGGTGCTTGTTCGTTTGGAGGACACTCGCGGCGTCCCGGCCCATCTCGGCGCCATTGCCGACGCCAAGGCGCCGCCCGACGTGATTACGCTTAAGGGCGTAACCTATCGCTATGTCCGCACCGACGGCCTCTGGGACCGCAAGGTCCACGTCTACAAACAAGCCAGCGTCAAGCGCCTCCGCCCCGCCTGGGCGCTCAAGGCGGCGGGGACAACCATGCCGGCTATTCCGGCGCCGCATGCAAGAGCGGAACAGGCTTAACGGCGGCCTGCAGCCTCTTGCCGCCAAAGCCGCGCCCCTTTAAGAACCCGCCACGCGCCAAGCTCAGCTTCGCGCTTTGACCGGCACAGGCGTCCCCGTATGGGGCGCTGGAGGCGGGTCGAGGCACCCCGCCCGACGTGATCGTCCGGCGGGGCGAATTGCGTTTGGCCCCAGGAGGCTTTTGAAAACGTGTTGTTGGACGCCCAAATCACGCCCCGGCCACCTTCTCCCCTTGAGGGGAGAAGGTGGCCGGAAGGGCCGGATGAGGGGTCTGCGACATCTCCGGATAGCGCAGTTTCCCCTCACCCGTCGCTTCGCGACACCCTCTCCCCTCAAGGGGCGAGGGTCGGCGCCTTTGCCTCAGCGGCTGAGTTTTTTTCGGGGCATCTCTGATGTTTGAAGCCCTGACAGAGCGCCTGGGCGGCGTATTCGACAAACTCACTGGGCGCGGCGCGCTCAGCGAGGCCGACGTCGATGCGGCGCTGCGCGAAGTGCGCGTGGCGCTGCTGGAGGCCGATGTCGCGCTGCCGGTGGTGAAGGATTTCATCGCCAAGGTGCGTGTGGGCGCAGTTGGCGAAGTAGTCGTTAAATCGGTCAAGCCCGGCCAGCAAGTGGTGAAAATCGTCCATGACGCGCTGGTGGACATGCTGGGCGGGGATGGCGAGCCGGAAGGCCTGCGCGTCCACGGCGAACCGCCGAACGTGATCATGATGGCCGGCCTCCAGGGCTCCGGCAAAACCACCACCACCGCAAAACTCGCGCTGCGGTTGACCAAAACCGACAAACGCCGCGTGCTGATGGCTTCGCTCGACGTGCGCCGGCCGGCGGCGATGGAGCAGCTCTCCACGCTGGGCAAGTCCATCAGCGTCGATGTGCTGCCGATCGTGTCGGGCCAGCCGCCGGCGGAGATCGCCAAGCGCGCGCTGACGGCGGCGCGCCTCGGTGGCCACGATGTGCTCATCCTCGACACCGCCGGGCGAACTTCCATCGACGAAGAAATGATGTTCGAGGCAAGCGAGATAGCCCGCATCGCCAAGCCTGGCGAAGTGCTGCTGGTCGCCGACAGCCTCACCGGCCAGGACGCGGTGGAGACAGCGCGCCGCTTCCATGAGCGCCTGCCGCTCACCGGCCTGGTGCTCACCCGCACCGACGGCGACGGCCGTGGCGGCGCTGCACTTTCCATGCGCGCGGTCACCGGGCTACCAATCAAATTTCTCGGTGCCGGCGAACGCACGGATGCGCTTGAAGTGTTCGACGCCCGCCGTGTGGCCGGGCGCATCCTGGGCAGAGGCGACATTGTCGGGCTCGTCGAGAAAGCGGTCGAACAGGTCGATCGCGACGAGGCTGAAAAGCTCGCCAAGAAGATGGCCAAGGGCCGCTTCGATTTCGACGACATGGAAAAGCAGCTCGGGCAGCTGATCCAGATTGGCGGCTTGAAGGGCGTGATGGGCATGTTGCCCGGCGTCGGCAAGCTCAAGAGCCAGATCTCGGACGCACAATTGGATGACAAGGTGCTGCGCCGGCAGATCGGCATTATCCGGTCCATGACCAAAACCGAGCGGTCCAAGCCGGACCTGATCAATGGCCGCCGCCGCGCCCGTATCGCCAAGGGCTCGGGCGTGGAGGTGGTTGAGGTCAACCGCCTGCTGAAAATGCATCGCAACATGGCCGACATGGCCAAAGCCATGGGCAAGGGCAAAATGCCATTTGCCGGCATGCCAGGGATGGGAGGCGGAATGCCTTCGCCCGAGGCGCTTAAAAACTTGGGATCGGGCCGGCCTTTGCCGGCTCCGGGACTGCCAGGGCTGCCATCCGGCGGCCTACCGGGACTTCCCGGAAGCAACAAAAAGAGCTAAATTCACAGGAGCAGCATTGAAATGTCTTTGAAAATTCGTCTCGCCCGCGGCGGCGCCAAGAAGCGCCCGTTCTACTCAATAGTGGTAGCCGACAGCCGCAATCCGCGTGATGGGCGATTCATAGAGAAGGTTGGCACGTACAACCCTATCCTGAAATCCGACGACCCAAACCGGGTCCTGCTCAAGCTTGATCGGATCCAGGACTGGATGAAGAAAGGCGCTTTGCCGACCGACCGCGTGGCGCGGTTCCTGGACCAGGCCGGCGTGATGAAGCGCGAGGCCCGCAGCAATCCCAATAAGGCTCAGCCCGGTAAGAAAATGTCTGAACGCGCTGCCACGCGCGCTCCGGCGACCGAAGGCGAAGCCCCCTCGGAGGCGTAAGAAAACCCTTGTCAGACAAGAAGCCCGTTGCGACCAAACCCGCGGCCAAGGCGGCCGCGGTTGCGCCTGCGAAAAAGGCTGCGCAAGCGAAGCCAGGCGCGGCCAAAGCCACTCCGCGCGCGGGCGCCAAGCCTGCCCCGACGTCGGTAAAAGCCTCGGCAAAGCCTGCGCCTGCGCCGAAACCCGCGCCCCCGTCCAAGTTCACCCCGCCACCGAGGGCCGTCGCGAAGGCGCCAACGGTGAGCCCAGTTGCCACCAAGTCGGCGCCGCCGAAAGCTACGAAAGCAGCCGCGCCCAAGCCTGCGCCCGCTACCAAAGCAAGCGCCAAGGCGCCTCCTGCGTCCGCTAAGAAAACGGCCCTAGCCAGGTCGGCTCCGAAGGCTCAGCCGGCCAAACCGGCGCCAACTCCCGAGAAGGTTCCCAAGAAGGCCGCTTCCGCCGGCGCCACTCCGCCGACTGGCGCAAAACCTGCCGCGACCATTAAAACGCCGCCCACTCTGAAATCAGAGAAGGCTGCGAAAACCCCGAAGAAGCAAGAGGCGGAGGCCAAGTCGGCCAAACCGGCTCCCGCCCCAAAACCTGCCCCCGCGCCGAAGCCCGCGAAGGCCGCTAAGCCGCCGAAGCCGGAGAAACTTCCGAAATTGGCGCCCGTCGCGGCCGCGTTGGCAAAGCCGATGCCGGCTAAGCCGCTGGCGGTCGCCGCCGGCCGGGCACAACCTCTGCTTAGGAGCGTCCCTACGCCAACTCGCGCCGCTCCAAAACCGCTCGCGGCGCCAAAGCCTGTTGCCGCCGAACCGGAGGCTATCGGCGATCTCAAACCGGTGCCGGCGTTCAAAGGCAAAGCCACCGCCGCCAAGGGGATGGTGTTGGTAGGAGCGATCGCGGGTGCATTTGGCGTCAAGGGAGAGGTGCGCCTGCGCGCCTTCACTGAAAAACGCGACGGCGTTATCTCCTACGGCCCCATCTATGGCGAGGACGGAAAAATCCTGCTCCGGCCCAAGAACTGGCGCGAGCTGAAAGACGGTGTCGCCGTCACGACCGCCGAGGTAAAGTCCCGCGAGGAAGCGGAGAAGCTACGCGGTTTGCGCCTTTATGTACCGCGCGCAAATTTGCCGGCGCCGCCCGAGGATGAGTTCTACATCGTCGATCTGCTAGGGTGCCGCGCTGAGGCGTTGGACGGAAAGGTGCTTGGCGATGTCTGCGCGGTCTGGAATTTCGGCGCCGGCGACATTATCGAATACCGCCCCCCCAATGGCGGCCCCAATGTGCGAATTACTTTCACGAAGGAGACAGCACCCTTGGTGGATCTCCCAGGCAAACGCGTCGTGCTAGATCCGCCTGCGCCTGAGGCGATGGAGAAGTAGCGCTGAACGAAGTAGGCTGGCGGAGCACTGGGCCCTCGGAATCAATTCGTGTTCGCAGCTTCCATCATTACGCTCTTCCCCGAGGCATTCCCCGGCACGCTGGGATTGTCCCTGATCGGCAAGGCGCTTCGCGATGGCTTATGGTCGCTGGATACCGTGAATCTGCGCGATTTCGGCCACGGGCCGCATAGGAGCGTCGATGACACGCCCGCCGGCGGCGGCGCCGGCATGGTGATCCGCGCCGATGTTGCGGCGGCGGCGATCGACTCAATTAAAGACCAAGGGCCGCTTATCTATCTGTCCCCGCGCGGCCAGCAATTCAGCCAAGCCATGGCGCACCAATGGGCAAGCAGCTCTGGCATTGTGTTGTTCTGCGGCCGCTTCGAGGGGCTGGATGAGCGCGTCATCGAGGCGCGCAGCATGCAGGAAGTCGCGGTCGGCGATGCTGTGCTGGCGGGGGGAGAGTCGGCGGCCCTTGTCGTTCTGGAAGCGTGCGTGCGGCTGATCCCCGGGGTGCTCGGCAACGAAGCCTCCATTGTGGAGGAGAGCTTTTCTGAGGGTCTGTTGGAGCACCCCCAATATACGCGCCCGCGTGATTGGGAAGGCCGCTGCATTCCTGAAATCCTGCTTTCGGGCGATCACGCCAAAATCGAAGCCTGGCGGCGCGGCGAGCGTGAGCGGATCAGCGCGGCTGCAAATGCGCGTCGAGAAAAGCCATGAAGGCGCGCCAGTCGGCAGGCGTTATGCCGTGGCCGCCGCCGCGCTGGAAGTAAACCAGATCGTCGGCGTAATCGGGCTCTGAGCGGCTCTGCTGCGCCAACCCGCGCGAACCGAGCAGCGCATAGGCGCCCTGTGCGCCGCGCAGCGCCTCGAATGACCCCGCTGGGTCGGACCAATCGTCGCTGCGACCGTTGCCAAGAAATACCGGTGTTGGGGCATTCAATGCAATCAGCTGATGCTGATCGACGCTGAGCGGAGATGTCTCGGTGAGCGCGGGCGTGAACCAATAGGAATAGTTCTTGAGTATCTGGTCGCGCCGCTCGCCGTTGCCGCTGACCAATGGCGAGGCGCCGAAGCGCCCGGATTGGTGGGCTATCACCGCTGCGAAACGGTGGTCGAACGCGCCAGCCAACAGCGCTGCCTTGCCGTGGCGCGAATGACCCCAGATGGCGATGCGGGCGGGATCGAAGCGCGGATCGGCGGCGACCACATCGTACGCGCGTGAGTAGAGCGCGGCCCACACCGCCAATCCACCGGCGCGCGGGGCGCCGCCGATCTGTTCCAGCGTCGCAATTGCGTCCTCACCATCGGCGGCGACATCGCCTGGATAGAACGTTGCGATCGCATAACCCCGCGCCATGATGTCGGCGATCGGCGGCGTGCTTATGTGACGACCAAGGATAAAGTGCACCAGCGGCAGCATCATTCCCGATCCGCACTCGCCGGGGACGGAAGACGCCGCCAGATTTGTGGCCGGCCCAGGCAGCGAGGCGCGGTTGCCACAGAAGGTCTCCATCACGATAACGGGCAGCGGCCCGGCAGCTTTCGGCGGGGTCACCAGCAGCAGGTGGAAACGCCTGGCGCCGTGGCCCAAGACCACCTCCAATTGCTCAACCCGCGCCGCGCCCCTGAGAGCGGGGACCTCGATAGGCGTCCGCGCTGTGATGCGCGCAGCCCCCAGGTCTGGGATCTGGCCATAAATTTCGGCCTGGAACGCCGCACGTAGCGCTGGCGCGCGCCGCTCACGCCACTCCGCGGCGTCGTTGACCGCTTGTTCCGCCGCGAACGGGGCGAGGGCGTTCAGGCCCATTTCTTCAGCATTGGCGTCGTCGTGCTCGGCGCGCCAAACCAGGACGCCAGCAGAAAGCGCTAAAAACAGCGCCAGTATCGCCAGACTACGCTTTTTCATACCGCCTCTCAACCCCCGCCTCGTTACCACAAATGTACGTCGCGGACCTGCTGGTCGTTTCGCCGCAATAGCGCCTGGATCAGCCGCCACTGGGCCACATGCGCTTGTTCACGCTCGCCGCTGTGCTCTGCCTGCTCGACGTCACCGCCGCCGACGCGCAAGCGCCTGACCCCGCGCGCGCGGCCCAGGCCCTGGCGGCGATCTGGCGGCCGATTGCGGCCCGCGACATCCCGAGCGACAGCGCGGTAGAGCAGGCCTGCGCCGGGGCTATCGAAGAGATTGCGACGGTTGAAGCGAGCCTGCCGGAAACCCTAGATGCGACCAGTCTCGCCCGGGTGCGCACTCCGTTGGGCTTGGTTATCGTTCCGCTCGCCCCCCAGGCAGGTGCGTTGGCTAGCGCGTTTTTCTTCCCCCCACCCAACCTACCCTGGTTTACTAGCGGCCTAGGAGCCATCCAGGTGCGTGACGAGGGCCAAGGCCAACTGATTGTGCTGGACGCGGCCGGGGCCGCTCATAACCTGCAAGTGGGACGTATCGGGGCGAGACCGGTGCTGAGAGTCACCCCGCAAGGCGGCGAAGTGCATAATTTCGTTGCCTGCGCCCCAACTCCGCTTCCCTGAGGGCCTCGACAGCGGCGCAACCTTCCCTTATACGCCCCGCTTTCCTGTTTCCTGGAAGCGCCAAGGCGCTCCTGAGGCGCCGCCATGAACCTGATCCAGACGCTTGAGCAAGAAGAAGTCGCCCGCATCACCAAGGGCAAGACCGTCCCCGCCTTCGATCCGGGCGACACGCTGCGCGTAAACGTCAAGATCAAGGAAGGCGAGCGCGAGCGCGTCCAGGCCTATGAAGGCATTTGCATCGCCCGCGCCGGAGCTGGCCTCAACGCCAACTTTACCGTGCGTAAGATCAGTTTCGGCGAGGGCGTTGAACGGGTGTTTCCACTGTATTCGCCGACTGTGGATTCCATCGAAGTCGTCCGCCGCGGGAAAGTACGCCGCGCGAAACTCTACTACCTGCGCGACCGGCGCGGCAAATCGGCCCGAATCGCCGAGCGCTCCGGCGGCGCGCGCGAAGACGATTTCGTGGGCGAAGCCGCTGACGCCTCGGAATAAGACCGTAAGCGCATAAGACAGTGACAGTGGAGCCGCAGCGCCTGACCGCCGCGGCCCTTCGCTAATCTAACCTGTTGCCCTACTGCCCCACTGCCCTATTCCATTGTGTCCATGAACGCGCCTCTGCGCCCTCTCCACCGCGACGACGTGGAAATCGTCACGCTCGGCTGCCGCCTCAATGCGTTTGAGAGCGAAGCCATGCGCGCGCTTACCCGCGACGCGGCGCTTACAGACGCGGTCATCGTCAACACCTGCGCGGTCACCGGCGAAGCGGTGCGCCAGGCGCGCCAGGCGATCCGCCGCGCGCGACGCGAGCGGCCAAATGCTCAAATCATCGTCACCGGTTGCGCCGCGCAGATTGACCCCGAAGCCTTCTCCGGCATGCCGGAGGTGAGCCGCGTCATCGGCAATCCCGAAAAGATGCGCCTAGAATCGTACGACCAGAACTTCGGGCCGAGCGCCGAACGCGTGCTTGTCTCCGACATCATGAATGTTCGCGAGATCAGCCCGCATCTTATCGATGGTTTCTCCGAGCGCACGCGCGCTTATGTGCAAGTGCAAAATGGTTGCGATCACCGCTGTACATTCTGCGTAATCCCTTATGCGCGCGGCAATTCGCGCTCTGCGCCAGCGGGCGAGGTGATCGAGCAAACACGCCGGCTTGCGGCCAATGGCGTGCCCGAAATCGTGCTCACGGGCGTCGATCTCACCTCCTGGGGCGAGGATCTGCCTGGGACGCCCAAGCTCGGAGCGCTGGTTGCGCGCATTTTGAAGCATGTCCCAGAACTGCCGATACTTCGGCTTTCCTCGCTCGACGCCATCGAGATGGATGAGCAGCTGTTTGAACTGGTTACGCATCACGACCGCGTTGCGCCCTACTTGCACCTTTCCTTGCAACATGGAGACGATCTGATTCTGAAGCGCATGAAGCGTCGCCATTCGCGCGCGCAGGCGATCGAGTTGTGCGCACGTCTCAAAGCCGCGCGGCCAGCCATCGCGCTCGGCACCGATCTCATCGCAGGATTTCCCACCGAGGACGAAACGCACTTCGCCAGCACACTGTCACTGATCCAGGAATGCGGCCTCTCCTTCGTTCACGCGTTCCCGTACAGTGCACGCGCAGGCACGCCCGCAGCACGCATGCCGCAGGTGGAGCGGCGCGTCGTGAAGGAACGAGCGGCGCGGTTGCGGGAGGCTGGCGCCAAGGCGCTTGAGCATCATTTGGACAAGTGGATTGGGAAAGAAGCGGTCGCCCTCGTGGAGCGCGAGGGGTTTGCAAGGTTGGCGGATTTCACCGGGGTAAAATATGGACCGCCGGCGCCCTCACCGGTCAGCCTGCGCTTCATCTCTCATGACGGCGCGAACCTGATCGGCGTCCCCGCATGATCTGGGGTTTGTTCAACAAGAAGAAGCCGGTCGCAACCGCGCAGGCCGAGTCTAAGGGTTTGTTCGACGGCCTGCGTAAATCCTCGGCCAAATTGGCCGAGAGCTTCGCTTCTGTCTTCACCAAGGAAAAACTCGACGACGCCGCGCTCGCCGAACTCGAAGAAGCTCTTATCGCCTCAGACATGGGCGCGAGCGCTGCCGCGCGCATTGCCGGCGCGCTAGCGGATCAACGCTTCAGCAAGGAGAATGGCGCCGCCGAAGCGCGCGAGGCGCTCTCGATGGAAGTGGCGCGCATCTTAAAGCCTCGTGAAGCGGCGCTCGACCTTAGCAACGGGCCGAAACCTCGTGTGGTGCTGGTGATCGGCGTCAACGGCTCCGGTAAGACCACGACAATCGGCAAGCTTGCCAGGAACCTCTCTGACGCCAGCGCCAAAGTTGTGATCGGCGCAGCCGACACGTTCCGCGCCGCCGCGATTGAGCAATTGCAGGTCTGGGCCGAACGCGCGGGCGCGGTTTTTGTGTCGTCGTCCCAAGGCGCTGATGCTTCTGGCATTGCTTACGAAACCGTCGCGCGCGCGAAGGCCGATGGCGCCGATGTGGCGTTGATCGACACTGCGGGGCGGCTGCAAAATAAGTCCGAACTGATGGCAGAACTCGCCAAGATCGTGCGTGTGATGCGCAAGCTCGATCCAGACGCCCCGCATGAAACGCTGCTGGTGCTGGACGCCACCGTCGGCCAGAACGCGCTTTCCCAGGTGGAGAGCTTCCGCGCTGTGACCGAGATAACGGGATTAGTGATGACCAAACTCGACGGCACCGCCAAGGGCGGCGTGCTGGTGGCGCTGGCTCAACGCCACGCGATCCCGATTCATTTTATTGGCGTGGGCGAGAAGGCCGAGGATTTGCAGGCGTTCGATGCTGCGAGCTTCGCGCGGGCTCTGGTAGGGTTAGAGTGAGGCTTCGCCACGGTCGCGTAAAAATGGGGGGCGCCTGTGCTGTTTTTCCGACTACTTCTAGTTCTCATCCTCGTGGTTCTGTCAGGCTACACCGCGATTGTAATTGCGAACCAGGGGCTGAACCTGCTGCCGGTCTTCTTCGGCGACATGGCCTCCTTTGGCTGGCCTGGACAATTCAACTTGGACTTCACGGGCTTTTTGATCCTGTCGGCGCTTTGGACAAGTTGGCGACACCATTTTTCGCCTTTGGGATTCGCTCTCGGACTCGTCGCATTCTTCGGCGGCATGGCGTTCTTGACAATCTATCTGCTAACCGCGAGCTACCGAGTGAAAGGCGATGTCAAGGCGCTGCTGCTCGGGGCGCAAAGGGCAAACGAACACTGAGTGCTGCTCAGCGCCCCTACCCCCGCACCCTGACCGGGAGCGGCACGTTGCACAGGTTAATCCGCCCAGTTGCCTGCAAAAACCATTCTTCGCGCCGCGTGCGCCGGTTCTCGATCACCGCGCGGAAGGTGTCGCTGTCGGTGCGCAGCGCTTCCAAATTGACCCGCTGCGCGGCGGGCAGTTCGGAGGCCAAGCGCACCGAGCGGATTGTGGTGCGCTCCTGCGGCGTTTCGTAAAAGCCCAACGCGCCGGTTCCGCGCGGCATCACCGAAAGTAGCTCCATGCCCTGCACCACGCGACCAACAAGCGTCACGTTGCGGTCCAAGTGTCGTGGGGCATGGCCGATGACAACATAGAGTTCGGCGCCACTGCCGCTATCGGCGGTGTCCCCGCGCCCCGCGCCGAGCATCGCGTAACAATGCGCCATCCAAATACGCCGGCCGTCGCTGGCGACTGGAAAGCCATCCGAGAACCCTACTTCCCGCGCATAAGAATCCGGGTCGCGTAGGCGCGTTACCGCGACGCCACGGCGGGGGCGGTCGAACTCGGCCTGCAACGCGGCCCGCCCCTCACCCATCGACGTTGCATCGCCCTCGTCCCTACCCCACTGGACAACATAATTGTCCTGACTACGCACAACCGCCGAGCCGTCGAAATAATGCGCCCGCGCCAGCGCGCGGATATTAGCGGCGTGGTTCGGCGCGTGGGTCGGGGCCAGTTCGATGATCACGCGGCCACGCGGCAATTCCAGGTAAAGCGTGTTGTCCGGATCGAGCATGCGCCAGTCGGTGGCGGGCGAGCGCTCCAAAACCTCGGCCAGGGAAGGCGCCGCGTTCTGGGGCGCGTTGTTCTGGGCCCAGCCGGGACTGAAGGATGCGGCGAACGCCGCACCTGCCAAAAGACCGCCAATCGCAAAAGCCTGAAACCGCATGCTCAGCCTTCCTTTCCAGCTCACCTGAGCGGATCGCGGCGTTCAGCTCAAGGACTGGCCGCCGACCGTTGCTTCATCGTATCACAGGGCATGACCAAAGCCCCAACGCAACGCAAATCCTCGCCGGCCAATCAGCTACTGATCGACCTCGGGCCAATTGCGGTTTTTGTAATCGCCTTCAATGTGTTCTCGCGCTTCGAGGCGACCAAGGCCGACGCGCCCTTCCTGGCTACGGGGCTCTTCATCGTGGCGGTGCTGGCCGCAATCGCCTTCACCCGCATACGCACCGGGCGGGTACCGCCCGTACTGATCGTGACCGGCGTGTTCGTCACCGCATTCGGCGGGCTCTCCATCCTGCTGCGAAACGAACAACTGATCCAGGACAAGGTGACGGTCGTCAATGGATTCTACGCGGCCGCGATTCTGGTTTCACTCGCGCTGCGGCAGAACGTTTGGAAGCTGCTGTTCGGCCATATGTGGACGTTACCGGACCGCATCTGGAACATCCTGGCGCTGCGTTGGGCCGGTTACTTCATTGTTATGGCGATCTTCAACGAAGTTCTCCGACGTGGAGTTGACTTCACGACCTGGACCAATCTTCGCTTGCTGGTCGCATTCGTCCCGTTCTTCCTGTTCTTTTTCGCCAACGCGCCGCTGGTGCTGAAACACCATGTCGAAACCGACGGCAAGCCGGGCGATGCGACAGTTTCGTGACCGACGCGCCCGGGTTGCCTCGACCGTGAAGCGCGGACCTGCTGTTGAGGCAATTGAAAATCTAGGGTACCTGCCGGTCAAGCTTCCAAATCGGAGACTTGGCAAATGAGCGGGCGGGCGCCTTTCACCCATGAGGACGAACCGCCGTTCGACCTCGGCGTTTCACCGAGCCATTTGCTACATCGCGTTGAACAATTGGCCAATGATCGTTTTGCCCAACTCGTCAACGACGCCGTTACTTTGCGCCAGTTCACGGTTCTCGCTGCTGCGGCAGCGTCGCCTAATTGCACTCAGCGCGACCTCGCGCGCAGCACCGGCATTGACCGCTCCACCTTGGCGGACTTGCTCGCACGCCTGGAACAACGTGGCTTAGTAGCCCGCACCGCTTCGCCCCGGGACGCCCGCGCCATCGTGGTTCAGACCACGCCCGCTGGGGACGCGGCGCTTCGTCAGGCCGCCAAGCACGCCCGCGCCGCCGATGCGGCCATCCTCGACGCATTGCCGCGCACCAAACGCCGGACCTTCGTCAATATCTTGATCAAGCTCGCTCGCCTTTCCGATGAGATGGCCGAACGCGCCGAGCGCGAAGCGCGCCGCAAGGCCAAACTGCAAAGGCGCGCCCTGAAGACCAAGAAGCCATTCGACGCCGCCCCTAGGCGCACTCCACGCTAGCGTGGCGAATCTGCAATTCGCAAAATCATGAAGGCGAGCGCTGAGCGAACTTCAGATTCATCAGCCTCACTATAGGCAGATTTGAGTTCGCACCGCGCGTGATCCAATTTCCCCGTACGAATTCAAATCCGGGACGCTAATGCTTCTTCTTCCCGCCGCCGCCGCCAGCGAAGGCGACCATCAGGATGCGCTTTGTGAAAAAGAATATCCCAATCACAACGAGATAGCCGACCAGCAATACGCCTGCATTGACCCAGAATCCCTGAGTCATGAGTTCGGGCAGTTCGAGCGGCTCTTTACCGGCCAGAACGGGAGCAAAATGCTCAATGGCGATATGAGCCAGGGTCGCCAAAGTAGCCGCCGGGATCCATTGGCCCCACGAGCGCAGAAACAACGTGGCAGCCAAGGCGATCACTAGGCCCATCGTGCCATTGATCTCGCCATAACCGTCTCGCACAACGCCCAGCGCTTGATTGAGATATTCCTGCATGTCGTTCCCCCTCCGGCGACATCAAAGGTCGAACCCGTCTTAAGCGTCCCCGCCGCGAGCGTCCAGAGCGCCGAAACGCTCGCTCCAGGCGGCCACATCCCCGTCTTCGATTTTCTTAAACAGCACGTCTGGCGGCGAGAAGGCGAGCCCGCGCGGCAGCGCGTCCAACGCGCTCTTGTCAGAAACTAGCGGCCACATCCGGTTCTTCTCCGGCACGCCCATTGCATCGAGAACGACCTTGGCCGCGTCTGGGATAAAGGGCTGCGCCAGGATCGCAAACAGCACCACCAGATTGAGCCCGGTTCGCACGCCGAGCGCTGCGGCGACCGGGTCGGTCTTGAACGCGGTCCAGGGGGCGGCGAGCTGCAGATATTCGTTTCCAGCGACCCACAGCGCGCGCAGCTCGGCGGCGGCCTTGCGGAACTCCATCTGCTCGTGGTGCTGTGTGAGGGCGGCGAGGCGTTCGGAAAACTCCGACCAGAGCTTTTCCTCGTTGGCGCCGGGAGCGCCGCCGTCGGGCACTTTGCCGTCGAACTTCGCCGCCGCGAACCGTGTGATGCGATTGACGAAATTGCCAAACACGTTGGCGAGATCGGAGTTCACGCTCTGCTGGAATTGCTCCAGAGTAAACGCCGCATCCGAACTCTCCGGTGCGTTCGCCATCAGATACCAGCGCCAATAATCGCTAGGCAGAAGCTCAAGCGCTGCATCCATGAAGATGCCGCGCTTCTCGCTGGTGGAGAACTTCCCGCCGTACCATGTGACCCAATTGAACGCTTTCAGGCGATCCACCAGTTTCCACGACTCACCCGACCCCATGATCGTGACGGGAAAACTCACCGTGTGGAAGGCGACATTGTCCTTGCCCATGAATTCGACGTAGGTGACATCGTCCGCGCCCTTATCGGTGCGCCACCAGCGCTCCCAATTGGCCCCCGTCGCCTCCGCCCATTCCACGGTGGCGCCAATGTACTCGATCGGCGCATCGAACCAGACGTAGAACACTTTGTTGTCGAAGCAAGGACGCGGCTTGCCGTTCTGCATGACCTTCACGCCCCACGATAGATCGCGCGTGATCGAGCGATCTATCAGCCCTTCATCGAGCCATTTGTATGCGATCGAGCGCGCCAGCGGCGGCCATTCGGTCGCTTTGTCCACCCAGGCGCGGATGCGTTCCTGCATAAGGGGCTGTTTCAGAAACAAGTGCGCGGTGTCGCGGATTTCGACCTTATCCGAACCCGAAATCTTCGAGCGCGGCTTGATCAGATCGATCGGATCAAGCAGGCGCTGGCAATTGTCGCACTGATCGCCGCGCGCACGCTCGAACCCGCAAATGGGGCATGTGCCTTCGACATAGCGATCGGGCAGGAAGCGCTCGTCATCGATCGAGTAAATCTGCTTGGAGACGCGCTCCTCGATCAGGCCGTTCTTCTCGAGCGCCTCGCAGAAATGCTGGGTAAGCTTGTGGTTCGGCGGATTGGACGAGCGACCGAAATGGTCGAACGAAAGCCGGAAACCTTCGCAGGCCGCGCGCTGCACCTGATATTGCGCATCGCAATACGTGCGCACGTCCTGGCCGGCTTCAGCCGCCGCCAATTCCGCCGGCGTGCCGTGCTCGTCAGTGGCGCAGATGAACAGCACTTCGTGACCCTGCAACCGCCGAAACCGCGCATGCACGTCCGCCGGCAGCATCGAGCCGGCAAGGTTCCCGAGATGCTTGATGCCGTTAATGTAGGGCAGTGCGGAGGTGATGAGGTAGCGGGACATTGTGCCCCGTTCTGTTCGCGGCGGAGGCCTTTGGCAAGTCGCGCTAGGGCAGCCTGACAAGCCCATCAATATGGGCGTCAACGCGCTCCTTAAGCCAGGTGTCGCCCTCGTTCCAGAACGAGAGCAAGGCATCTCGGTTTAGCCGCACCCATTCCACGACTTCCGGCCCCATCCGGTTCATCACGCGCTGCGGCAGATCACCTGTCACGATTGTGGGCGGCTCATCGATGGATACCGAGAAGCTCGGCTGGCTCGCGCCGGGTTTTTCGTAATATTTCACCCGCGGCCCGTGCCTCGCCACGCGCGTGGAAATCCAGATCACGCCGGGAATTCCCGTGCGCGCCTCCGACAGGTTGGCCATATCGTGAATCTCGTCGTCTTCGAGTTCGAGCGTGGTTGCATCAGGCATGGCCGTTTTCATTCCCGTATTTCATAGCACGTCTCGGCGCTGCGGGATACGCCGCCCCCTCACGCCACCGAGCCCGGATTGGCTTTGATCCGCGCATAGGCCTGCGCCATTTTCGCATCGTACTGGTTGGCGGCGTAACCCGGCCCATTATACCCGCTGGCGAAGCCCGCCCAATTCTTGGCGCGCAATTCGTCGTCGAGACGATTAGCCTTCACGAAGCCCTCAAAGGCTTCGAGCTGATCCTTCTCCGACTTAGCGAGCTTGGCGACATAGGTTTTCGCGTCGGCCATGCCGAGATTGGTAAAGTTCTGCCCCAAAACCTGGAAGCGGCCAAAGCTGGCGCTTTGCAGCGCCGCCTCGCCATCGAGCGCGAACGCCTCCGCCAATTGCGCCCAGCGTTCGCCCTGCGTGCGCGGATAGCCGCCGGGCGTGCGGTTTGAGACGTTGGGATTGCTGGAATCGAAGCGGCTGTTGGTTTTGCGCGAGAACAAGTGCCGCTCGAACAGGATCACGGGCTTGCCGTCCTCGGTGAAGCCGCCGAGCCGGCCTGACTCCACTTCCGCGACCGCGGCCACCGCCTCCCATTCGCAACTGAGCCGCGCGGCCACCGCTTCATAGTCGGCGCGCGAGATCGGCGCGCGGCTGACAGCGCGAAGGCTCGCGAGATAATCCCCACCCGAAGCCGGCGGCGGAGACGCGGGCGGCGCTGGTGGTGGTGGTGGTGGCGGAGGAGCCGGCGGAGGTGGGGATGCCGGAGGCGGCGGGGCCGGCGGCGACGGCGGTGGCGACGCCGGCGGTCTGGTCGCAGGCGTGCGTGGCGGCGCCGGCGGAGGCTTGCGCGAGCCTCGCCTTCCAAACACCAACCCAAACAGCGCGTCGAAGAAACCCATGCCCTGCCCCGCCTACAACGCCTTCAGTCGGTTATATTCCGTTTGCATGCGCGAGGAATAATACTCGACCTGCCCCGTGCCATTGTAGCCCGCCGCAAACGCCGCCCAATCCTTGGCGACAAGCGCGCCGACAAGATTGTTGCTCCGAACGAAATTCACGAAGGCTCGCAATTGCTGCACCTGGGACCGGGCCATGTCGCTTACCAATTCGCGCGCATTGGCGAAGCCGCATGGCTGGAAATTGAAGCCCATGATTTGCAGCAAGCCCCAGCTGGCGGACTTGATCGCGGCTTCTGGGTTGAGGTTGTAGGCCTCCCGCAATTGCGCCCAGCAACCGTCCTGGGTGCGCGGATACCGCGACGGGTCCCAGCTGCGGTAGGAGATGTTCGGATGGCTCACATCGTACTGACGATTGGTGAAGCCTGAGAATTTGTGCGGTTCGAACAGGATAGTGACGCGCCCATTGGCGTCGAAGGCGCCCTGGCGGCCGCTCTCCACCGCCGCAACCGCCTGGATCGCCTCCGGTTCGCAGCCAAGTTCGGCGGCGACCGCGGCATAGTCCTCACGCGTCAGCGGACGCGGGTCCTGCGCCCGTAGCGAAGCGAGGTAAGGATCGTTGGCCGCGGTCAGCGTCGCGTAAGCACGCGCAAGCGCTTGCGCGTAATTGGCTGCGTTGGCGTCGCCTTCGAACGCAGCGGCGAAAGCCGCCCAGTCGCGGTTCTGCAATTCGTCGATCAGCTCCTTGCGCTGAGCGTAGGCTTCAAACGCTGCGAGCTGACGCGTCTCCGATTGCGCCATGTCCTGTACAAACAGGAACACGTTGGCGTAGCCGGAATCGTCAAAATAGCGGCCCGGCAGCTGGAACACGCCCCAGCTCGTCGCGCCAAGTGCAGCGTCCGGGTCGAGCGCGTAGGCTTCCGCAAGCCGCGTCCAGCGCGAGGCTTGGCCGCCGCCTAGATAAGCGCGGCTAGCGCCGTTGGAGATCGCGGGATGGCTGGCGTCGAAGCGCCCGCCAGTCGCTTGGCTGAACCAGTACGGCTCGAACGAAATCAGCGGGCGGCCATCTGAGGCAAAGCCTGGTCCCGCACTCTCCACCGTCTGGATCGCGCGAAGCACGTTCTCCTCAACGCCATTGCGTTGCGCGGCGGCGACCAATTGCTCATTGCTGAGCCGCGTCGCGTCGCTGACGCGCAAGCTCCCCAATGCAAAACCAGCGGGCGGGCCAGACGGCGATGCAGGCGGAGCTGGCTCCGCTGGCGGCGGAGGCGCTGCCGGAGGCGGAGGTTCCGCCGGGGGCGGTGGCGCAGGCGGAGGTTCAGCCGGCGGCGGCGGTGCAACTGGCGGAGGGGCTGGCGGCGGCTCGACAGGTGGCGGCGGCGGCGGCGGTGCGACCGGCGGCGAAGGCGCCACGGGAGGGGGCGTTGGAGGCGGAGCAGGCGGGGCCGCTGGTGGCCTTGGCGGCGCGGGCGCAGGCGGCGCTGCTGGAGGCCTTGGCGGCGACGGTGGGGTGCTGCGCGGACGCGAACTGCGCCGACCGAACACGATGCCGAACATGGCGTCCCAGAAACCCATCAAAACCACCCTCTTGGCTGCTGGAAACCGAAGCGCCCCCACACGCTGTCGCCAGCTCTGCGCGCGCTTCGTGTCCCATCCCACCTGTCGATTAACCATAACGTCGGCAGGCCAAAAGCGAAAGCGCCTCGCGGCGGGCGGCGGAGGCTCTGGCCGCATAGCCGAGGGACCGCTATATGCACCTCAGCGTTAAGCCTAGGGGCGGGAATTTCCCGCTAGTTCATTGATTTCATTGCTACGCCGCCATAGCTCAGCTGGTAGAGCACCTGATTTGTAATCAGGGGGTCGGGGGTTCGAGTCCCTCTGGCGGCACCGGCGCGCCGTGTGTCCAGCCCGGAGACATGGGTAACGGATTGTACCTAAGACATGGGTGACAC
>CADEDG010000058.1 GCA_902826035.1 uncultured Alphaproteobacteria bacterium
TGCGCCGCGGCTTCGTTTCAAATACGGACGCGAGCGGCGCGACTACGAGCCTCCGGGATATCCCTCGCGCGCGCAATTGCGCCGCAGCGAATTCCGAGAGCGCAACCACCCGTGCAGCGCGCGCCAGCAACAGGTTTTGCGTCGCAAACTGCCCAAGCGGCGCGTAGTCGCCTGGGTGCGGCGCGGGATCGTGTGCGCAATAGACCAAGGGCAGCTTCAATGTCGTCGCCAAGGGCGCGGCGGCCGCGAAATTCATGGCGACGATCACTGCGTCGGCGCCATGCGCGTGTTGTTCGAGAACGCTCTTGCCGTGCGCGAGCCGCGCCAAAGTCGTCAGCGGGCGACGGCGATCTGAGACAATGTCGGCGCCGTGCGCCTCCAAGCCAAGTGCGCGAGCGCGAGCGAGCGCTGGGTCGTCCGCGCGCAACGAAAGCCGAACGGACTCGACCCCGAACTGGAGGCTCAAGCGGTGCGCCAAATTGACCGCAAAAGCACTGCCGCCACCCTTCGACCAGAACCAGATGAGAAAGCGTTTGGCCATGCTCTAACCAAGCCTCGCCCACGCTTCGGCGGCGCAAGAGGCGGCGTGCACCTCGGTGTAACGCGCAAGCACAAGTGCGTGTGCAGCCGCGCCCAAGCGCGCACGCAGCGCCGCGTCGTCGGCGAGCCGGGCCAGGGCCTCCGCCAAGACGCCCGGATCCTCGCACGGCACAAGCAGCCCCGCATCTCCGGCGCGGACAAAATCGGCGCAACCAGGCGTATCGGAGGCGACGAGCGCGCGCCCGCAAGCGGCAGCCTCCAACAACGAGCGCGGCAAGCCTTCGCCCCCGCGCGAGGGGAAACAGGCAAGGTGAACCCCAGCCCAGAAAGCAGCCACATCTTGCACCGGCCCATGCATGACGATCCCTGGAGTAGCGGCCCAGCGTTCGAGTTCGCTGTCGGCGACATGCTCGGGGTTGCCGCGGTCGGCGCCACCAGCAATGTGGAGTTCGAGATCTCGCCCCGCGCTTCGCAAGCGACGCAGCGCTTCGACCGCGATATCGACGCCCTTCGACCACACCAGACGCGAGGCGATGCCGATCCGGATCGGCCCTCCCGAAGGTTCGGCCGCCGCCGGCTTGAATTTCTCCGCGTCGACGCCCGCCCCCGGCATCAGCAGCACGCGCGCGTCCGGCAGCGGCGCTCCGGCCTCGATCCAGCGACGGTCCGCTTCGTTCTCAACCAGCAGCAGCGCCCCGCCATCGGCAATCGCGCGTCGCACGCGCCCCGCCAGCCGATCCAGCGCAAATTTGGTCCACGCCGCGCCACGCACGCCGAGATACCCGCGGCCGGTGACGGCGAGTATGCGGGCCGCTCCGTGCGCGCCGGCGAGCAATGAAAGCGCGATCGGCTGCAGCGCGATCGCGTGCATAATGTCGGGACGTTCGCGCTTCATCAGTGCTCGGACTGCAAGGGTCTCGCGAGCTATGCTGCCCGCGTCAAGCGAGCCGCGAGCGAACGGCATTTCGATCGGCCGCGCACCCTCCAGATCGGCGCCCGACAAGCGCGCAGCCACCGACACCTCATAGCCTTCGCTCAATGCACGGCGCACAAGCGGCATGAAGTGCGACCGCACAAACCAGTCCTCGGTGGCGAGGAAGAGTAGCTTCTTGGTCTTCATCGCCCGGCCTTCCAATCGCGCGCGCATCGCTCCAGCGCGGCGCTGGCATCGGTATCGTTCCGGGCGCCGTAGCCATAAGCGGCGCGAAAACGGGAATCGTCGATTGCGAGGCTCTCGGTCAGCGCCGGTGGCGAAAGCATTAAGATTCCTGGCGCACGGAACTGGCGCGTCGGCCGGCCAAGTCCGCGGCGCAAGGCATCGACGATCTCGGGCGTTGAGAGCGCCGGCCGGTCGGCGACATGGAACACGCCGGCGCCGACACGCTTGATCAGCGCCGCCACAATCGCCTCCACCATTGAATCAAGCGAGATAAGGCTGCGAAGATTTTCGAGGCCGGCGAACGGCAGAGGGATGTTGGTGTCGGCGATGCGCAGCAAGTGCTGGAAATTCCCCTTGGCGTCGACGCCAAACACCAAAGGCGGGCGCAACACGAGCGCTGCTTCGCCGAGGTGTGCGAGCACCTCGCGTTCAGCATTCAGTTTGGCGCGCCCATAGCGATCCTGCGGGTTGGGCGGCTCGCTCTCGGACAGCATGCGCCCCGCGGCGTGCGCGGCGACCGCCTTAATCGAGGACACGAACACAAAGCGCGACACGCCCGCGGCCCGAGCCTGCGCGGCGAGCGTGGCGGCGCCCTGGACGATCGCGCGCTCCAGTTCAGCGCTGGAATAGTTCGCGTGCGCCGGCCCGGCCAGATGCACCACCGTTTCGACGCCTCTGAGCGCCGCGCGCCAATCCGTGTCGGGCCCCAGATCGCCAACTATGCACGCATCGGCGAGCGGCAAGCGTGTGCGCGCGGCCGCGCGAACCGCCCAGCCGCGTTCGCTCAACGCAGCAACCAACGTCGAGCCGACAAATCCCGAGGCACCGGTGACCAGGACGCGCGCCATGGCCCCTCTTGGCCTATAGTTCGCGCCCTGTCAGCGCGCTTCGTAGCTGCGCAAGTCGAGCCTGGCGGCGCCGAGCGGGGTTTGCACCGTCAACCGGAGCGGCGGGGCGAAGCCCGGTTGAGCCGGCAGAGCGAACCAGGCATCCGCCGTGGGGATAGGGTCGCCGCGCGCGCTGGCGCTGTAGCCTGCGATCGGCTCGTAGCGCAGCGTGCAATTCAGCGCTGGGCCGTCATAGCCGCCGCCGTTGAACCGCCCCTGCGAACGCGGGTTAACCCTCAGCCGATAATGCTGGCGACCATCGAACACCAAAACCGCCCCAGCGCAGGCGCGCGCCATCCCGATCTCACGCCCAAGCGCCACCAACCCGGTTAGCGGATCGTAAGACGCCGCCTGCTGCGCCGCGCTCGCAGCTCGCGCGCCGAGGTCGCTGTAGGAAGGGCTGATCTGGGCGCTGACTTGTCCGTTTGGACGAGTAAGCTGGATACGCCGGAACTTGCCGGCAAAGGCGTGCGAGATGTCGTAGCGGGTCCAATTCAGGGCGCTCCCTGACACCGCCCCGATTGAGGAGGCGGTGATTTCGGTCTGGTCGAACAAGCGCGCTAGACCCGATGTACGCAGGCCCGCGCGAACGGCATAACGATTGGGCATCACGGCTACATCGAAATTTGCGGTCCCAAGCTCGATGACGTCGAGCACGGCGGCGCTATAGCCGAGGCGATAGGTTTGGGTTTTTGCCGGCGTCGCCCAGAATAGCGCGGCTGCCAATGCGGCGACGAAGATGCGCATCCACCGCTCTCCTTGCGACTTGCCGCTCTTGAATAGACACGCGCACGCGCACTGTCACCGCGCGCGTGCAGATGCGTGCGCGAGCAAGCGTTTCAGCTAGCAATTGGGCTTTTAGAATTCCTCGTGCGCGAACATCAGATCGGCAAGTTCGAGGTGGCTGCCGACATAGCCGCCGCCCCCTCCGCCGCCCTGATAATCGACGGGCACCAATTGTGGCGCTGCAACCGGCTCACTGAGCGCGAGCCGCAGGCCGCCGCCGACTCGGGCGTTCGCATAATCATCGGGAACCGGCGCGAATGGAGTATCGACATCCGTCAGCGCGATGGCGCGGATGTGCTCGACCTTCGCTTCTGTAGCGGCGCGGGTGATTTCCATGGCCGCGGCGGTTGCCGCCAACTCGCCTCGGATTTGGCTGAGTTCGTCGTGCGACATCGGTGCTGGGAAAGCCGGCAGATTGGCGTAGGGATCGTCCGCGGGAGCAACGCCTGGATCGGCAAGCCCAGAGGCCAAGCTGGTTCCAACCATGCCGCCCAGGCCAGCTGGAGAGAACACCGCTGCGGCGATCACTGTTGCGGCGACGCCCGTCAGGCCCGATTTGACAATCGTATCGCGGACTTCACGCCCGAAATCGCCTCTTGACTCGTCCCGCATGGCCGCTCCTGCCTTAGACTTTGCCGCCATAGTCCCGCGCGCGCAGCTGCACAAGCTAGCGCCTTAACCGTAACAAAGCCTAAAATTCCAGCGGCGCCAAGCGATAAGTACCGGCTTGCAGGCGATCTTTCTGAAATGTTCGGTTCCGAATTGATCGCAATGCGTGAGGCGTGGCAAGCACGAGCGACAAGGAGCGCACCGCCTATGCAGATCCCAGTTCGTGCCGATACGGGCGCGCGCTTCTTGATGTTCGCTTTGGTTCCGGCTGCCGCGTCAGGCGGGGCGCTTGCGCTCGCACTGATGGTCGCGCTCGCCGGGCTGCTCTCGTTGCGCCTCTCGCTGCTGCGGCAAGCATTTGATAATAGGCCATTATGGCTGATTTTTTTGCTCCTGTTCGTTGCTTGGGCAGCAGCCACAAGCCAGTATTCGCCCTATTCGGACCACTCCCAGGCGGCCAAGTTGGCCCTGACCGTAGGATTTGGATTGGCTTTCGCCGCGGCGGCGGGGGCTGATCCAGGCGCGCGCCGCCTGACCCGGTCAGTCACCATCGCCGCCTTCGTTGTGCTGGCGTGCCTGCTAGCGATTGAGGCGCTGGCTGGGATGCCGCTCAACCGGAACGTGAATCCAGACGAGGTCTATTGGGTGGTGGAACGCAATCCCGCCCGGGGCGTGGTCGTATTGTTCGGCCTAGTATGGGCCATTGCCGCAGGGGCGTTTTCCGACGAGCGCCCCCGTCTGGGGTTCGTCGTCCTGGCGATCGGCGGCTACTTCGCCGCGCAGTTCGACCAACTCGCCAACGTCGCCGCTTATGGGCTTGGAATCGCCGGTTTCCTTTTCGCATTCATGGCGCCGCGCGCCGCGCTCATGCTTTGCAGCTTTGGCATGGCGGGTTGGATGCTTGGCGCACCGTTCCTGACGCCGCTGCTTTTGTCCAACCAATCGTTTGTCGGCGCCCTACCCGAAAGCTTAGCCCATCGCGCCGGCATTTGGGGCTATGTGTGCGAGCGCATAGCCGAACAGCCCTGGCTCGGGCGTGGCCTCGACGCTTCGCGCACTGTTACTGACACGATCGTGCTCAACGGCCAAACCGTGAAGGCGATCCCGTTGCATCCCCACAGCGCCTCCTTGCAAATTTGGTACGAGACCGGACTTGTCGGCGCAGGCTTAGCGGCGGCGGCATTGGTTTTTGGCGGCTTCAAGCTCGCCTCGATGCTGGCGAACAACCGCGCGGCGGCGGCAGGCAGCTGCGCGGCTCTTTTGGCGTACGGCGTGCTCGCCAATGTCAGCTTCGGGGCCTGGCAAGAATGGTGGAACGCTACAATGTTGTTGGCGGCGTCAACAGTCGCGGCGTTCGCCTCACAAGTCGATTATCGCGCCGGCGCGTGGCACGTCGCCAACGCAGCCCGTCGCTAATCTAGAGCCGCCACAGCGTCATTGCGGCAGGCTTTTGGGCGCGGTCGAGGAAGCCGCGAACGTCCATCACTACGCCCGCTTCGCCAAGGAGAGTTCGCGCCATTTTCCAACCGCCATCGCGAAACTCCTTGTGCGCCACCGCGAAAATCACCGCATCCGCGCCGCCGAGCGATTCAAGTGGTGACAGCGCCACGCCATGCAGTTCGGCCTGCCGCGCATCGGCGTGCGGATCGCAGGCCAGAACCTCAAACCCGAACGAGCGGATTTCATCGATAATGTCGAATACCTTGGAATTGCGTACATCCGGCACGTCTTCCTTGAAGGTGACGCCCATCACCGCGACCCGGGGCTTGGCGCGCCCAAGCCGCGTCAGCAGCCGCACGCACTCGCGTCCGACATGGCGACCCATGCCATCATTCACGCGACGCCCGGCCAGCACCACTTCCGGATGATAGCCGACCTGCTGGGCCTTGTGAGTCAGGTAATAGGGATCGACGCCGATGCAGTGACCTCCAACCAAGCCCGGAGTAAAGCCGAGAAAATTCCATTTCGTTCGCGCCGCGGCTAGAACATCGCCAGTGTCGATCCCCAAGCGCGCATTGATCAGCGCCAACTCGTTCATCAGCGCGATATTGAGGTCGCGCTGCGTGTTCTCGATCACTTTGGCGGCCTCAGCGACCCTGATCGAGGGCGCGCGATGCACGCCGGCATCGACAACGGCCTCATAGGTCTTCGCGACGATGTCGAGCGTGGCGACATCCTGTCCGGAGACAACTTTGACGATGGTCTCGAAACGGTGGGCGACATCGCCTGGATTGATGCGCTCCGGCGAGAAAGCGAGGGTAAAGTCAGTCCCCGAGCGAAGCCCGGAAACCGCCTCCAGGATCGGCCCGCACTCCTCTTCGGTGCAGCCAGGATACACCGTCGATTCGTAGACGACGATGTCGCCGCGCTTGAGCGCTGCGCCAACCGTGCGGGTGGCGGCGCGGACGGCGGTGAGATCGGGCGTCAGAGCGTCGTCGATCGGCGTCGGCACCGTAACGATGTAAAAGTCCGCGGCTTTGAGCTCTACGGGATCGGTGGTGATCCGCAGGTTTGGCGAGCGCAAATCTTCTGGCGAGGCCTCGCGGGTGCGGTCATGGCCGCGCGTTAGCTCCTCCACACGCTCGGCGTCGATTTCGAACCCGACCACCTCGAAGCCCTTGCGCGCGAAGGCAGCCGCTACCGGCAAGCCGACATACCCCAGCCCGATAACGGCGATGCGGCGTTGGTTCATTGGATTACTTCACCGCTGCGGGCGCCCAGAGGACGCCGCCAAGTTGATTTTCCTGGGTCGCGTGCTTATCGAACCACAGGCGCCAAGACAACTCGCGCCAACCGCTCTTAGCTCCCGGGAAGCCTCATGACACCCGTCCTCGTCACCGGCGCAGCCGGCTTTATCGGCTACCACTTGGCCGAGCGGCTGCTTGCGGCAGGACGCTCGGTGATCGGGCTCGACAATATGAGCGATTATTACGACGTCACGCTTAAACAAGCGCGGGTGCAGCGCCTGCACACGCACCCCGGCTTCGAGTTCGCGCACCAGGACCTCGCCGACGCAGCAGGCCTCGATGCGCTGTTCAAGCGCCACAAGTTCGAACTGGTGTTCAATCTCGCTGCGCAAGCAGGCGTGCGCTACTCGCTTACCAATCCTCAAGCCTATGTGAAGTCCAACCTCGAGGGCTTCGTCAATGTGCTCGAATGCTGCCGGCATCACGGCATTGGGCACCTGGTGTTCGCGTCCTCCAGTTCAGTGTACGGCGCGGTGACCACGATGCCGTTCTCGGTGCACCAGAACGTCGATCACCCGCTCAGCGTCTATGCCGCCTCGAAGAAGGCCAACGAGCTGCTCGCTCACTCCTACAGCCATTTGTATCGATTGCCGGCGACGGGCTTGCGTTTCTTCACGGTCTACGGCCCCTGGGGCCGACCCGACATGGCGATGTTCTTGTTCGCGCGCGCGATCCTCGCGGGCGAGCCAATCGACGTGTTCAATCACGGCCAGATGGAGCGTGATTTCACTTATATCGACGACATCGTGGAATCGCTCGTGCGCGTCGGGGAACGCGTCGCGCGACCCAATCCCGGCTGGCGCGGTGATGCGCCCGATCCAGCGACCTCTAGCGCCCCTTATCAACTCTACAATATCGGCAACCACTCGCCGGTGAAATTGATGCGGTTGATCGAAATTCTCGAGCAATGCTTGGGCAGAACGGCGACCAAAAACTTCCTGCCGATGCAGCCAGGCGACGTGCCCGCCACATTCGCAGACGTCGACGATCTTGCGCGCGACGTCGATTTCGCGCCGACCACGCCGATCGAGACGGGCGTCAAACGCTTTCTCGATTGGTACCGGGAGTATTACGACGTCTGAAGCCTCGGCTCGAGACGAAGCACTTCGCTGAAAGCGAGCAGCAAGTGATAAACGATCGACGCGGGCACGGCCTCGGTCATCGGCTTACCTTCCGCGTCAAACTGATCGACCCATGCTCCTGGCGCGGAACCCGCGAAATAGCGATCGAACAGCAGGCGCAGGGATTGCGCGACTGGCGCGCGCGGATCGCGGCCCGTGAGTTCGTAGAGCCCGAGCCAACCCTTGATCCGTTCGGTGTTGGTCCACGCGCGCGAACTGGCGCGGATCGAGGCGCCGCGTTCGTCCACGGCGTCGAACACAGCGCCGTCGGGGGCAAGTCCGAAGCGTTCGCCCCACGCGACCAGCGCCGCAGCGTGCGCGCCAAAATCGCCGCCGCGCAGCCGCTGATACTGAGCCAGTATCCAGGCCCATTCGAAATGGTGGCCAGGCTCGAGGAGCTGACTGGGTGCGCGCGACCAATTGTGATCGAAGCTCTCGCCTAGAGTGACGCCGTCGAACAGACGCTTCGCGAATAGCGCCACCACTTGGTCCGCTTGCTCCAGAAATCGCTCATCGCCAGTGGCCTCTACAGCGGCAAGGCACGCTTCGAGAAGGTGCATGTGCGGGTTCTGCAGGCGCGCGCCGCCATCTGGCAGACGCGCAACGAAGCCCTCACCCGCGCGCATGCGTGTCTGGATGAAGTGGAACGTCGCGTGCAAGTGCTCCAGCACCTCGCTCTCGCCCGCGAGACGATAGCGCCACGCCAGCGCGTAGATCACGAAAGCAAGATCGTAGAGGTCGGGCGTGGGATCGAGGACGGCGCCGTCGCGCACGAGCGTTTTGGCCCACGAGCCGTCAGGCAGGTGCGCGTGTTTGAACAAATACTCGCAACCCATCGCCGAGAGCGCAGCGCCCTCTTCCCAACCCAACAGCGCCGCGTGGGAAAAGGAATAGAGCTGCCGGCACATGGTGCGCAGGCGCTTGTCGCCCCGGGCCGTTGGCGCGCCCGTCGGCGACACTTCTTCCAGGAAGCCGCCATGTTCGCGATCGACCCCGCACCTTGCCCAAAACGGCAGCAGCGCCCCGAACACCCAGGTCCGCAGCTCGCCGAACGGAATCTCGCTCATATTTCTCCCCGCCGCCCTGTCTTGCGGATTTTGCCGGCGCGACGCAAGCAATGCGCATGAAGCAGCGCATCATCCCCGCGATCATGTCCGGCGGCGCCGGAACCCGGCTCTGGCCGCTTTCGACCGACGCACAGCCGAAGCAATTCCACGCCCTGGCGGGGACGCGTTCGCTGTTCGCCGAAACGGTTGCGCGCGTCAGCGGCGAGACTGACGCCATTTCCTTCGCGCCGCCGATTGTGCTGTGCAATTCTAGCCACAAACAATGGATCGACGCACACTTAGCAGAGATCGGTGCAAGCGCTTCTGCTATCGTGTACGAGCCGGTCGCGCGCAACACCGCCGCCGCCGCCGCGGTGGCGGCCGCTTTGGGGGCCGAGATCGATGCCGAGGCGCTGGTTTTGCTGTTGCCGGCTGACCACTCCATTGCCGACCGCGAGGGCTTTCTCGCTGCCATCGCGCGCGCAGCGCCAATCGCGCGCGAGCGCATCGTCACGTTCGGCATCGAGCCCAACCGCCCGGAAACCGGCTATGGCTATATCAAGAGCGGCGCGACTCTCAGCGAGGGCGTGTTCGCGATCGATTCCTTCCGCGAAAAGCCCCAGCGTGAAATTGCCGAGCGCTATTTGGCCGAAGGTGGACATTCGTGGAACGCGGGGATGTTTTTCTTTCACCCGCGCACGATGTTGGAAGAATTCGCCGCAAATGCCGACATCCGCGATCGCGCACTCGCCGCTCTGGCCGCAGCCCGCCGCAACGGCGTCGAAATCTATCTCGACGCCGAGCACTTCGCCCGCGCCCGCTCGCTGCCGCTCGATATCGCGGTTATGGAACACACGCGCAAGGGCGCGGTCGCGCCATGCGCCATCGGCTGGGCCGATATTGGCGCCTGGGATGAGATATGGCGATTGGCGGCGAAGGACGAACTCGGCAACGCAATTCATGGCGATGTCGTCGCGGTCGGCTCATCGAACAATCTCCTGCGCGGCGAGGGCGTGAAAGTGTGCGTGTCAGGCGTGAACGACCTCATCGTGATCGCAACGCAAAAAACAGTCATCGTGATACCGCGCGAACGCGCGCAGGACGTGAAACAATTGCGGGAACGCGCGCTGAAGTGACGAACGCGTGTCCACGCGTTGGGCGGGAGCGGGTATTTCGCGGGGGTGGGGTAGAATTTGCCCGCAATCGCTGATGCGCGCGCGCCGGGACCCAAGATCACTACCAGTTCGTGTTTATAGGCCCCAGCCTCAGGTGTCTTTGGCCCGCCATTTCGCAGCGTCCCGGGGATGGCTGTGAAACACGGGAAGCGGGCGCTACCCCGGCAAGATGACGCGCATCAAGGCGCCCTGTTCTGCATCCAACAGCACGACATCGCCGCCGTGGGCGCGGGCGATCGAACGGGCGGCGGGTAGGCCGAGGCCCGCGCCGTTGGCGCTTTTGCGCTCGCCGTTTTCCAGCCGCACGAACGGTTCGAACACGCTTTCGCGCTGCTCGGCGGGAATGCCGGGGCCGTCGTCAGCGACATCGATAAGCATCTGGGCGCCGTCGCGTTTCATGCTGATGTGGGCGCGCGATCCATATTTCAGCGCGTTCTCCACGAGATTGTTGAACAACCGCTTCAGGCCCAAGGATTGGCCGGTGACGATCACGCGCTCCTCGCCATTGAACGACACCGGATGCCCCGCCTCGATATGATCGTCGGCGATGCTCTGTAATAGCGCCGAAAGATCGAGGCGCACGCGCGCCTCCTCGGCGGGATCGTCGCGCGCGAAGGCGATGAAGCTCGCCACCAGAGCCTCGACTTCGCCAATCTCCTTGGCCATGCGGTCGCGTTGTTCGGGCGGCGTGTTCTCCGCGGCTAGACGCAAGCGCATGAGCGGCGTGCGCATATCGTGCGCGACCGCCGCTAGCGTCTTGGTGCGATCGGCGATGAGCGCACGCAGTCTCGCCTGCATGCTGTTGACCGCGCGCGCCGCGCCTTGTAGCTCGCGCGGCCCCTCCTCGCGCACGGGGTCGTTGCGTGGATCGACGCCAAGCGCCTGCACTGCGTCTGCGAAACTTCGGATCGGGCGCGTGATGCGGCGGGCGAACAGCAGCGCCAACAACGACAATACGGCCAGCGCCGCGGCTATGATCGACGCTGCGCGAACGATCCAGCCCAGTTCCGCCCAATTTCGACCCTGGCGCATCACCAGCCAGCGACCGTCCGGCAATTGCGCACCGATGGCGAAACCCGAGATCAGCATCACGCCATCCGGCGCCGGCGCAAACATCGGCGGAAGCGCTATGTCCGGCGTCTCCGGCAACTCTGGCGGCGTCGGCGCCGCAGCGCCAGCCACGCGCGAGGGTGGCGACGGCGGCGCGGGAGGCGCGAGCCGCCCCCGCTGCGCGCGATCGTGGGTTGCGACATTGAACTCGAAGCGATGGACGCGCATGCGGCCCTCGCCATCCGCACCGAAGTTCATGTCGGGATCGACTTCTACGCTAACATCGACATCACCGGCGCCTATGCGCACTTTCTCGACCCGCAGGCGCCGTTCCGCCGCTCGTGCTTCACGCTCCGCGGTGCGTGCCTCGTCTTCGGCTTGGCGCGCTTGCTCGGCGGCCTCGCGTGCATTTTCCTCAGCTTCGAGCAAGGCTTCATCCTCGCGAGCGGCGCGCATGGCGGCGCGCGAGGCGACCTCAGCAGCGCGCACGGCTTCCTCGGCTAATCGGGTTTGCTCTTCAGCCTGGCGCACTTCGCCTTCCGCAACGCGCGTGCTTTGCTCCGCATCGCGAATGGCCTCTTCCATGTCGCGGGCAGCCTCCTCCACTTCACGGCGCAATTCATCGACATCGCGAATTTGGAACACGAAGGCGTCGGTGCGCTGCTCCTGCGCTGCGGTCATGCGTACCTGCTCGGGATGGAGATCGAGGCTCTGCGCAAGGCGCACGCGGGCGAGTTGCAAATGCGGGGAATGTTCCGGTTCCTCGATCTCTGGCGTCCGGCTCACGCTCCAGAGCATGCTGTCGCCTGGCAAGGGCCGGTTCTCCACCAGCATGTAGTCGTAGCCGCCCTGGAAGTGCTCGGCCACTTCGTCGGCGCGCATGACATCGGGAGGCTTGGGCGGCAACCAGATGATAATCGCCAGCATCGCCATGAACGCAGAGGCCAGCGCCAAAGCCACCAGCGCCCCGAGCTAAGCGGCAATTGGAAGCCCGCGCGCTTTGTCCATCACGGGCTCGGCTTCGCATCGAAGATATAACCCTCGCCGCGAATGGTGCGGATGATATCGGGGGCGCCCTTGCGCTCGAGCTTGCGCCGCACACGACTGACCTGCACATCAACGGCGCGATCGAAAACGTCGCTGTCGTTGTTGAACGCATAGTCTAGCAATTGCTCGCGCGTGAGTACGCGCTGGGGATGCTCGACGAAAGCTCGCAGCAGCCGAAACTCGCCGCTCGAGAGCGAGATAACCACGCCGTCTGGATCGTGCAGTTCGCGCCGTGCGATATCGAGGCGAAAGCCTGCGAAGCGCAGCGCCTCGCCCTTGGGGGCGCTCTCGGCGTCACGCGCGCGCCTCAGCACGGCGCGGGCGCGCGCCACCAGCTCACGCGGATTGCACGGCTTGGCGAGGTAATCGTCGGCGCCGATTTCGAGTCCCACAATGCGGTCCGCGTCGTCGCCAAGCGCCGACAACATGATGATGGGCGGAGCGCCCCGAGCCGACAAACGCTTGCAGGCTGATAGGCCGTCCTCGCCGGGCATCATCAGGTCAAGCACGATGAGATCGGCGCCGTGGCTGTCGAGGCGACGCTCCATGGCGGCGACGTCGGCGGCGGCGGCAGCGTCAAAGCCGGCGCGCGCGAACACCTCGACCAGGCCGTTGCGAATGTCGGAATCATCGTCAACGATTAGAACGCGCGGCGGGGACGTTTCGGTCATATGCGCCATGTTAATGCCGCCTCGACCCCGCCAACAGGGGAAACGCCAAAAACGCCAGTGAACACTCCCAACCAATCATATGGGCAATTTCTATCGTACTAGCGTTTCAGCATTGTTTCAGCTCTGACAAACAGGGGAAACGGACCGGGTCGATAAGTCCACCCGCGATCGCCCCGAGGGGGCGCAGAAGGGACCCGACCATGAACCTCACAACCGCTTTGGGCGTGGCTTTCGCCTCGATTGCGATGGCCGCCTTCGCTCAACCCGAGCATTCTCGCGTCATCGTCCGCCATGGCGAGAGCGCGGCGATGAACATGGATGCCGACGGCGACGGCTGGATGACGCGATCCGAGGCAGGTGCGGCCGCCGAACGCATGTTCGCCGAACTCGACGGCAATCATGACAGGCGTCTCGACCGCGCGGATCACGGCACTGACGGATTTGACATTCGCATTGACGGTCCCGGCGACCTGCACAGGATGCTCGGCGAGGATGGGCCCGACGCGGAAGACCTCGCCGATGGCTGCGATATCGTAGAGCAGAGCCCCGACGCGGCTTCTCGCCCGGGCGCGCGCGTGGGGCGCAGGGTGATGATCGTCTGCCGCAACGGCGATAAGGAGCGGACCGAGCGGGAAGTAACTATTCTTCGCGGCGGCGAGCATGTCAGCCCCGAGGAGCAGGGGCGAATCGAGCGGGAGATTGAACGCATTGAACGCGAAGCTGAACAGGCATCGCGGGAAGCAGGACGAGCCGAGCGTGAGGCCGAACGCCTGGCGGAAGAAGCCGAGCGCATGGCGGAGAATATCGAAGACCGCGCCGAACGCAGAGTTGTGATCATTAACGGCGATCACGTTTGGAGCAGCGATGGCGACGGAGTTGCGATGGCGCCTCTGCCGCCGCACGCGCCGATGTTCTTCATGGGCCGCGACGACCCGGGCGAGGCGGATTTGAACAGGGACGGCGCCATGTCGTTGGAGGAATTCCGCGCCCAGCATTTGCGTTTCTTCGACGCCATGGACGCCGACGGCGACGGCCGTCTGCGCCTCGAGGAGCGCCATGTGGCGCCGCCTGCGGCGCCCTCGCCGCCGACTGCGCCAAACCCCCCGAGCCCGCCGCGCCGGCGCTGATCGACACGCCTGCATCCAAAAGCGATGGAGGCGGCATCTTTAGATTAACCGCCGCGAAACCCCGGCATTTCGATGAAAGATCCGCATATGACCAAGTTCAGTTTCAAGGCCTTTTGTATCACGGCCGCGTTCGTCCTGTTTACCCCGCTCGCGCTCGCCACGCTCAACCAAGCCGCTCAGATCGTCGCCTAATCCCCCACCCGCCAGGGCGGCGATCCCCGGAGGCGCGGACTTCACCCGGAGTCCGCGCCTTTTTTTCGCAGCGGAGACGGCGACCTTTCGCAAGTTTTAGCATCCGCGAAACACCGCGCCAGCATCTCGTCAGCAAGAGCTTCAACCAGGCATTCGGAGGTCGGCCATGAGAAAATTCCTCGCCATCGTCGCAGCAATCGTCTTGTTCGCGCCGGCCGCCTACGCGTTTGTTTATCAAGCCGCTCAGATGGTCGCTTAATCCCCCCCCGCTAAGCCACGACGATCACTGGCGCGTACTTCGCCCGGAGTCCGCGCCCTTTTCTTGCAGGGCGTGCGCCCCTAAGAAAGGCGCTAGCCATGAACCCCGATTTGGTTGCACTAGAAATTCTCGCGCGTGGCATCGCCATTGGCGCGCTTGTCGCGATCGCGAGCGGCCTGTGGTCGGGCGGCGCGCGCCAGCCCGCGCGACTTGCCGGACTTTTGTTCTGCGCTGGCGTCAGCGCCTACGTGATCAATTCCTCGCCGCAACTAACCAGCGCTTTCGAGCCGGCGATGGCACCGATCCATTTCGCCGCGCTCGGCGGCGCGGGTCTGTTCTGGCTTTTCATCGTGGCGCTGTTCGAGGATCGCGCGGTGAGCCCGCGCACGCTGGCGCCGTGGGCGCTGCTGACAGCTATCGGCCTCATCGGCTGGTTGGGGCCGAAGCCCGCGCGGGAAGCGGTGTGGCTCGTGCACAATCTGGTGGAGGCGGGTTTTGCCGCGCACGCGCTTTACGTCATCTGGCGCAGCTGGCGCGACGATTTGGTGGAGACGCGCCGGCGTCTACGCGGCCCGTTCCTGGCGGTGGTCACGCTTTATGTGATGACGCTGTCGGGGTTCGAGATCGCCGAGGGGATGGGCTTTTTTCGACCCTGGTTCCGGCTGCTGGGCGGCGTTTCGCTGGCGCTCTATTGCAGCGCGGGGGCTTTGGTTTTCCTGCGCGCGCGCGGAGAACTATTTGGCGCAGCCGAACCGACACGCACGGCGCCTGAGGAAAATGATACTCTCGACGCCGGCGATCGCGCAACGCTGGCCAAGCTCGATGCGCTGATGGGGCAAGGCGAGGTCTGGCGGCGCGAAGGGATCACCATTGGCGCGCTGGCCGAGGAGGTTGGCGTGCCCGAACATCGGCTGCGGCCGCTGATCAACGATCATCTTGGCTTTCGCAACTTCGCGGCGTTCGTGAACGCGCGCCGCATCGAGGCGGCGAAGCGCCTACTCGCCGATCCTGGGCAATCCCGCACAACAATTGCAGCGATCGCTTACGATTTAGGCTTCGGCTCGCTCGGGCCGTTCAACCGCGCCTTCAAGGAAGCGACGGGCGTGACGCCGACGGAGTACAGGCGCGGCGGGGGCGGTGGTGAGAACTAACCTTCTCCCCCTGCGGGGGAGAAGGTGGCCCGAAGGGCCGGATGAGGGGTTTGCAGTTTTTCCGGAGAGGCCGGGGTCCCCTCACCCGTCGCTTCGCGACACCCTCTCCCCCGCCGGGGGAGAGGGTGGAACGCTCAAAGCGCGCTGAAAACGCTTGAATTCGCCGCTGCCTCCCGGTCAATCACGCAATGCCTGAAACGAGCGTCGGCTACGAATTGGTGTTGCGCGGCGTCGCTATCGGTGCGCTGGCGAGCGTAGCGGCGGGATTTTGGCGCGCGGCGGCGGGAAAGCCGGTCGGGTACGCCGCGCTTATGCTCGGCGTTGCCGCAATCGCCCACGTGCTCGAAAATTCCCGCGCCTTCAGCACGCAGATCGGGGACGGGTATTTCCTCGTCAATCTGCTCTCGCTCGGCGCAACCGGATTTATCTGGCTGTTCGTCGTCACGCTCTTTGAGGACCGTCGTATCGAGGCCAGAACGTTGGCGCCGGTTGCGGCCCTGTTCGCGCTGGGGCTCGCCGCCTTCGCCACCGGCATGCGCCCGATCTGGCTTATCCACAAATTGTGCGAAGCCGGCCTCGCCCTCCATGCGCTCACTATTGTGCTAAGAACTTGGCGCGGCGACCTGGTCGAAGCGCGCCAACGCATTCGCGTCCCCTTCGTCGCCATGGTGGCGTTTTACGCGCTGCTTATGGCTGGCCTGCAAATCGTCGGTCTCACGTTGCCGGCGAAGGATTTGATCAATGCCGGGGCGCTGGCGGCCTTGAGCCTCGCGGGAGCAGCAATCTTCCTGCGGGCGCCTGGGGAATTGCTAGGCTCGGTCAGGCCGCCGCCGGCGGCGGCGGACAGCGCCGATCGTTTGGCGCTGGAAAGCCTCAACCGTGCGATGGAGATCGACGAGATCTGGCGGCAGGAAGGCCTCACCATCGGCGTGCTCGCCGACGCCGTAGGCGTGCCCGAGCACCGGCTGCGGCCCCTCATCAACAGCCATCTCGGTTTCCGGAATTTCGCCGCGTTCATAAACACACGGCGCATTGAAGCGGCCAAGCGCCTCCTGGTCGATCCGGCCAAGGCTCGCGTCACGGTCGCGGCCATCGCTTTCGATCTGGGCTTCGGCTCACTCGGACCGTTCAACCGCGCATTCAAGGAAGCAACGGGAGTGACGCCGACGGAGTACAGGCGGGCCCAAGGCTCGCCGATTTCCGAAATCTCTGGCTGAATCCGAAAACGGCCACGGTTTTTCATGCCCCGGCGAGCCATCCGCGCACCGTTCAGCCATCGCTCTCCCTGCGACGGGATCGCATCGGAGACCGAACATGGACCAAGATTTCGCTGCCGCCACGGCCACCCAATGGCTCGAAAACGCGCAGACGGACGTCACCCGCTACGCCATTTTCGCCATTGGCGTCTGGCTGGTGCTTTGGGTGGTGTTCGCCGCCGCCTTGCGCGGGCGTAAGATCAGGAGCGAAACGCCACCGGCGAAACAGCTCGGGCTGGAGTTTCTGATCTCGCTGCGCTCCATCGCCATTTTCTCCACAGTCGGCCTCGCCACGTTCATGTTCGAGCGCTTCGGTATGTTGCCAGGACCCGCGATCGCGGCGACCTGGGGGCCGGCCTGGTTCTGGGCAAACCTCGCGCTCATCATCGTGGCGCACGATGCGTATTTCTATTGGGCGCACCGGCTCATGCACAACCGCCGCCTGTTCCGGATATTTCACCGCCGCCACCACAAGAGCATGAACCCCTCCCCGTTCACCGCCTACAGCTTCGACTTGGGCGAAGCGGTGATCATGGCGAGCTTCGTACCGCTGTGGTTGTTCGTGGTTCCCACGCCCTGGGGCGTGACCGGCCTGTTCATGCTGCATCAGATCGTGCGCAACACGCTGGGGCATTCTGGCTACGAATTGATGCCGGCGCGCAGCGACGGGCGGCCGCTGTTCGACTTTCTCACCACCACCACCCACCACGATCTCCACCACGCGCAGGCAGGCTGGAATTACGGGCTCTATTTCACCTGGTGGGATCGCCTCATGGGCACCGAGCACCCGGAATATCACGCCCGCTTCGCCGCCGCCGTGCGCCGGCCGCTGCGCGCCGAGCTTTCGCTGGCCGCCGCTCTGGAGCGTCAAACATGAGTAAACTCATTCATTTCGCCGTGGCGCTGAGCCTCGTGCATCCAAATCGCCAGACACCCGCATCTCCGTTTCAGAGACACCCAAACCAGCCCGGAGTAACCGCCATGACCAAACTCGCCAGCCTTACCATCGCCATGCTTCTTTTCGCCCCAGTCGCGGCGGTTTTCCTGCACAACGCCGCGCTCATGGTCGCCTGACCCCTCCCTGAAGGCGACACTAGAAAGGCGCGGACCTCCCCGGGTTCGCGCCTTTTTTGCTGCCACCTGCACACATCGATGCTCTAATCGCGTGGGGCGAAACGCTCCAGGAGGCGAGCGATGGGGTCGGTCAATCCAAACGCCGAGCAAATTCAGGCCATGCTGACAAGCGCAAGCGAAGCGGGCGCCATCAACATGATCAACCTCCTCCGCTTCCGCGCGCGGGCGAGCTATCCCGAAGGCCACGAATACGCGCGTGAGAACCTCACCGGCGAACAATCCTATCAACGCTACATGGCGGGAACCGCGCCGTTCATCGCCAAACTGGGCGCACGGGTTCTGTGGGCGGGCGCACCCAATCTGATCGTCATCGGCCCCTCCGACGAGCGCTGGGACATGGCCTTCATCGTGGAATATCCAAGCGTGGGGGCAATGCTCTCAATGCTGGGCGATTCCGATTACCAGAAGATCGGAATCCACCGCACCGCCGCGTTGGAAGATTCGCGGCTGATCCGCTGCACGCCGCGTGCGCTTGGCTAGCGGAGTCACCCCTCCGCGGCCACGCGCTCCTCGAACCCGTACTCACGAAGTTTGCGATAGAGCGTGCTCCGGCCGATGCCCAAGCGGCGCGCCACTTCCGACATGTGGCCGGCGTAGTGATCGATCGCGAGGCCGATCAAATCGCGCTCCACTTGCTCGAGCGCGCGTAGATGACCCTCGGCGTCGAAGATCGCGACAGCAGCGCCGGGCGCATCGGAAGCCTCAACCACCGCCGCCTGCAACGCCGCGTGCGCTTCGGCGACATGATGGTCGTTGGCGGGGAGCGGGAGTTCGAGCGCGCGCGCGTCATTCGCCGCAATTAGGGGTTTTAGACCGGAGATTTGCGGAAAGTCTTCAGGCTGCAGCACATCGCCTTCGCACAGGATCACGGCGCGGAAGACGCTGTTCTCAAGCTGACGCACATTGCCGGGCCAGTCGAAATCCAGCAGCATCGCCATGGTCGCTTCCGAAGCGCCGCGCACGTTGCGGCCCTCTTCAGCGTTGAAGCGAGCGATGAAGCGCGCCACCAAGGCCGGCAAATCCTCGCGGCGCTCACGCAGCGGCGGCGCTTCGATGGGAAACACGTTCAGCCGATAGAACAAGTCTTCCCGGAAGCGGCCGTCGGCGACCAGCTTTGCGAGGTCCTTGTTGGTGGCGCTGATGATGCGCACGTCAACCTTCAGCGGCCGCTTGGCGCCGACCGGATCGACCTCGCCCTCCTGCAGCACGCGAAGCAATTTCACCTGCGCGTCGAGCGGCAGTTCGCCGACTTCGTCCAAAAACAAAGTGCCGCCATTGGCTTCGGCGAACTTGCCGGAATGGTTGTCCGTGGCGCCGGTGAAGCTGCCCTTGACGTGCCCAAACAGGATCGATTCCACCAGATTTTCCGGAATAGCGCCGCAATTGACGGTGACGAACGGTCGTCCTGCCCGTTCGCTTGCGCCTTGGATCGCACGCGCCAGCAATTCCTTGCCGACGCCGCTCTCGCCGGTGATCAACACCGGAATGCTGGAGCCAGCCGCGCGCCGTCCCATGCGCACCACCGGCGCCATCACCGGCGCGGTCGCCACCATGTCGTCGAAGGAAAGCTGACCGGAGACGCGCTTTTTCAACCGCACCACTTCGGTCTTCAGATTTGTGAGCTCGAGCGCATTGCGGATCGACACCATGATCCGCTCGGGGCTTGCCGGCTTGACGAAGAAGTCGCAGGCGCCGGCCTGCATCGCCTGCACTACCGTGTCGATGCCGCCCGAGGCGGTGAGCACGATGCACGGCAGATCGCCGCGACGCTGGCGGATTTCCTTCAGCGCTTCCTGCCCGCTCATGCCTGGCATCACCAGATCGAGCATCACGGCGTCGATATCGGCGTGGGTATCCACCGCGGCGACCGCTTGGAGCCCGTTGTCGGCCGTACGCGTATGAAAACCGTGGCGCTCGACTGCCGCCTGCAAAAGACGCCGCTGCGCCGGATCGTCATCGACGATCAGGATCGTTTTGCTCATGTCCCACCAAATCTATTGAGCGCGTTTCTCTGACGGAAACGCTGTTCGTGAGCGGGACCATAACCAAGACAGGTTCAGGTCGCGTTAA
>CADEDG010000059.1 GCA_902826035.1 uncultured Alphaproteobacteria bacterium
CCTTACATTTCTACTGCGGCCGGACCGCTCTTGCGCAATCCCACCGAGGGCGCCTGTCTGTCGTCTGGCTTCGGCTGGCGCGGTACCGCCGATGGCGGCGGCCGCCAGCACAACGGCCTTGATCTCGCCAATTCCAGTGGCGGCTACATTTACGCCGCCGGCGATGGTTGGGTGCGCAGCGCTGGATGGCAAGGCGGATACGGCCTGGTGCTCGAGATCGAACACGGCGAAGACGTCGTGACGCGATACGCGCACCTGAACGAGATCGATCCGAACCTGCGCTCGGGCATTTTCGTCGCGGCCGGCGCGCCAGTCGCACGCATGGGCGCCACCGGCAACGCCACCGGGGTGCACCTTCATTACGAACTGATCGTCGATGGCCTGCTGGTCGATCCGCTGACCTACGGGATCGCGGGGGAGGCGCCGGTCGCGTAGTTAAGCCACCGCCACGCCAAGCGCTGGCGCCGCGGCATTCATCTTGGCGTCGAAAGAAAACAAGGTCGCGCCAAGGCGGTGCGCGATGGCTAAATGCAGCGCATCGGGAGAGCGCAAGGCGAGATCGAGGCGCCGGACGCATGCAATCGTCGTGGGGCCGTCGCTTGGCGTCAGCGCGACGCGTGTCGTGCACTGCGTCGTCCAGATGTCAAACGCAGATAGGATCTGCGGGGCGTCAGTGCTTAGAACTTCTCCGATCCTAGTCCTGCGTGAGATGGCTGAAGAGAACTCGGCGGCGGCGAAATCGCTTACGAGAAGAGTGGCGCCGATGATGCCTTGGCGCGCGCGCAGGCTATCTGCCTCTTGGACGAACATCGCCACCAGAACACTGGCGTCAAGATACAGGTTCAATGTTCTCCCTCATCGCGTATGCGTGAGATGAGTGCAGCGGCGTCTTCGTGCAGGGGCATCGCAGGCTGATAGCGCAGGGCGTCCAAACGGACGAGGTCCTCCTCGGTCACTGGCCGTGGCGCTGGTTGCACCGCCGTCATCTGCACCACGGGCGCGCCATGGCGCGTTATCACAACCCCCTCGCCCTTGAGGGCGCGGTCGATCAATTCGGACAAATTATTCTTCGCCTCAGCGACGCTATAGGTTGTCATCAGGTCAATATAGCCAAATGATGGCCATAAATCCAGTCCTGTGGGCCTATTCTCCGCGCGGCGCGGGCACGTTGACGCCGCCGACCGGGCGCTGCGCCAGCGTCTCACGTCGGCACTTGAACAATTCGGCCGGGCGTCCGCCGGCGCTTGCGTCGAACTGGCCTGTGCCGTCAACCAAGCCCGAGCGATCGAGCAGGCGGCGGAAATTCTGCTTATGCAGCTCAAGGCCAGAGATCGCCTCCACCAAGCGCTGCAGGTGCAGCAGCGTGAACAATTCCGGCGCAAGCTCGAAGATGACTGGGCGATATTTGATCTTGGCGCGCAGCCGCCCGATTGCGGTGCCGAGGATGCGGCGGTGATCGGAGATCATCGGCTCGCCGAGCCCCGGCGCGGCGGCGATCTCTGGCGCGGGCTTGCCTTCAAAACGAGCGCGGTCGCGCGCGGCTTCGGGTGCGAGCCCCGCTTCGTACAATAATTCGTAACGCTCCAGTGCGCGCTCTTCGTTCCAAACTGCTCCGTCGAGCGCGAAGGCCAATCGCGCTCGGTGTCGGCGTTGTGCCGAGTAGCGGGCGTCGCCATCCGCCCATGCGCGGAGCTTCGGTGCAACGACCCGATCGATGATCGCGGGGCGGCCACGGCGCCAATCTTCCCAAGGAAAGAAATCGTACCACGAGCGCCACCGCGCTTCAGGGCGGTCGAGCACTGCGCGCGATGGCGTCAGCGCGAGATAAGAAATCGAAATCACCCGGTCTGGGCGCTCACCTCTTACATCGGCGAGCGGCATTTCGCGCCCGCGATCGCCGAACGTGTACAATTGCTCTACGTAGCCGATTTCGAAACTGGTTTGCTCCTTTACCCAACCGCGTAGTGACAATTCCAAGGTGCGGTCGCCAGCGGGATCGAATGGTCCGAACGGCAAACCTGCAAGCGCGTCAGCCTCGCGCGTCACCACGACATAGGGCGCGTCCTCAGTCGCTGCGACGATGACAGCGGAAAGTCCTATGACGACGCGGGGAGCGTTCATTGGGGAGCACGCATCTGGACCGCTCAGCCCACCGCCAGGGTGAACGGCGCCGCCTCGCCGACCTCGCTCCAATGCGGACCGCGCCCAATAGCGTCGATGGCGGCGACCATGCGCCCGGCGCGGCCCATCGCTGAATCAGCGAGTGCGACAAAGCGGCGGTTCGGGCTCGCGGTCGATGACGCCGCGCGTAGGTTGCGAGCAATTGCGCCTTCGTCTGCTTCGGGATGATGCGCACAGGCGGTAATGAAGGCGGTCGCGGTCGACCGCGAGATGCCGGCGTAGCAATGTATCAGGATCGGCGAAGCGCGCTCCCAGCCGCCGACAAAATCAAGAATGGTCTCGATGCGTCGTTCGCAAACCGCATCAAACCCCGCTGCTTCGGCTTCGATGTCATGCACGCCCACGCGCAGATGCCGTTCCGCGTCATAGCCATCGAGTGTTGGGAAGGCTGATCCTGGATCGAGCAGGCTGACGACATGCGAGGGCTTGCGGTCGCGGGCGATCTCGGGCGCGCTCGAGAGGGGACAGACGATGATGGGCATGGGCCTACATAGGCTGGATCGCGCCGCTAGCGGAAGGCCAGGACGTCACCTTGACCAAGTTGGTCAAGGTATGTATTCTTCCACCATGACCAAGGTCAACCTCTATGAGGCCAAGACACAGCTCTCCAAGCTGGTCGACCGCGCCGCGGCCGGCGAGGACATCGTCATCGCTAAGAACGGAACGCCCGTCGCGGTTCTGGTCGCGCCCGACAAAGTCCAACGCCGCATCCCAGAGTTCGGTTTCCTCAAGGGTCAGATGCCGCATATCGCCGACGAGCAATGGGCTGAAGGCGACGAATATGTGCGCCAGTTGTTCGAGGACAGCATCAACGAAGAAATTTGATGTTGCTCGACACCAACATCATGATTTGGTTGGTGCGTGAGCCCGACGTGATCCCATCGCGCATCATGAGCCGGCTACGCGATCCCGACGAACAACGCAGCCTCAGCATCGTCAGCTTCTGGGAAATGTCGATCAAGCATCGCAAGGGAAAATTGCCTTTGCCGGCGCCGTTCGCGACCGATCCGACGTTGGCGCTCGAACACTGGTGTGCGCGCGCGGTGATCGATGTTGTCCCGCTCGAGCCCCGTCACATAGCCTGCGCGATGAGCCTTGCGTTTCTCCATGACGACCCGTTCGATCGACTCATTGCCGCGACCGCGATTATTGAGGATCAGGAATTGGTGAGTAGCGATGCACGTTTTTCGCTGTGCCCAGGTTTGCGCTTGCTGAAGGTGTGAGCTCACGCCGGGTCGAGCAGCGTGCGAAACCGCTTCAAGAAAGCCTCCTGCACCTGCGCCGTCGGCTGCGGCTTCAGGCTGAGCGCCATCCCCCGTGGCGGCGCGCCGAAGAAGCGCTTGGCTTCCGCTTCGGTAAAGCCGGCCAGCTGCACGGCTTCGAAGTAGGCGCAAATGATGTCGGCGCGCTTTATTGTGGCCTTCACTGCGGGAGGCGCAATCGCGGGCAGGCTGAAGCGTAAATGTATGGCGGCTTCGAGCTTGGCTTCGAAGGCCTTGTAGTCGAGCCCAAGCGCTGCTTTGAACGGGCTGATCATATCGCCGATGACATATTCCGGCGCGTCGTGCAGCAGCGCCATTAATCGGCGCGGGCGGTCCCAGCTTGGTGCAAGCTTGCGGCAGAGCTCTTCCACCACGAGCGAATGCTGCGCCACCGAGAATGCATGCGCGCCGATAGTTTGGCCGTTCCAGCGCGCCACGCGGGCAAGACCGTGGGCGATGTCCTCGATCTCGATATCGAGCGGGGAGGGGTCCAGCAGATCGAGACGGCGACCCGAGAGCATCCGTTGCCAAGCGCGCGGCGCCTCGCCCTTGGCGGAAATCTGGGTGCGGGCCGGCCGGGCCATGGGAATCACTTCGTTTGCGTCGGCTCAATGTAGTGCGAAGCGGGAGCGCGGATAAGCTGGTTCGCCAAAAGGAGCGAACCGCATGTCTGGACTGATGCGCATTGTCTTGCGTATGGGCCGCAACCCCGAGGCGGGCTTTCCCGAGGGCAGCGACGAGTATGGCTATGTCATCCACGCACCGCTGGACGCCTCGGCGAAACTCGACCCCACCCTGTGGAGCGACACGCGCGAGCGCTGCACGGTCCGTCGTTTCCATCCCCACGAAGCGCCCGCCGACGGATGGTTGAGGCACCGCGGGGCAAATTGGTACTTCTGGTACGACGAGGAGGACGAAGGTCCTGAGGAGCCGCTGTTCAAGCTTGGCGCACATGAGTTGCGTCCAGGCGAATACGTAACTGTGCGCGAGGCCGATGGCGACGCGATCACCTATCGCGTTGCGGAGGCGCACGCGATCTAGACGAAATTCGCCCTTTCAGCGCAAAAGGCACGAAGCAGGCGTTACACGCAGCCGGTTTGGTGCTTCGGGCTTGGAGTCCCGGCCAGACAGGCCCATATTGTCTTAGCCATGATTTACTGGGTCCTCGGCGCGGTCGCGATCATCGTGATCCTGACACTGGTCGGCGCATCTATGGTGCGCCGCAATCCCGATACCGCATGGGAGGTCCATGAAGACCGCCCGATCGGCCCCGGCACGGACCTCTAGTCTGCTTTTGCTTGCGTCTGGCGCCAGCCTGCGCCTTAAATCGGTCGAGCGCGCGATAAAACAGCGCCGCCGGAGGGAAGTCGCGTGCATATTCGCCGCGCCGGGCAGCGTGACGCCGAAGCGATCGCCAAATTGGCCGCCGCGGCCGCCGAGGAGGAGGGCGCCTTGGCTGGGCTCGACGCCGACCGCATTCGCGCCCACGGCTTCGGGCCGAGCGCCTTGTTCGAGGCATGGGTGGCGCAAGCGAAGCTCAGTAGCCCGCTGCTCGGCCACGCCATCATCACCAAGAGCTACGATATCCGCCGCGCCTGCCCAACTTTGGTGCTTTGCGAACTCTACGTCGCACCTGAACATCGCCGCAGCGGCTTGGCGCGGAAACTCATGTCGGCGGTGGCGCAACGAGCGCGGGATCTGAGCGCGCGCGAACTTGCCATCACCACCGGGGTCAAGAATGAGGCCGCACAGCGTTTCTTTTCAGCCATAGGCGCGAAACCGCAGAGCGCCGCTGTTTTCATGATGTCAGCCGACGGGATCGAATGGCTCGCTGCGGAAGGATTGTAGGGGGAAAACATGCTCGCCAAACCATTGCTCAAGACTGCGCTGTGCTGGATCGCTATCGTGGCGCTTACGGCCGCATGCGCCACCGCCCCGAGTGCGCCGTCCGAGCCAGCGACGGCGCAAGCGCCGACGGCTGTGCAGGCGCAGGCCTATGTCGAGGCGGCCGAACGCGAACTCGCCGGTTTGGCGGACAACGAGAACCACACCGCTTGGGTCTACGAGACCTACATCAATCACGACACCGAATGGCTGCTCCAGCGCGTCGCGGCAGCGGGCACGGAAGCGCGCGTGCGCTTGGCCAGCGGCGCGGCGCAATTCCAGGGATTGGAACTGCCCGCCGAACTGCGCCGCAAGATCGATCTTCTGCGCTTGTCGTTGACGCTGCCGGCACCCGCGCGCGCGGGCGCTGCCGATGAGCTGGCCCAGATCACAACCAAACTGTCATCGACCTATTCCACCGGCCGCATCGATTATCAGGGCGCCCAGGTGTCGCTCGATGAGTTGGAGACTTTGATGGGGACCGTGCGCGATCCCGCGCGGCTCGAAGAGATGTGGACCGAGTGGCACGCTGTCGCCACACCGATGGCTGGCGATTACGCGCACATGGTTGAGATCGCCAACGAGGGCGCGGAGGGCCTCGGCTTCCCTAATGTGGGGGACTACTGGCTTTCCAATTACGACATGCCCGCTGACCAGATGGAACATGAGGTCGAGCGACTCTGGGGTCAGATGCAGCCCTTCTACGAGCAATTGCACTGCTTCGTGCGCGCGCGCCTGAGCGCACGGTACGGTGAAACGGTCCAATCGCTCGATCAGCCGATCCGCGCCGATCTCCTGGGCAATATGTGGGCGCAGGAATGGGGCAACATCGCTGACATCGTCGCCCCGCCGACCCGCCAAACCGTGGACGTCACGCGCTTGCTGCAACGCCAACGCTACGATGCGCGCCGCATGGTGGAAACCGGTGAGCGCTTCTACACTTCGCTTGGCCTGCCCGAATTGCCCGACACCTTCTGGGAGCGCAGCCAGCTCACACGACCGCGCGACCGCGACGTGGTCTGCCACGCTTCCGCCTGGGATCTCGATTCACGCGACGACGTGCGGATCAAGATGTGCATCCAGGTCGATGCCGACAATTTCCAAACCGTCCATCACGAACTGGGGCACAATTATTACCAGCGGGCCTATCAGCGGCAGCCGTTCCTGTTTCAAAACGGCGCGCATGATGGCTTCCACGAAGCCATCGGCGATTTCATAGCTCTGAACGCAACGCCGGATTATCTGGTGCGCATTGGCTTGCTGCGTCAAAGCCAGGTTCCTGGTCCTGCCGCCGACAACGCGCTGCTGCTGCGTCAGGCGCTCGACAAGATCGCGTTCCTGCCCTTCGCCATCACGGTGGACCAATGGCGCTGGCGGGTGTTCCGCGGCCAGATTACGCCTGCGAACTACAATTCAGCCTGGTGGGAATTGCGCACGCGTTATCAGGGCATCCGTCCGCCCAACACGCGCCCAGCCGATGCGTTCGATCCCGGCGCGAAATATCACATCGCCAACAACGTGCCGTACCTGCGCTATTTCCTGGCCCGCGTGCTGCAATTCCAATTCTACGAAGCCGCCTGCCGGCAGGCCGGCTGGGAAGGCCCGCTGCATCGCTGCACCGTGTACGGCAACGCGGAAGTCGGCGAACGCTTCAACGCCATGATGGAAATGGGCGCCTCGCGTCCCTGGCCCGACGCGCTGGAAGCGTTCACCGGCACGCGACAAATGGATGGCGGCGCCATGGTGCGCTATTTCACGCCGCTGATGACGTGGTTGCAGGAGCAGAACAGGGGACGGACGTGCGGGTGGTGAGGGGCGCTTAGCTCGCTGCCGAAAGCGATGCGCGGGCAGTAGCGGTCGTTAGACAGCCGCTATTGCACCGCTTCGAGCCGGCTTTCGTCGACGATGCGCTCGAACGCTTCGGTGTCGCTCTTGATCCGGTATTGCACAGGGCCGCGCTCGGCGGGGAGGGCGCGGACGATGTTGTAAATTCCGGCCGGGGTGGAAACGCGCCCGGCATGGGCGACATTTACGCGCTGCCCGGCGCCAAATAGGGGTTGCGCCATCGGATTGGCTCCAAATTGAGGGATCGCGCGCCGCGCCAGGCTGGCGAGGTCCACGCAAATTCGCGCTCTTCATGGCGCAGCACGCGCGAATTTGCAAGTTTTGTGTCAGTGGCGCGCACGCTGAGCTTATTCGATTGCGCTTGACGGTTGTGGGTCGCTGCGAGATTACGAACTCTTGAACTTGGGAGGCTGAGCATGAAGGGTCGTATTCTTGGCTTTGACGCCGGTACCGGCGCCGGCGCCGTCAACGGCGAAGACGGGAACCGCTATGCGTTCACGGCTGGCGACTATAAGGGGCCGCGGGCGGCCGCCGCCGGGGAGGAAGTGGATTTTGTTGTCAAGGACGGCAAAGCCACCGAAATCTATCCCCTGAAGAGCGGGGCTTCGATCGATCTTTCAGGCATCGGCGCGGCTCTGGGCGGTGCGGCCTCCAGCCCCGGCGGCGCCAACGTCATGGGCATCGTGCGCAACCAGCCCCAGACGCTGCTGGCGCTGATCATGCTGATCGCGGCCGTGTTCATGCCGTTTGTCAGCGCCATGGGCATCTTCAACCCGACCGCAATCGGACTGCCGGGCATGACGCAGATGGCCAAGCCTGGGCTGCAAATGGCGGCGAATGTCTCCGATGCCGACATCGCACAAGCCATGCAATACAGCCCCGAAATGGCGATGGCGCAGCGGGCGGCGCGCGACAAGGCCAACGGCCAATTGATGATGATGAACTTGGTCTATCTGGTGTGGCTGATCCCGGCGGGTGCGGCGTGGCTGATGTTCACCAACCTCACCAATAAACGAAACCAGCTGCATGAATTGATTGTCGGCGGGCTTGGCGTGGCGGCGGTGGCGTTGTTCTTCGTCGGCAAGTCGATGGCAATTTCGGACGCGACCTCGTCGGCGGGCGGCAATGCGCAAATGGCGCAGATGGCGCAACAGGCGGCGGCGATGGCCGATCAAGCGCTGCAGCTCGGGCTCGGCGGCTGGCTGATCGGCCTCGCTGGGGCCGGGCTGGTGGCGACCGGGCTTGGCATGGTCAAGCAAACCCCGGGTGTTCCGGCTGGTTGATCGCTGTTGCTGGGGTTTAGCGGCCTTCGACAAGCTCAGGCTGACACAGAGAGGCGTCACGCAGAGCGTGTCGGAGCGCCGCGTTTGCAATCTGCCAGCGAGGCGCCCCGTCCGGCGTCTCGCTACCCTGCCTTCTGCACGAATATGCTCCCCGCGCTGTAGCCTGCGCCGAACGAGCAGATCAGGCCTTTGTCGCCCGCGACCAGATCGGCGCTGTGATTGTGGAAGGCGATGATCGAGCCGGCGCCGGCGGTGTTGCCGTATTGGTCGAGTACGGTGGGGGCTTCGTCTTGGCTGGCTTCGTGGCCGAGCACTTTTTCCGCGATCAGCCGGTTCATGTTGGAATTGGCCTGGTGCAGCCACATGCGGCGCAGATCGCTGGGCTTCAGTTCCAGTTCGGCCATGTGCGCCAGGATCATCTCTGACACCATCGGCACCACTTCCTTGAACACCTTGCGGCCCTGCTGGGTGATCAGCTTGTCGGGCATGTCCTTCCATTGCGGATCGCAGCGATTGAGGAAGCCGAAATTGTTGCGGATATTGTTGGAGAAACGCGTCTGCAATTTGCTGCCGAGAATAGCCCAAGCCCCGGCGGGCGCGATGTCGGCGTGCTCGATCAGAATCGCCACGGCGGCGTCGCCGAAAATGAAATGCGTGTCGCGGTCGCGCAAATTCAGATGCCCGGTACAGAGTTCAGGGTTGACCACCAGCACCGAGCGTGCGTGCCCAGCGCGCACGATGTCGGCGGCGTTCTGGATCGCGAACGTGGCCGAGGAGCAGGCGACGTTCATGTCGTAACCGAAGCCGCCCGCGCCCAGCGCGTTCTGCACTTCAATGGCAAGCGCCGGATACGGGCGTTGCAACGATGAGCACGAGCAAATCACCGCGTCCACATCGCGCGCATCGCGCCCAGCGCGCTCCAACGCTTGTCGCGCCGCCAGCACTGCCACTTCCGCCATAAGCGAAAGCTGTTCGTTCGGTCGCTCCGGAATATCGGGAACCATACGTTCCACATCGAGCAGACCCTGTTTCTCCAGCACATAGCGATGCTTGATGCCGGAAGCCCTCTCAATGAACTCGACGCTCGAATGCTGCAGCGCCGGCAGAGTTCCCGCAGCCAGGCTCTCGGCGTGCTCGGCATTGTAGCAATCGACGTAGGCGTTGTAGGAGGCGACCAGCTCTGCGTTCGTGACGGAGAAGGGCGGCGTGTAGAGTCCGGTCGCGGAGATGACGATTGTCAAAGCGCGTTATCCTGATGCCGTCGCGCGTTCGCATGTGCGCGTCTTCGGCGCATAATCCTCCGGCGCTGAAGCGTCAACTTCCGTGGTTGCGGCGCTGATCTCATCGCTACCGCGGCTGGCCAGAGCGCGGTACAGGCGGCGCGCCTCTGTTTTCCCGCGCCGAACGCACCGCCTCCTCCATTCGTGCTATGCATTCATTCATCAAGGCGCCTTCGGGAAGGCCTTGCGCTTGGCACTCGGCGCGCGCGCCGGCCGCTGCGCTATCGTCGGTGGAGGCGCAGGCGCTGAGCCCCACAACCGCGACAATCATCAACAAAGCTCGCATCATGGTTTCCCCGAACCTGAGGTTTGAGGGTCCATTATGAACTCGCGGGCAATAGAAGCCAAGACGGCGGCGTGAGCCGGACAGGCGTTCCCGCTGCGGTCAGCGTGGTGCCCGCCGCGAGCGCCCGGTCCAGCCTCAGCAGCGCGATGGCTTGTCCTGGTGCGCCGGACCTCAGCGTGCCGACTTCAATTTCGCCGGCCAGAACCGGCGTTCCCGGCGTCGGCGCTTCTCCCTCGAACTGGAGCGCGCAGAATTTTCTACGGGTCGTGCCGCGACGTTTCATCCGGCTGACATTCTCCTGTCCGACAAAACAGCCCTTCTGGAAATCGACGCCGTGCAATTCCTCCAACAACGCCTCCAGCGCGAACACTTCTTCCGGCGCGGCGTCCAGGGCAAGATCAGGAATTCCGAGCGCCAGGCGGCGCCCGTCGTAGGCGGCTGCGCCATCTTGTGCGTCGGCGCATGGCGCGATTCGTCGCCAACCCAACGCGCCGTCGGGCGTGCGGGGATCGACATGAGCCTGTTCGAATTGTTGTGGGCTCCAGCGAATCGAAAAGCTCGCCGAGATATCCTCGATCGAAACCTGCGCGCGCAATTTGTACAAACCCAGGCGACGCACAAGCTCCGCCCCTCGAGAGCGCGCTGTCTCCAGCACGATCCGTTCGCCGCCATCGGCCCACAACAACATGTCGGTAACGACTTTGCCCTGTGGGTTGAGCAGCGCGGTGTATTGCACGCCTGTTTTGCTCAGGAGCGCAATATCCTGCGTCAGCAGATTGTTGAGAAAGCCCGCCGTGTCGGGCCCCGAAACGCGGATGAGCGAGCGATCGAGGCTGAGAAATGAGGCCATGGAGGTTACTTGGCGCGCGCACAGGCCCCATGCAAGCGCTGCGTTGACTTCGCGTTTACCCCCCGTCACGCCTAAAGCGATCATGAAGTCGGTTCTCTTCCTCGCGCCCGAAGATCTGGGCGAAACCGTGCTAGCCACTGGCGCGTTGGCCCATGTGCTTGAAGCTGGGGACGTGGTCACGATTTCTGCGGCGCCAGAGGCGGCGGCGCTGTTTCGGGCCGCGCCCGCGACGCGAATATGGCTGCCGCTTGGCGCTGCTTGGAGCTTCGCTCTGTTCGCGCGAATGCGCGGAACACGATTCGACGTCGTCATCGATGCTAGAAACGGCATGGCTGGCCTGCTCGCGGCCTCGCGCCGGCGCATCGCCCTACGCGCCGCGCCGTTGCTGCGTCACCGCGCCGAGGACTGGGGCGATTCATGCGGAGCCGAGCGCGCCCTAGCGCCGGTGTTGTGGCTGGACGAGGAGGCGCGCGAAGCGGCGGCGGCGATTGCGCCCGACGCCACGCCGCTCTTAGTGCTGGCGCCGGGGGGGGCAAGCGAAGGCAAACGCTGGTCTCTTGAGCGCTTCTCGGCGGTGGCGCGTCGTTTGGTCAGCGGTGACCTTGTCGGCGCGCGCATCGCCATCATGGGCGCGGCGGCGCGCGACGCCGCCATCACCGGCGCCATCGTTCGCAGTCTTGACTCTGACGGCGTGGAAGCCCGCGATTTCGGCTTGACGCCAGACTTGCTTGCGGCGGCGGCCTTGATGGAGCGCGCCACAATCGTCATCGGCAACGACAATGTGTTGACCCATATTGCCGCTGCGGCAGGCGCGCCGACCTTGACTTTGTTCGGACCAACCGACGAACGGGTCCGCGCGCCCTACGGCTCGCGCTCGCAGACGTTGCGAGGTAGGGCGTTCGAGAAAGAGGTCAGAGTGGACGCGCGCGCGGCAATGAACGATCTGAGTATTGACGCGGTCGAGGCGGCCGCCATCGATTTGTTGCACGCCGGAGGGCTTCGATGAAAAAATTTGATCTCGTTGTGCGCGGCGGAACCATCGTCAATCATTCTGGGCAAGGGCAGGGCGATATCGGCGTCAGCGACGGACGCATCGCCGCGATCGGCGACTTGGGCCAAGTCGACGCGGGAGAGGTGTTCGACGCCACCGGTTTGCACGTTCTTCCCGGCGTGATCGACACGCAGGTGCATTTCCGCGAACCCGGCAACGAGCACAAGGAAGACCTCGAAACCGGCACGCGCGCAGCGGCGCTCGGCGGGGTCACCGCGGTGTTCGAAATGCCCAACACCGCGCCGCCGACAACAAGTGAGGAAGCGCTTGCTGACAAGCTCTCGCGCGCGAAAGGTCGGGCGCATGTCGATCACGCTTTTTATGTCGGCGCCACGCACGAAAACGCTGATCGTCTGGGCGAGCTGGAGCGGCTGCCTGGATGCTGCGGCGTCAAGACTTTCATGGGCTCGTCCACTGGCTCGTTGCTGGTGGGCGATGATGACGGGCTCGACAAAGTGTTGCGCAACATCCGCCGCCGCGGCGCTTTCCACGCCGAGGATGAAGCGCGATTGCAGGAGCGTAAGGTGCTCGCGCGCGAAGGCGATTGGACTTCGCACCCGGAAGTGCGCGACGACCAGTGCGCGTTGCTCGCGGTGAAGCGCCTGGTGGCGGCGGCGCGCAAGCACGGTAGGCGCGTGCATGTACTGCACGTGTCATCGGCGGTTGAGATGGAATTCCTCGCGACCGCGAAGGATGTCGCTACGGTGGAGACGCTGCCGCAATTTCTGAGCTTCGAGGGGCCGGAGATTTATCAACGGCTCAATGGGTTCGCGCAGATGAACCCGCCGATCCGGTATGCCGCTGACCGCGCAACGCTCTGGTCGCTCGGCATCGCGCAGGGCGTGGTCGATGTGCTGGGCACCGATCACGCGCCGCACACGCGCGAGGAGAAGGCGCAAGGTTATCCGAAATCTCCCTCCGGGATGCCGGGCGTGCAGACGCTCGTGCCGGTGATGCTGACACACGTGAACCAGGGGCGTTTGAGCATGGCGCGTTTCGTCGATCTCACCAGCGCCGGCCCGCAGCGCGTGTTTGGCATCGAAGACAAGGGCCGCATTGCGCTTGGCTACGATGCGGATCTCACGCTGGTGGATTTGAAGGCTGAGCGCACCATCCGCAACGAAGACCAAGCCACACGCTGCGGCTGGACGCCGTTCGACGGCTTCGAAGCCCAAGGCTGGCCGATGGCGACGATCATACGCGGGCGCGCCGTTATGCGCGATGGGGCGCTGGTTGCGCCGGGATTGGGGGCTCCGATGCGGTTTCTAGAAACGTTGCTATAAAGCCATAGATCTGGGCCCCTTGCGACGCGAACTCGCGGCTCGCGGGAAACGGATCAGCGGACTTGTATGGTCTCGCTGCGCATTTGCACGACGCGTCCGTCGCGCAACAATTCCGCGGCGCCACGATAGCTCCCGGCCGACCACCCCCCGGCCGGCGTGCGCCGCCCGGCAAACATGGAAGCCTGCGCCTGGTCGCGCGGCTGGATGCGTTCGCCCTCGGCGACGAGCGCGCCGTCCGGGCCATAGAGGCGCACGCGAAGCACGTCGCCATCGCGCGGGCCCGAGACGAGCGCCCAGAACACCAGAGCGGGGGCGTTTACCGCCGCATTCGCAGGCAAGTCCTCGACCCGAGCGTTAGCGGCAGGTGCAGCGCCGGTGAAGCCCATCGAAAACAGGCGCGCGCCCCGATAAGCCAAGGCTTGCCGCGCAGCGGCGGACCAGTGTGCGCCAGCATTTGCGCCCTGCGGTCCGCAGCGCAAATCCGACAGTGCGCCACCGGTCAACGGATCGATCTTCTGCTCGTTGCGAAACATGGTGAGGTGCACGTGAGGAAATTCGGTCTGTCCCGAGAGCCCCACCAACCCGAGCGCTTGTCCGGCGCTGACGCGCGCGCCGCGTGCGACACGCAAACTGCCGGCGCGCAGGTGACACAGCTGCGTCACCCAGCCGCCGCCATGATCGACGCGCACGCCATTGCCGCATTCGCGGTCGGCTACCGCCGCCGCGCCGCGATCGAGAAAGGCGCGCTCCGGCTCTCCGTCGCGCACGCCCAGCACCACGCCCGCCGCTGGCGCAAGCACGTTGACGCCGCGACGCGCCATGGCCGCCGGCGCACGAAAATCCAAGCCGTCATGGCCGTCATAAGCGAGCGGCCCGCATTGGGGGTCGTCGCCTTCGTCCGCGCTTGGGTTCGCGTCGGCGTAATTCTGCACGACGCAGACTTCGCCGACCGCACAATCGATCGGCAACTGGAAGCTCTGAGCGTTCGCCGCGCGTGGCGCGAGGCAGATCAACAGAAGGGCAGCAATCAGGAGCGTACGCATCACGCGATTGTGCGCTCTCCGCGCGCTGGTTTCAATCACATGCAAGTGAGCGGGGGCGCCCAGCGCTTGTGCTGCTGTCGAGCGGGGATAGGGTGGCGTCAGGGGAGAAATGCCATGTTGCGGGCTTTTGTCGTCACGGTTCTGCTTTCGCTCGCCGCGGTCACGCCGTCGTCAGCGCAAGACGAGGAGGACGCCATCGTCGTCACCGCGAGCCGTTATCGGGATCGCTATGAGGAATTCGTTGTGCCGCATGTGGTGGTGACGCGGCGCGCCGATTCCGCGGCAATGAACCTGACGATCTCTTCCGACACGCGCGACGCAGCGGCGCGCCGTAGCGAATTGAGCGAAGCGCTGCGCGGGCTCGCCCGCCTGGGCAATGGCGGGGTTAACCTCGGCATCGTGCGGGAAGATGGCGATGAAGGCCAAGGTCGGGTGCGGATCGTGCGCTTCAGCGTCGAAGCGGCGCTGCAATTGCTGCGCGCGGGCGGTCGTGCGGACACCTCGCAGGTGACGATAGTTCTGCGCACGCCGATCCGCGCCGAAGACACGCTGGAAAGCGTGGAAGCGCGTCTCGATGCGTTCCGCTCTGGCGCGCCTCGCCCGGGCAGAGTCGAATATTTCTCTGGCGACATCGAGCTTGTGCTGGTCAATCCGCCCCAATACCGCGCGCCAGTTATCGCTGCCATCACCGCCGACGCCAACACGATCACCCGCGGGCTCGGCGCGGGTTACGGCGTGCGGCTCGAGGGCTTGGAGAACCCAATCGCGTGGAAACGCGCGGGCGATCTCGATCTACGCCTGTTCGTTCCCTACCGGATGGTGGTGCTGCCGGGGGGAGTGGAGTGAGGATTCGGCCTCTATTCACGCACCTCCGTCATCCCGGGATCGCGAAGCGATGCCCGGGACCCAGGGGATCGTAGAGCTGCTCGTTTGCCCCTGGGTCCCGGATCATGCTTCGCATGTCCGGGATGACGGAGCTTGGATTGTGAAGCGTTGGCTCAATACCCCGCCAGCTTCAAGAACCTGCTCCGCAATTCCGCGTCTTCCTTGAACGCACCGGTGAATTGCGTCGTCACGGTCGTCACGTCCTTGTGGTGGACGCCGCGCGTGCTCATGCACTGGTGCTCGGCGTCGATCAGCACGGCAACGCCGCGCGGCTTCAGCGACGTGTTCAGCGCTTCGGCGATCTGGGCGGTCATGGTCTCTTGCGTCTGCAGGCGCTTGGCGAATATTTCCACCACGCGCGCGATCTTGGAAATGCCGACCACCGCGTCGGTCGGCAAGTACGCCACGAACGCGCGCCCCAGGAACGGTGCCATGTGGTGCTCGCAATGGCTTTCGACATCGATATTCTTGAGCATGACGATGTCGTCATAGCCCTGCACGTCCTCGAATACGCGCTCGAGTTCCTTGTAGGGGCACTCGTCATAGCCGCGGAACCATTCGCGGAACGCGTCGACCACGCGCTGAGGGGTATCGATCATGCCCTCGCGGTCGGGGTCGTCGCCGGCCCAGGCGATCAGTGTCTTCACCGCTTCCATTGCCGCCTCGCGCGAGGGGCGCTTGGCGTGCGCGTCGGCGGGCGAGCGCCATTTCAGAATCTCACTCATGGGGGAGGTCCTTTTACGTCTGAGGGGCGGAGGTCGAGCCGGGAGGGTCCCAAAGTCCTATACGGACGAGCAGGGCACCCGGACTTAACGCCCGCCCGCGGGGTTAACCCTCAGGCAGCGGGGCCAATGCGCCCCGGTTGGATATGGAGACTACCACAAGCCGGCGCCAGGGCCAGCGGCTTAAACGATGCGGTAGTCCCCCTCCCCTCGAGGGGAGGGGGAGTGTTAGAAGCGACGCCATGCACATCCGGCTCACCAATACGCTCTCCCGCGCCAAAGAAAATTTCACCCCCGCCGACCCCAGTCGGGTGACGATGTATGTCTGCGGCTCGACCGTCTACAACCACCCCCATATCGGCAACGCGCGCCCGGCGGTCGTGTTCGACCTGCTGTTTCGGTTGCTGCGCGCCAAATACGGCGAGCGCGCGGTGCTCTACGCGTCGAACTACACGGACATCGACGACAAAATCATCCGCGCGGCGGCCGAGGCCGGCGTCGAGATCGACGTCATCACCGACAAGTTCGCGCGTATCTATCGCGAGGATGTGGGCGCGCTCAACGTGCTGACACCCACGTTCGAACCCCGCGCCACCGCGCACGTGCCGGACATGATCGCGCTGATCGAAAAATTAATCGCAAGCGGCGCTGCCTATGCCGTGCCGAGCGGGGTGTACTTCTCAGTCGCCGCCGATGCCGATTACGGCAAGCTCTCACGCCGCGCGCAGGAAGACATGCAGGCCGGCGCGCGCGTCGAAGGCGAGGACGACAAGCGCAACTCTTCCGATTTCGCGCTCTGGAAGGCATCGAAGCCCGGCGAGCCGAGCTGGGATGCGCCGTTCGGCGTGGGCCGGCCCGGTTGGCACATCGAATGCTCGGCCATGATTGCAGCGCAACTAGGCGAAACCATCGACATTCATGGCGGGGGCCTCGATCTCATCTTCCCGCACCACGAAAACGAAATCGCACAATCGGAAAGTGCGAACCACGCCCCGCTCGCACGCGTGTGGATGCACAACGGCATGCTGACCATGGAAAAGGAGAAGATGTCCAAGTCGATCGGCAATATCGTCACCGTGCGCGAATTGCTCGACGCGGACTGGCAAGGCGAAACCATTCGCTGGGCGTTGCTCTCTGGCCATTATCGCGCGCCGCTGGATTGGAGCGACGATTTGCTGAAGCAGGCGCAGGCGAGCCTGGATCGGCTCTATGGCGCGGTGTTGCGGCTGAAGGACGTGCAAGCCGAAAGCGTGGAGGCGCCGTCGGCCTTCGTCGCGGCGCTCGCCGATGATCTCAACACGCCCGCGGCCATCGCCGAACTCTCCGCGTTGGTGACGAACGCGAACAATGCCAAGAAGCCAGCCGAACAAGCGAAGGCCAAAGGCGAATTACTCGCCGCGGGCGCGTTGTTCGGTGTGCTGCAAGCCGATCCTGAGCAATGGTTCCGCGCCTCTTTCGGCGAACACGCAGCACTCGCGATTGATGCACTGGTCGCCGAACGCGTGGCCGCGCGCGCCGCAAAGAACTGGGCCGAAGCCGACCGCATCCGCGACGCCTTGTCGGAGAAGGGGGTTGAAGTGATGGATAGCGGAAGTGGCTCGGCGTGGAGGCGCAGAGGATGACCCTGGCAAACTATATCGACCCTCTGATCATGTTCCTTGGCGGTTGGTTCGCCATCGCCGTCAGCCGGGAATGGTCACTGCCAAAGCCGGGCGCCACCCAGGACCAACAGGCGCGTCTGGCCTCGACGGCCAAGCTGCTCCGTATACTCGGCCCCGTCATGATCGTATGTGCGATTCTATTTGCTGTTCTGCGCTTTCTCACCTCCAGCGCAACTTGACCTCATCGCGCTGAGGGCGGGTAGAGACTTCGATAGCGCCGCTTTCCGCCATCTCTTGGCCAAATGTTGAGCTGATCATGTGGAGCTGGGATCGGGAGAAGCGCATGCACCGCCGCACTTTGCTTGGATCGGCAGCCGCCGCCGCGCTTGGGGCTTGCGCCGCCGCGCCAGAAGCATCTGAGCTTGAACCGACGACGCCAGCGCCGAACACGCCCCCGCCCGCTGACACGTTCGACGTTGCGCTCTATCGCACCCTCGCAGCGCGCGCCGGCAATCAATTCGTTTCGCCATACAGCATCCTGGCAGCGTTCACTTTGCTCTATCCCGGCGCGCGCGGACCGACGGCCGCTGAGATGACCGCGACGTTCAGATTCGACGCAAATGTCGGCGCTCAGATCACGCGCACGCGCGGCTTGCGCGATGCGCTTGCGGCGCAGACTGGGGGCAGCGACTTCGCCACCGCCAACGCCGCCTGGGTGGAGGCCACCATGGCGCTTGACGCCGATTATGCGCGCACGATCCGCGATCAGCTGGGCGCGACGATCGAAGCGGTTCCTTTCATCACCAACCAGGCCCAAGCGCTGCGCACCATCAATGCCTGGGCCGCGCGCGAAACCCGCGACCGCATCCCGGAAATTCTCACCGAACCCGATCCCGATCGCCGCCTCGTGCTCACCAACGCCGTCTATTTCAAGGGCAAGTGGCGCGACCAATTCGCCGCCAGCGCCACGCGCGACGGCGATTTCTTCGCCGAAGGCGGGGCAACGCAGCGCGCGCGCCTCATGCGCCAAGTCACGCACGCTCGCTATTCCGAGGGCGAGGGCTTCCAGGCCGCTGAGTTCGAGTATGACGCAGGCGAATTCGCGCTCGCGGTGTTTCTGCCGCGCGCCCGCGATGGTTTGACCGCGTTCGAGCGCCAACTCACAGGGTCAACGCTAGATCGCTGGCTGATCGATCTCGATTCCGCTGAACACACGCGCCTCGATGTGACGCTGCCGAAAGTGGAAATGCGCACCGATTACGATCTTGTGCCTGAGCTGCAGGCGATGGGGTTGCGACATGCCTTCGCCGACGCTGATTTTTCCGGAATCACCGCGCAAGAAGGCCTCGTCATCGGCGGCGTGATCCACAAGACCTTCCTCGCCATCGACGAAGAGGGCACTGAAGCCGCCGCCGTCACCGCTATCGATATGGTCGCCACATCCGCGCCGATGCCAGAAGCGCCGCCGATCGAGTTCAAAGCCGACCACCCGTTCTTCATCGTGCTGCGCCACAAGCGCACGGATACGCGGCTGTTTATGGGGAGGGTGGCAGGGATGTGAGGTTGGACCGCACGCCCCCTGGTGCGCATGATTCCACAAGCTGTGCGTTTGCAAGGTGCGCACCGGGAGGTGCGCGCTCCAACACGCCCGCCCTCAACCCCGCCTCCGTCCCCCATCCCATACCACGCCCGGAAATCCCTTCAGCGGTTTGAGCCCTTCGCCGAGATAGGCCCAGCCGCGCAGTTCATCGATGGCGACATGGTAGCGCGGTTCGCGGCCGACGCCCGAGCTGAACAGTGCGCGCGGGATGTTCACGTTCTTCGGTGAGCGCTTGCGTTCGTACAAGATTGGCGTGCCGCAGCGTGAGCAGAAGCTGCGCGCAGCGCCTGTCTCTGCTTCTTCGTAGCGTGTCAGGCATTCCTCGCCGCGTACGAAGCGAAGCCGGCTCCTCCATGTGCCGACATAAGTTGCATACGCCGCCCCATGCGCGTGTCGGCTTGCCGACGAGTGATCGTGCCAGGCCCATTGCGCGGGGACTGCGATCTCGAGAGCAACATCGCCGCAGGTGCACTCGGCGCGCGCCAATGCGGGCCGTTTCGCTTGCGCGATCGATTTTTCCAAGTTTTGCTCCCAAGCCGTCAGGCGCGCGGAATGGGAGCGCTTCTAACGCATCGGTGGCGCCGATCAGCGCGGATTCAATCGGGCAGGGCCGTTACGGGCGTCCGCCTCAGCGCTGCGCGCGGCAGGCCGTTGATCAGTTCGCTGCGCACATCCACACGCGAAGCCCGCAGCGCTGGGCTGAACGGGCCATCCACGAGCATCACCTGCACCTCGTAGCCGCGATCGCGCCAATAGGCTTCGATTTTGGACTTGATGGCTGCAGCGCCTGTCGCGCAGGTCCAGTCGGCCCCTTCGCCCGTCGGTGCGAGGGCGCCTACTGTAGATTGGAATGCCAAAGCCGGCACCATCTCTGATCCCCATGGGCGAGGCGGTAAGTCGCACTTACCTACTAGTAAGTGAGTCGCATGCCGAGTGAAACTCCGGTAGGGCA
>CADEDG010000060.1 GCA_902826035.1 uncultured Alphaproteobacteria bacterium
AGCACGGAATAAAAAGCCGAACCGGAAGCGTAAGCTGACCGGGGATTTCGCGCGGGCTAGGTCATCGATCCGTAGGCCTGCCATGCCAGCAGCACGACGCATGCGAGCAGCACGAGCATGGTCACCGCCGCGCCGAAGAAGCGCGCGGGGCTGGACACGCTGCCAATGCCGAACGGATGCACGACGCGAGCAGCCAGCAGGCTGGCGCCGAGCGAGTGCAACCAGCCCGCGCCGGCGCCGTTCAATTCAAGCAGAGCCATCAGCACCAGAATCAGCGGCACATATTCTGTGTAATTCGCATGCGCGCGGACGTTTTTGAGCAATTGGTCGTGACCGCCGTCGCCGACAGCGACCTTGAGTTTGCCGCGCTGCGCGCCGGCGCGCGCGGCGAGAATGAGGCCGACAAGGGCAAGCGGGGCGGCGTAGAGTGCAGTGATCGGTACAAACATAGGAATCTCCAGCGCCCCGCCTAGCAGAGGGCGCGGGCCGACGCTATGGTTTCCGCCCGGCAATGAGGTAGTTCACCTCGGTATCGCCCGATAGGGTCCAGCCTTTTCCAACCGGGTTGTACGCGATCCCGACCGGCGCTTCCCATTCGATTCCAGGCGTGTTTGCGCGAATTTCTTCCGGTTTGACCAGCTTGTCGTATTCGTGCGCGCCCTCGGGCGCCCATTGCAGGATGCGCTCTGCGCCGACAATCGCTAGCGCGCGCGCTTTGGGCGTGCGGTTGATGGTGGAAAGCACAAGGAGCCCGCCCGGCTTCACGAGCGCGGACGCCGCGTGCAAAAAAGCGCCTGCGTCAGCGACGTGCTCGATGATCTCAAGCGCCGCCACGAGATCGAACCGGTTTTCGCGTGCCGCCAGCGCTTCAGCGGTTGTGCATTCAAAGGCGATGAGCAAAGCGGCCTGGGCGGCGTAGGCGCGGGCGGCGCCGATGGCCTCGGGCGATGCGTCAATGCCGGTGACTGTTGCGCCCATGCGCGCCAGTGGCGCCGAGACAAGACCGCCGCCGCAACCGAGATCGAGCGCGTTCAACCCCGCGAGCGGCTTTGCCGCGGCTGTGGAGAAGTGCCGGCGCGCCAGGTCGCGAATGAAACCAAGCCGCACCGGGTTGAGCCGGTGCAAGGCGCCAAACGGCCCGGCCGGGTTCCACCATTCGGACGCCAAGGCGCTGAATTTCTTGATTTCGGCGGGGTCGAGCGACGCGTCCGGCATGGGTTCCATCTCGGGGCGGGGAGGGCGCCGGTCAAGCCATATCGCCATCGGGCGGAGCATGCTAAGGGCGCGCCGTAATGTCTCGCCTGGTCATGAAGTTCGGCGGCACGTCCGTGGGCGACGTGGAGCGCATCGCCCGCGTTGCGCGCCTGGTGGCGGCCGAGCGCAAGCCGGGGCGCGGCTTGGCTGTCGTCGTGTCGGCGATGGCGGGTGAGACCGACCGGCTGGTGGCTTTGGCGCGCGGGGCCGCTGGAGAGGGCGGCGCAGGCGCATCGCTTCACGGTGATGATTTCAACGACGAGTACGACGTGGTCGTCGCCAGCGGAGAGCAGGCGACCACCGGTTTGCTGGCGCTGGCGCTGCGCCGCATCGGCGTACCCGCGCGCTCGTGGCAGAATTGGCAGATTCCGTTCCGCACCGACGCGGTACATTCGAAGGCGCGCGTACTCGGGATCGAGACCGAAGCGCTGGCGGCCTCCATCGATGCAGGGTGCGTGGCGATCATTCCTGGGTTCCAGGGCGTCACCGCCGAGGGCCGTATTTCAACGCTGGGGCGGGGGGGATCGGATACCTCCGCAGTGGCAGTTGCAGCCGCGCTTGGGGCCGAACGATGCGACATCTACACCGATGTCGATGGGGTCTACACCACCGATCCGCGCATCGTGCCCAAGGCGCAGCGACTGGAAAAAATCTGCTACGAGGAGATGCTCGAAATGGCGTCGCTCGGCGCCAAGGTGCTGCAGACGCGATCCGTCGAACTCGCCTTCGCCCAGCGCGTGCCGGTGCGCGTGCTTTCCAGTTTTGCCGAACCGGGGGCGCCCAATCCCGGAACCTTGCTCTGCCCTGAGGACCAGATCGTGGAAAAACAGATCGTATCCGGCATCGCCTATTCGCGCGACGAAGCCAAGATATCGCTGCTCGGCGTCAACGATCGCCCGGGTGCGGCCGCCGAGATTTTCGCAAAGCTGGCGGATGCCAACATCAATGTCGATATGATCGTGCAGACCGAAGCGCGCCAAAGCGGGCGCCAGAACATGTTGTTCACCTGCCCGGATCGTGACGCTGAGCGCGCCGCCGAAACGATCAGAGCGGCGCGCGAGCAGATTGGCGTTGAGGAAATCAACCTCCGCCGCGATGTCGCCAAAGTCTCGGTCATAGGCATCGGCATGCGCAGCCAGGCAGGGGTTGCGCGCACCATGTTCGCAGCGCTTGCACAAAAAGGTGTCAATATCGAAGCGATCGCCACTTCCGAGATCAAAATCTCGGTTTTGATCGACGCCGCCTATACTGAGCTTGCAGTGCGGGCGCTGCACAGCGCCTATGGGCTGGACGCAAACTAGGAGGACGAAACGGGCGTATGGTCGGCCCAGCACATCTCGGCGGGTCTCGGATTCTGCTGCGCAAATTGCGCGAAATCATGGGGGCGGCGGATTCAGCGCAGATGCGCCTGGATCAGCTTGTCGCCATGATCGCTTCGACCATGGTCGCCGACGTGTGCTCGATCTATCTCACCCGCGGCGCATTCCATGAATTGTTCGCCACGCAAGGCCTCGAGCGCCAGGCGGTGCATCGGACCCGGCTGAAGCTCGGCGAGGGGCTCGTCGGTCTGGTCGCGGAGACAGCTCAGCCATTAAACATCGCCGACGCGCCAGCGCACGAGCGCTTTTCCTTCCGCCCGGAAACCGGAGAAGCGCCGTTCCACTCGTTTCTCGGTGTGCCGATCGTGCGCTCGGAAAGAACATTCGGCGTGTTGGTTGTCCAAAACCGGGTCGAGCGCCTCTATGGCGATGACGAAGTAGAGGCGCTGCAGACCATCGCCATGGTGTTGGCGGAGATGGTCGCCGCGAACGCCTTTGGCGAACTCTCGGAAATCGCTGAAGTCGAAGCCCGCCCGAGCCGACCGGAATTGATGCTTGGCAAGCCGTTGTCGGAGGGCATAGTCATAGGCGTCGCGGTTCTGCATGAGCCACATGCGCCGCTTGGCCGCGTTATAGCTGACGATCCTGTCAAAGAGGAAGAACGTCTCGCCCATGCACTTGGCCAAGTGCGGGGCGCGCTTGCGCGCATGCTGGAAGGAGAGCCTGGTCGTATCTCGGGCGTCTCGCGCGATGTGCTGGAAACCTTCATCATGCTGGCCAACGATCCGAGTTGGGAAGCGAAATTGCGACACGGCGTGGGTGCGGGACTCTCTGCGGAAGCAGCGGTCGAGCGCGTGCGCGGCGAACACCGCGCAAAGCTGAACTCAGCCCGTGACCATCATTTCCGCGAGCGAATGCAAGACCTCGAGGATCTGGACAACCGCCTCTTGCGTGCGCTTGCGGGTGAAGGCGAGAGCGGTCCGCGCAGCCTGCCAGACAACGCTATTCTGATCGCGCGCGATCTAGGGCCGGCGGAATTGCTCGATTACGGCGCAGGCCGGCTTGCAGGCGTTGCACTGGAAGGCGGCGGCAGCACCTCCCACGCTGCAATCGTGGCGCGAGCCTTGGGGCTGCCGATGGTGGGCATGTTGCCAGGATTGCTGTCGCGGGTGGAAGCGGGCGATGCCGTCATTCTGGACGGCGAGCGCGGCGAGGTGCGCTTGCGGCCTGAACAGCCGGTGGTGAAAGCCTATGAGCAGCGCCTCGCGCTACGCTCGGAACGCGCGGCGGAGTTTGCGCGTTTCAAAGACGTTCCCGCAATCACGCGCGACGGCGAGCGGATTACGCTGCTGCTGAATGCCGGCCTCGCGCTTGACGTGCACAATCTCGACGAGGTCGGCGCCGAGGGGGTCGGCCTGTTCCGTACCGAGTTCCAGTTCATGGTCTCGGAAACCATGCCGAGGCTCGCGAGCCAGGAGCAGCTCTATTCCGACGTGCTGAAGCAGGCAGGCGAGCGGCCGGTCACCTTCCGCACGCTCGACCTCGGCGGCGACAAAGTGTTGCCCTATGTGGAGGCGGAGCGGGAGGAGAACCCTGCGCTGGGATGGCGGGCGCTCCGGATCGGCCTCGATCGGCCAGCGTTGCTACGTTACCAACTGCGCGCACTGATCCGGGCGGCGACTGGTCGGCGGCTGCGGATCATGTTTCCGCTGGTCACCACGGTGGCGGAGTTCGACGCCGCCAGGGCGCTGGTTGACCATGAGCTCACCTGGCGCACCCGACTGGATGGCGAAGCGCCAGCCAAAGTGGAGGTCGGCGCCATGGTGGAAGCACCAGCCTTGGCATGGGCCGTGCCGGAACTGAGAGGTCGGGCGGACTTCCTTTCGATCGGCACCAACGATCTGATGCAGTATTTTTTCGCCGCCGATCGGGGGAACCAGCGCGTCGGCGACCGTTACGATATCCTCAGCGCGCCAGCCCTACGGTTCCTGCGCCGCATACGCGAGGACGCCGACGCCGCCGGCCTGCAAATATCCATATGCGGCGAGGCGGCCGGCAAGCCATTGGAGGCGTTGGCGTTCATCGCGCTGGGATTTCGCAGACTGTCCATGCCGGCCAGCGGGATCGGGCCGATCAAGCGCCTTGTGCTCTCCATGGACGCACACGCCGCCGCATGCGCGATCGAGCCCATCCTTACCGGCAGCGGCGCCAGCGCCCGCGGCGACCTTATGAAAATCGCCGAACAACACGGATTTTCGCTGTGATTGTTCGTTCGTGCGCGTTGAGGCCGGCGCGGTTTCAGCTTATGTTTAATCGTGGCTTAAAACTTGCCTTCCACAAGCTGGTCCCAAAGGAGCGGCCCCGATTCGATGCTGCAACAACCTCCCTCCGAGCCAGTGCCAGGAAATGAGACGGCATCCGCTCCATTGCGAACGGTGCAGGCGGTGAGCGTCGATCCGGGGTTGAGGGCTGGGCAGAAACTGGCGCAGGCACGCCTGCAGCGCGGGTGGAGCCTGGATGAGGTGGGAGAGCGGATCCGCGTCCGCCGCGAATTCCTCGAAGCGCTCGAGGACATGAACATCAAGCTGCTGCCCGGGAAGGCGTACGCCATCGCGTTTTTGAAGTCTTACGCACGCGAACTCGGATTGGACGAAAAGGCTATAGTCGATCAATTCCAGATCGAGAGCGCCCTGGTTCGCCAGGATGCGCAAAAGCAATTGCGCAACCCCGCCTCGAAACCCCATCGTGAGCGGCCCTGGATGGCGGCGGCGCTGCTGGTTGGCCTGGCGGCCGCGTTCGTCGCCTGGCGGGCTCTGCCGACGAAAACCGAAACCCAGACCCAGGCGGAAATAACACCCTCGGGCCAGTCGCCTTTTGCCGCCGCGCCGGGAATGGAGACCGCACGCCGCGTGGTTGAAATCCGTGCGGTGAGCGATGCTTGGATCGAGGCGCGCGGGCCGGACGGGACGGTATTCCTGTCGCGAACCTTGCACGCTGGCGATGTCTATCGCCCCGACCCCAGCCCCGGCTGGACGCTCCACGCCCGCGACGGCGGCGCGTTCGAACTCTATGTCGATGGGGTGTCGGCTGGTGCGCTCGGCGCGGCCGGCATGCCGGTGCTCGGCCGATCGATCGACGAGGTGAGGCCGCTGACGCAGGCCGAACTTGCGGCGGCGCGCAGCTGAACTATTGCGCGCCGCTGGCAGGCGGCGCGCGGGCGGTCCATATTGAACGCTCCATAAGGTTCTCCATGCACAGCGACGCTGCCGATCTTCACCACATCCGCCCCTGGCGGCGGATCGACCGGCGGCGCTCGCGAAAGATCCGCGTAGGCAGCGTCGAGGTCGGCGGCGACGCGCCGATCAGCGTTCAGTCAATGACCAACACGCCGACGGCGGATGTCGCCGCCACCATCGAGCAAATCCGTCAGCTCGAGGCGGCGGGCGCCGATATCGTGCGCGTGTCGTGCCCGGACGAGGACTCAACTGCCGCTTTCGCCAAGATCGTGCGCGAAGCGAAGGTTCCGCTGGTGGCCGACATCCACTTTCACTACCGCCGCGCTATCGAGGCGGCGGCGGCGGGTGCTGCGTGTCTGCGCATTAACCCCGGCAATATCGGCAATGCACAACGGGTGAAGGATGTCGTACAAGCGGCCAAAGATCATGGCTGCTCGATCCGCATCGGCGTCAATGCCGGTTCGCTGGAGAGCCATCTGCTGGAGAAGTACGGCGAGCCGTGCCCGCAGGCGATGGTGGAGAGCGCGCTGTTTCATGCAGCTTTGCTGGAGGAGCACGATTTCCGTGATTACAAGATCAGCGTCAAAGCCTCCGATCTGTTTCTTACCGCCGCCGCCTATCAGCAATTAGCGGAAGCAACCGACGCGCCGCTGCACCTCGGCGTCACCGAAGCGGGCGCGCTGCGCTCGGGCACAGTGAAATCGTCCATCGCCATGGGCTCGCTTCTGTGGGCCGGCATCGGCGACACCATCCGCGTCTCGCTCGCCGCCGATCCTGTGGAGGAGATCAAGGTCGGCAACGATCTGTTGAAGAGCATGGGCCTGCGCCAACGCGGCGTCACCATCATCGCCTGCCCCTCATGCGCGCGGCAGGGCTTCAACGTGATCGCCACCGTTGAGGAACTGGAAAAACGCCTCGCCCACATCGCCGAACCCATTACGCTCTCGATTATCGGCTGCGTGGTGAACGGCCCAGGCGAAGCCCTGATGACTGACCTAGGCTTCACCGGCGGCGGCAAGGGCGCGGGGATGGTGTACGTCGCGGGGAAGCAGGATCATAAGCTTGAGAACGAGGGGATGATTGAGCACATCGTGGGGTTGGTGGAAAAACGTGCGGGGGAGATAAGAGGAGGATGAGGGCGGATGTTTGTCTTGTGACTGATAAGACGACAAAGCAACGTAGCGAGGTCTTCAGCTATCGCGGGCTGGCCCGGTGGGTGGTCCAGAATGTATGGCCCCGTGCGTTGCTTGGGGGGCTTATTCTTTTGGTCTTTGTTCCGGACTGGCGGGCGTTCGCGGCGTTCGGCGGCTTGTTGATGTTCACAATAGCTCAGGACGCCTATCGTTACAGCCGGTGTTGGGAGAAGCACAATGAATTGGAGCGGACCTACCCATTAGATTATCCGCCTATCCTCGAAGATAAGGTCAGAGAGCATGGATTCGAGACGCTGATTGATCGCCATTGGGCAGACTTGCGCGTTGCCCTGAAGAACAAGCTCGGACGCAAACGGATGCCGTGACTCTCATCAGCCAATGCAGACAAGGCGCCATGTGGTGTACTATGGTGGCACTTGTTAGGTCAGCTCTCCATGAAACTCTATTTCTCCCCCGCGTCCCCCTTCGCCCGCAAATGCCGCATTCTCATCCGCGAAAAGGGCATGCTGGGCCAGGTGGAAGAAGTTCGCGCCGATCCGATCGGCGGCGATGGGGCGCTCAATGCTGTGAACCCGCTCGGCCAAGTACCGGCGCTGATCGACGATGCAGGCGTAGCGTGGAGCGATAGCCCGCTCATTTGCGCGCGTCTCGACGCGCTCGCGCCTAACCCGCGCTTCATTCCCGAAGGCGAAGCGCGCTGGAGTGTATTGCGCCGCGAAGTGATCGCTGATGGCGTCATGGAGCAGGGCGTTAAGATCCGCCTTGAGTTGCTCCGCCCCGAGGGCGAGCGTTCGGGCGCCTGGATGGCGCGCTGGCGTGCTGGAATTCTGCGCAGCCTCGACGCCGCCGAGGCGCAGGCAGACAACACCTTCGATCTCGCCGCAATCGCCACGGTGTGCGCCCTGACCTGGCTAGACCTGCGTTTCCCCGACCTCGACTGGGCCCCAGCGCGGCCAAAACTGGCTGCTCTGCAGGCCGAGCTTGAGGCCCGGGCCAGCTTTCGCGATACCGCGCCCAGCTAAAGCGCGGTCGACAATCCCGCCTGGATCGCCCATATCGGGCCGACGGAAGGCCAGCCCATGCTGCAGCAGCACCTGCAGGACACCTACGAATATCTGTTCGACACCGCCCATCGCGCCTTGGGCGAGGGCGGCTCGTTTGCGCCGTTCGGCGCGGGCATTCGCAAGACCGGCGAACAAATCCACACCAATGTCGATTTGCCGATCGAACAATCTGCGCCATCGGATCACATTTCCGGGCTTATCGCCGGCTTCCGCGCCGACGAGGCCGAGCACGGCCTGATCGCGGCGGGCTTGGTGTTCGACGGGCGCGCGCGCAGCGACGATGCGGCGGCACTGTGTTTTCATCTCGAAGGCGCTAATGGCAAAGCCGTCGAAGTCATCGTGCCTTATCGGCGCATGCCGGGCAACATTGTCGCCTTCGACGCGCCGCAGGTTTCGGATGTGCAATCCGAAATTTTCGCCGAGATGATGTGATCGCGGCGGATGTCTAGTCTCGCACGATTGGAACGGCGCCTCGGCCAGGCGCTTGAGCGGTTCGAGCGCATCGAGGCGCGGCTGAGCGCCGCCACCGATGGCGCCGAGATCAGACGTCTGAGTCAAGAGCACGCCGAGCTGAAGCCGCTCGCAGACGCTGTGAATGCGCTCGCAGCCCAGCGCGCGGAAGTCGCCAATCTCGAAGTCATGATCAAGGAAAGCGCGGGCGACACAGAGCTTGCAGGGCTGGCGCAAAGCGAGTTCGACTCGGCCCGAGAGCGTCTGCCGGAGATGGAACAGGCAGCGCTCCTGTTGCTAGCGCCCAAAGATAAAGACGAAAGCGCCTCCGCTATTCTCGAAGTGCGCGCGGGAACCGGCGGCGATGAAGCAGCGTTGTTCGCAGGCGATCTGCTGCGCATGTACCAGCGTTACGCTGGCCAACGCCGTTGGCGCTTCGAACTGGAGAGCGTCTCCGAGACTGGCCTGGGCGGCGTAAAAGAAGCAGTGGCGAGCGTGACGGGCGCTGGCGTATTCGGGCGCTTGCGCTTCGAGAGCGGCGTGCACCGCGTCCAGCGCGTGCCGGAAACCGAAGCCGGCGGGCGTATCCATACCTCAGCGGCGACGGTGGCGGTGCTGCCGCAGCCGGAGGGCGATGTCGATATCGTCGTCGATGACAAGGACATCCGCATCGACACCATGCGCGCGTCCGGCGCCGGCGGCCAGCACGTCAACAAGACTGACAGCGCCGTGCGTATCACCCATATTCCGTCTGGAATCGTCGTGGTCGCGCAGGAGAAGTCGCAGCATCAAAATCGCGCCAACGCCATGAAGGTGCTGAAGGCGAAACTCTACGATGCCGAGCGGGAACGCCAGGCGCGCGAACGCGCAGCGGAACGCAAGGGCCAAGTCGGTTCCGGCGATCGCAGCGAACGCATCCGCACCTACAATTTTCCCCAAGGCCGCGTCACCGACCACCGCATCAACCTCACGGTCTACAATCTGCCAGAAGTGATCGACGGCGGGGGTCTTGACCCCATCCTCGACGCACTCGCCGCAGAAGATCGCGCCCGCAAGCTGGCGGCGTTGGAAGATGAGGAATGAGCGCCACTCTGGTGTCGCTGTGGACCGCGCTGCGCATGCGTCTTGAGGCGGCGGGCGTCGATAGTCCGGCGACGGACGCGCGAATGTTGATTGAAGCGGGCGCCGGGGTATCGCGGCTGGACATCGTTACGGACCCATATCGCGAACTCTCCACGGTTCAGCTCGCTGCCGTGGAGGTTCTGGCGACCCGTCGAGCGGCGCGCGAGCCGATTGCATACATCCTCGGACGCAAGGCTTTCTGGAACGTCGAGCTTGCAGTGGACCCGAGTGTGCTCATCCCGCGCCCAGAGACCGAATTGCTTGTGGAAACAGCATTGGAACTACTTCCATCCGACGCGCCCGCGCGGGTGCTGGACCTTGGCGTTGGCTCGGGCGCCATTCTCCTGTCGGTGTTGGCTGAACGTGGATTGGCCACCGGCGTCGGCGTGGATAAGAGCGCCGAAGCGCTGGCGGTGGCCGTCGCGAATGCTGCATCGCTTGGATTGGATGGACGTGCGCAGTTCTCCAAGGCCGATTGGGCGGCCGGCGGTCGCTTCGATCTGGGGCTGTCGAATCCGCCTTACATCAGGAGCGCCGACATTGTCGGCTTGGCGCCGGAACTGCGCTACGAGCCTAGGCTGGCTCTCGATGGCGGCGAGGACGGCCTCGACGCTTACCGGGCGATCCTGAACGCTTTGCCGGGGCTCTTAGCGCCCTTAGGCGCTTACGCGTTTGAGGTTGGCGAGGGGCAGGCCGATGCGGTAGCGGCGATGGCTGCAGCCCAGGGACTCACCGCCATGCCCCACCGCCGCGACCTGCAGGGGATCGCCCGGGTAGTGGCGGGTCGAGGCGCCGGCTGAAAAACTCCTTGGATCGAACGGCTGGAAGCATTAGTGTCGATACTGGAATCGCGGCTTGAGGCGGCGCGAGGGGTTGACCCGAGGCGATTTCAGAGAGCGCGAGATGTGTTGTCCGCAACGCGGCGCTCCTCCTCAGCAAGAGGTTCTAACGAGGCTACGGGCGCAGGCGCCCAAAGAGGCGAACAGGCCGGACGAACCAGCAACCAACAACGCGGGCGGCAGTTTCCTGCGCGCCTTCCGGATGGTCACATGAACGGTGGATATTCTATGAAACGTCAGCGTGGTCGCGGCCGCAAGCCCGGCGGGGGCGGTGGCGGTGGCGGTGGACATCACAACAACAATCATGGCCACCAGCCAAATCGGACCATGGAAAGCAACGGCCCAGAAGGCAAAGTGCGCGGTCCGGCGGCCATGATTCACGAGCGTTACCTGCAACTGGCTCGTGATTCCTATTCCGCCGGCGACCGGGTGCTCGCCGAGAACTTCTTCCAGCACGCCGATCACTATTTCCGCCTGTGGAGGGCGTCACAGCCCGCACTCCCTGTGCCGCAAGAGCGATACAGCAATGAAGGCGAATATGAAGGCGAAGCTGATTCCGGTGGTGAAGGCGAATCTCGAGCGCCGGAAGCGGTGCACGGCGGCCAGGTTCACGAAGCGCGAGGCAGTGAGGAACAGGCCGAAGAGGGCGAGCGCGATCCTGGCACGCAAGCCCAACTCGCCGGGGACGGTGATCCCCGTCGCCGTCGCGGGCGGCGCAACCGGTTCCGCCCGGGCGAAGAGGGCGCCGAGGCCCGTGAGCCACGAGAGCCCAGAGAGCCTCGTGAAGCCCGCGAAACCCGGGAACCGCGCGAATCCCGAGAACGCGATGACGGCCCAGAAGGCTTCTCCGGAAGCCCGCGGCCGGCTTTTTTACGCTCGGAATAAATCCGCTAACTAGCGCTTTGTGCTGGTAGGAGGCCGCGGCGGCGCGGCCATGCGGCGCTCGAGATAGGTGCGCGCGTGTTTTTCCACATCGGCGAGGTAGTCTTCGCCGGGGTCGCGCCCACGGTAGAAATGGTCCGCGCCGACCACCGCCTGGCCATCAACTTTGATGTTCTTCTGCGTTCGGATGCGTCCGATGACGCGCTCCATGTCCGCTGCGGTAGTGACGCTGTCGCGGGTGCCGTAAATGATGACGCCTGATGCTGGGCATGGCGCGAGAAACGACAAATCGTAATGGTTCGCCGGCGGAGAAACCGCGACAAAGCCGTCGATTTCGGGGCGGCGCATCAGCAGCTGGAGGCCAATCCAAGCGCCAAATGAATAGCCCCCAACCCAGCACTGCTCAGCGTTGGGGTTCATGCTCTGCAAGTGGTCGAGCGCGGAGGCCGCGTCGGAGAGTTCGCCCATGCCGTTGTCAAATATGCCCTGACTGCGGCCAATGCCGCGAAAGTTGAAACGCAACACTCCGAAGCCGAAATCCACAAACAACTTATAAAGCTGCACCGTTATGCGATCCTGCATGGAGCCGCCGGCTTTTGGGTGGCCGTGCAGAATAAGCGCGATCGGCGCGCCCTCGCGCGGGGGTTCGGAATAACGCCCTTCGACGCGCCCGGCGGCGCCGGGAAAAATCACTTCTGGCATTTTTGTCTCAATCCTGACCACGCCAGCAGCGGCGCAAACCTTGACCTGGGTTCAATTGTTGACCAAATTACTGGGGTATCAAAAACAGGCCCCAGACCGTTAGGGCGGCCCCGCGAGAGGGCCGGCTTCTAGCACAGGATTTTGGGGCCATGCGAGTGCGCTTGAAGGGGAATGCATGCGATTAACCTCCAAGGGCCGTTACGCGGTCATGGCGATGGCGGATCTGGCGCTCCACTCCGTGGGCGAACGCGCTGTGCCGCTTCAGGAAGTGGCGCGCAGGCAGGAAATTTCTCTGTCTTATCTGGAGCAATTGTTCTCCCGCATGCGTCACGCTGGTCTGGTGACCGGCGTTCGCGGTCCTGGGGGCGGCTATCGCCTCGCGCGGTCCGCCAATGCAATCACCATCGACGAGATCATCGAGGCGGTAAATGAGCCGATCAAGGCCACGCGGTGTGAAGAGGGGTCGGGCAAGAGCTGTATGGGCAAGAGCGGCCGCTGCATCGCACACAACCTTTGGCAGGAAATGGGCGTCCGCATCCAGGGTTTCCTTGCATCGGTGACGCTCGACGACGTGATCGCACAACGCTTCGACGGCGCGGTCAGCGTGGCGGCGGAGTGAGATGAACGTGCGCGCGATCTATTGCGATTACAATGCCGGGGCGCCGATCCGCGCGGAAGCGGCGGTGGCGATGTCGCGAGCCCTAAGCGCGGGCGCCAACGCTTCCTCGGTGCACAGTTTCGGCCGACGCGCGCGTGCGTTGTTGGAGGACGCACGCGAGGAACTGGCGGGTCTGCTTGATGCAGGGGTCGAAAATCTCGTTTTCACATCTGGAGCGAGCGAAGCGTTGCATCTGACGTTGGCGGGCGCTGGTGCGGCCTCGATCATTGTTTCTACAGTCGAGCACGATGCGGTTTACGAGCCCGCGAAGCGCATTGGTGCGCAACAAGCGCCGGTAAACGCAGGCGGAGTGCTCGATCTCGAGGCGTTGGCATCGAGGCTCGCGTCAGCGCCCAAGCCCGCGCTGGTGGCCGTGCAACTCGCCAACAACGAAACTGGAATTATCCAGCCGATCGCGAAAGTCGCAGCACTTTGCCGCGAGCACGGCGCGCTGTTGCTGGTGGATGCGGCGCAGGCGTTTGGGCGCATCCCCGTGAGCATCGCCGATCTCGATGCCACATATCTCGTGGTCTCTTCGCACAAGGTCGGCGGCCCGCCTGGCGTGGGGGCGCTCGTGCTCGCGCCCGGCGCGCCGTTCGCGAGTACGCGCTTCGGCGGTGGCCAAGAGCGGGGCCGCAGGCCAGGCACGGAGAATATGCCGGCGGTCGTGGGCTTCGCTGTCGCTGCGGAGTGGGCGGTGCGTGAGATGGCGGGCGAAGCGCGCCGGATTGCGGCGATGCGGGATCGTTTCGAGGCGGGATTATCGAAGGATGCTGTGGTGTTCGGCAATGGAACCACCCGGCTTCCCAATACTTCAAATTTCGCCATCTCGGGAATGATCGCCGAAACCGCGGTGATCGCCATGGACCTCGAGGGCGTCGCGATTTCGTCGGGCGCGGCGTGCTCTTCTGGAAAAGTCAGATCCAGCCGCGTGTTGGCGGCGATGGGCGTTGCGCCCGAACTCGCGCGCTGCGCGTTGCGCGCGAGTTTCGGGCATGAATCGAAGGAGAGCGATGTAGGGGCCACGCTCGCGGCGCTAACCAAGCTCGCCGCGCGCCGGCGCGTGCGCGAAGGGGCGCTGGCATGAGCGCCGCAAAAGAAACAATCGATCGCGACACGGTCATAGCCGCGCGCGCTCTCGAAGGCGAAAGGTACAAGCACGGCTTCGTCACCGAGCTGGAGCAGGAATTCGCCCCGCCGGGTCTAAACGAAACTATCGTCCGCTTCATCTCGGCGAAGAAGGATGAGCCCGATTGGATGCTGGCGTGGCGGCTGGAAGCGTTTCAGCGTTGGCAGACGATGGAGGAGCCTACCTGGGCGCTGGTGCACTATCCGCCGATCGATTACCAAAGCGCGCGCTATTACGCAGCGCCCAAGGATGGCGCGAAGTACAAATCGATCGACGATGTCGAACCCGAGATTCTCGAAACCTACAAGAAGCTTGGCATCCCTTTGCGCGAGGCGGAAACGCTGCTCGGCGTTGAAGGCGCGCCGCGTGTAGCCGTTGACGCGGTGTTCGACAGCGTCTCTGTCATCACCACCTTCAAGGCCGAGCTTGCGAAAGCTGGCGTCATCTTCTGCCCGATAAGCGAAGCGATTCTCGAGCACCCAGAACTTGTGAAGAAATATCTCGGTTCGGTTGTGCCCACCACCGATAACTTTTTCGCCACCCTTAACAGCGCGGTATTCTCCGACGGTTCGTTCGTGTACGTGCCCGAGGGCGTACGCTGCCCGATGGAGCTATCGACTTATTTCCGCATGAACGCACAAGGCACCGGCCAGTTCGAACGCACGTTGATCATTGTCGATAAGGGCGCTTACGTCTCCTATCTCGAAGGCTGCACCGCGCCGATGCGCGACGAGAACCAATTGCACGCCGCCGTGGTCGAACTTGTGGCGCTCGAGGATGCCGAGATCAAATATTCCACCGTGCAGAATTGGTGGCCGGGTGATAGCGAGGGCAAGGGCGGCATCTACAATTTCGTAACCAAGCGCGGGGATTGCCGCGGTAAGCGCTCCAAGATTTCCTGGACGCAGGTCGAGACGGGCTCAGCGATAACCTGGAAATATCCGAGTTGCATTCTGCGCGGCGAGGAAAGCTCTGGAGAGTTCTATTCCATAGCCGTCACCAATGGCCGCCAGCAGGCCGACACCGGCACCAAGATGATCCATCTTGGCGCCAACACACGCTCGCGCGTGATCTCCAAGGGCATTTCCGCCGGGCGTTCGTCCAACGCCTATCGTGGGCTGGTGTCAGCTCACGCCAAAGCCCACGGCGCGCGCAATTTCACCCAGTGCGATTCGCTGCTGATCGGCGACCAATGCGCGGCCCACACAGTGCCCTACGTCGAAACCCGCACACCCACGGCGCAATTCGAACACGAAGCAACCACCACCAAACTCTCCGACGATCAGCTCTTCTACCTCCGCTCGCGCGGCATCCCCGAAGAAGAAGCGGTGGCGCTCTTGGTCAACGGCTTCGTGCGCGAAGTGCTGCAGAAGCTGCCAATGGAGTTCGCGGTGGAGGCGCAGAAGCTGTTGGAAGTGAGCTTGGAGGGGAGTGTGGGATGACGCGCGGCTCCATGTGCATAATTGTGGCCGCACTCGCGGCGCTCGCGCTGACCGCCTGCGCGCCCGACCGCAATGCAGCTATGGCGGAGCTGATGCCGTGTGCGGATGTGGTTTTCGAGCCGGGCGTATTTAGCGCCAATGAGTGCCGGATCGAGGCGAACGGGGAAGGCGTGCATGTGACGTACGCGGAAGCCGAGGAGGATGCGGTTGCCGGCTCGGTCACGCTGGAGCTGATCGGGGAGCGCGGCAATGTGCGCCAGGTGATGCTAGAGCCGGATGTCGCGCAATATCTGGCGCCGCGCGTGCATGACGTGGACGGCGACGGACGCGCCGACCTTCTGGTCGGGCGTTCCACCGGCAATGTGAACACCGTGAGCGGGGTTTGGATTTTCAACGGCGAGCGCGGCGTGTTCGCGCGTGTGGGCGAGATCAATGGCGTGGCGGTGACCCGCACCGAAGAGGGCTATGTCGCGGTGGCGTCGCGCTCTAGCGCATCGACCTGGAATGTCGCGTTTAGCGCGCTCGACGCGGGCGGTATGAAGCTGGTGGCGAGCGTCGATGTCGAAGGGCTTGAGCGGGAGGACGGTTCGCTAGTGTCGCGCTGTCGGCTAAGCGATGCGCCTGGCATCGCCGAGTTGCAACTGGCGCCCGCGGATGCGCAGGCCAAGTTCTGCGCCGAACCAGCGGCCGCCGGGGTGTTGGGTCCATGAACATGCTTGAGATCAACGGCCTTCATGTCACTGTTGGCGACGCCGAAATAGTGAGGGGACTAACGCTTGCGGTGCCCGCAGGTGAGACGCATGCGATCATGGGGCCGAATGGTTCGGGCAAGTCCACGCTTGCGTACGCGCTGGCTGGTCGCGAAGGGTATCGTGCGACTGAAGGGAGCGCGACGCTGGGAGGCGCCGATCTTCTTGCGCTTACGCCGGAGCAGCGCGCGGCGCAGGGCTTGTTTCTTTCTTTCCAGTATCCGGTCGAAATTCCCGGCCTTTCAGCCATCGCCTTCCTGAAGGCGGCGCTCAACGCGCAACGCAAAGCGCGCGGGTTGGAGCCGATGTCGGCGCCGGCGCTGCTGAAATTGCTGCGAGAGAAGGCGGCTGCACTCAATATCTCCGACGAGATGCTGAAACGTCCGCTGAACGTCGGCTTCTCCGGGGGCGAGAAAAAGCGCTTCGAGGCGCTGCAAATGGCGGTGCTCGCGCCGCGTTTCGCCATTCTCGACGAGACCGATTCCGGGCTCGACATCGATGCGCTGAAAACCGTCGCAGAGAGCGTGAATGCACTACGCACGCCAGATCGCGGTTTTCTGGTGATCACGCACTACCAGCGGCTCCTGGATTACATCAAACCGGACAAGGTGCACGTGCTGGCGCGCGGGAAGATTGCGAAAACTGGTGGAGCGGAGCTGGCGCTGGAACTCGAGCGCGAAGGCTACGACAAATATCTGAGGGCGGCGTGATTCAGCTCTCGGACCTCCCGACACGGCGAAACGAGGCGTGGAGATATTCCGACCTGCGCGCTGCGCTCGGTGGGGAAAACCACATTCTGCGCGATGGGCGTGATGTCATCGAGCGTTTGGCGCCAGGAACACAGAGCTTGTTTGCGCCGCCCGGCGAGAAACGCGTGTTCGTTGAGCGTATGGGTGACGCCCGTTACCTCGATGCACGCGCGTTCGACTGGACAATCGGTGAACAAGCTACCCTGACGCGTGTCGTGATCCAAATCGGCGCCGCTTCCGCCCTGTCGGTGGCGCGGATAAATCTGGCCAAGGGCGGCGTGTTCCGCCAGTTCATCTTTTCCGAAGGCGCTAAACTCGCGCGCATCGAGACGCATGTGGAAGTCGAGGGCGAAGGCGCGGAGGTTGAGCTGTACGGCGTGTATCTCTGCGCCGAAAGCCGCCACGCCGATCTCACATCAACGATCACACACAGAGCCGTCGGCGGCAAAACCAAGCAGCTAGTCAAGGGCGTCGCGCGCAAGGGCGGGCGGGGCGTGTTTCAGGGTAAGGTCGTGGTCGAACGCGGCGCGCAGAAGACCGACGCACGCCAATATCACCACGGCATGCTGTTGGAAGAGGGCGCGGAGATTTTCGCTAAGCCCGAACTGATGATCCACGCTGACGATGTCGCTTGCGCACACGGCAACACCGCCGGGGGCCTCGACGAAAGCGCGCTTTTCTACATGCGCTCACGCGGCATGCCGGAAATGGAAGCGCGCGCGCTGCTGACGGAAGCGTTTCTGCTGGAAGCGGCGCCCGACTGGCTGCCGGCGGAGGTGCGCAGCGAAGTGGAAGCACGGATTGGGGCGTGGTTGCGGGGCGGGGCATGAGCGCGTTCTCCCCCCCCTCCCTCCGCGAACAATTCCCGATCCTGTCACGCCAGGTTCACGGCCGTCCGCTTGTGTATCTCGACAACGCCGCCAGCGCGCAGAAACCGGAAGTGGTGATCGCGGCGATGGCGAACGCCATGCGAGGGTCGTACGCCAATGTGCATCGCGGGTTGCATGCGTTGGCCAACGAAACCACGCAGGCTTACGAGGACGCGCGCGCAAACGTCGCACGTTTCATCAACGCGCGTGCGCCTGAGAACATCGTTTTCACCAAGAGCGGCACACAGGCGATCAACATCGTCGCAAACGGCATCGAGATCGAAGCCGGCGACGAAATAGTGCTTTCGGTGATGGAGCATCATTCCAACATCGTGCCCTGGCATTTTCTGCGCGAGCGCCGGGGCGCGGTGCTGAAATGGCTCGATATCGACGACGATGGCGGCATCGACCTGGACGCACTCGACGCACTGCTTACGCCGCGCACGAAAATGCTGGCGCTCACGCACATGTCGAACGTGCTGGGCGCGCGCACGCCGGCGGCGGAGATCGTGCGTATCGCCCATGCCAAGGGCGTTCCGGTGTTGCTCGACGGGTGCCAAGCCGTGGTGCACGGTCGTGTCGACGTACAAGCGCTGGACGTCGATTTTTACGCCTTCACTGGCCACAAACTCTACGGGCCAACGGGCATCGGCGTCCTTTACGGCAAAAGCGAGCGGCTCGCCGCGCTCGCGCCGTTCGAAGGCGGCGGCGAGATGATCGATATCGTCGAGCAGGAGCGCGTGCTCTACAACCAGCCGCCGCACCGGTTCGAAGCCGGCACCCCGCCGATCCTGGAGGCCATCGGGTTGGGCGCGGCGATTGCGTGGTTCGAGACCCAGGATCGCGCGGCCATCGAGGCGCACGAGACCAGCCTGCGCGAGCGCGCGATGCAGGGCTTGCGCGAACTGAACTGGGCGCGAGTTTTCGGCGAAGCGCCGGAAAAGGGAGCGATCGTTGCGTTTAACATTGAAGGCGCTCATCCGCACGATGTGGCGCAGATCCTTGACCGCCAAGGCGTGGCCATCCGCGCCGGGCATCATTGCGCACAACCTTTAATGACGCGCCTTGGTGTGACCGCCACGGCGCGCGCCAGCTTCGCGTGTTATAATACGACCGAAGAGGTCGATGTTTTCCTTGCGGCGCTGCACAAGGCGCACAAGATGTTGAGCTGAACCATGGATAGCGCGACCGCCCCCGCAACAACCCAGCCGCAAGCCGAGCTTGACCGCATCACCGATGATCTGGTGACAGCGTTCAAAACCGTGTTCGATCCAGAAATCCCCGTTGATGTCTATGAGCTCGGCCTCATCTATAAGGCCGACATCGACGAGAACGGCCATGTCGATATTGAGATGACGCTGACCGCGCCTGGGTGCCCGGTGGCCGGGGAAATGCCGGGATGGGTCGAGGAGGCCGCGCTCAAGGTGGCGGGCGTCAAGAGCGCGAAAGTGAACCTCGTGTTCGATCCGCCCTGGACGCCAGCGCGCATGAGTGACGAAGCGAAACTGGAACTGAACATGCTATGACCGAAGCTGTTGCCCGCCGTCCGCGCCCGAAGATTGTGACGCTTTCAGACGCCGCCGCGGCGCGCGTTAGGGACGTGATGGCGCATTCCGCTAAGCCCTATCTTCGCGTCGGCGTGAAGAATGGCGGCTGCGCGGGCATGGAATATGTCATGGACTACGCCGACGCGCCTGAGCCGTTCGACGAGGCCGTTGAAGACAAGGAGGTGCGCATTCTCGTGAAAGCGGATGCGGTGCTCTTCCTGCTCGGCTCGGAGATCGATTACGAGACCACGCGTCTTGCCTCGCGCTTCGTGTTCAAAAACCCCAACCAGACCGACGCGTGCGGCTGCGGCGAGAGCGTGACGATTGTGGCCGCCGAGCAGGACGCGTGACGTGTCCAAGGACAGCTTCCACGATTTCGTGAAGGAGTTGTTCGAGGGCGTCGGGCCGGTCACGATCAAGCGCATGTTCGGCGGGGCCGGGGCCTACGCTGATGGCGTGATGTTTCTGCTGCTCGCCGACGACGCGATCTATTTGAAAGTGGACGATGCTTTGAAGGCCGCTTTGGCGAGAGAGGGCTGCGGTCCGTTTATCTGGGAACCGGCGTCCGGTCCGCGTGCGGGCGAGCAGGTCGAAATGGGTTACTGGCGTCTGCCAGATGCGGCGCTAGACGATCCAGACGAAGCCGCACGCTGGGGCGCCAAGGCGTTGGCGGTGGCGAAAGCCAAAGCGAAGCCTAAGAAAGCCAAACAATAGGCCTCAGAAATCGGCGAGCCCGTCCTTGTCGATGTCTCCAGCCCGGTCAGTCCAATCATGCGCCGGCGCCTTGGCGCCGAACCAACGCCCGAGCCAGGTCTCATGCCATTTCGCCGCGCCGACGCCGA
>CADEDG010000061.1:0-4326 GCA_902826035.1 uncultured Alphaproteobacteria bacterium
TGGCCGCACCTGTGGCGACCGCATCCCCACCGTCAGACGCGCCAATCAACAGGAACGACTATCTGGCTGTTGCACGTCGTGCAGCGCAGGCGCAATCATCGACCCGCGCGGAGCGCGCGCCAACGCCTCGCCTTAGTCTGCGTGGCTCTAGCCGTATAATCGTATGGGGCGCAGCTACCGCTGTTGTCGCCTTGTTGGCAGGCGGCGCTTGGTACATGAACACCAAGCAAGAGACGGCGAACTCCGGAGCGGATCGTGTGACGCCAGCAGCGGTGGCTCGCGCGGCGGAGGCGCAAACATCTGCCGCCGCTTCGCAGGCCGAAAACATCGAGCCGAACCTTGGTGTCGGTGACGACCTGGCGAATTCCCAAGAGCCTGTGGTCGCGGGGCCGCTGGCCCCGAACTCGGCGTCGCTTGAGCAAGCCGCGCAATCGGGCGACCTCACCGCGCAATATGAGCTTGCCTTGCAACGCCTGAGCGCAGGGCGGACCCAGGAGGGCGTCACCCTATTGCGTCGCGCGGCCGACCGCGGCTTCGCCATGGCGCAATATCGTTTGGCCAAGCTTTACGAGCGGGGCGAAGGCGTGGGCGTGGACCTCGCGGTCGCGCGGCAATGGACCGAGCGCGCCGCCGCGGGCGGCAACCGCCGCGCCATGCACGACCTCGGGGTCTATTTCGCCCGCGGCGAAGGCGCGCCACTCGATGAAGCAGCGGCTTTCCGCTGGTTCCGCCAAGCGGCGGAACTCGGCGTGGCCGACAGCCAGTACAATCTGGGCGTTCTTTATCAACAGGGCCGTGGCGTCAATGCGTCGCCCTCGGAGGCGCTATTCTGGTTCCTGGTCGCCTCCAGGCAGGGCGATCAGGACGCCAGCGCACGCGCCACGGCGCTAGAAACCCAATTGCCACCGGCGCAGGCGCAACAGGCGCGTGCACGTGCGCAGGCCTTCCGCCCCCGCGCTGCCAGCGCGGCGGCTAACGGCGAATTCAGCCAACGCGCAACCGCAGGCCCAACTCGCTAAAAATTGCGGGGAAGCGACGGTGTTTGACGATTGCCCCGGTGACGCTGGGCGCCCATAAGAGCGCGCGGGCGCGCGGGCGCCCGGTTCAGAGCGATAGTTGTGATTTACCTGCCGATCGCCGAAATGCCGGTGAACGTGTTGCTCATTTTGTTGGTGAGCGGCGGGGTTGGATTTGTGTCCGGCCTGGTTGGCGTCGGCGGTGGATTCATCGTCACGCCGTCGTTGATTATACTCGGCATCCCCGCCCCCGTGGCGGTCGCGACTGGGCTCAGTCAGGTCGCGGCGACATCGTTTTCCGGAATCATGACCCAGACGCGCCGGCGGAGCGTCGATTGGCGCATGGGCATGCTTTTGTCTATCGGCGGCATGCTCGGCATTTCCCTCGGCGTGTGGCTGTTCCAGCGCTTACTCGGCCTCGGCCAGCTCGATCTGGTGATTTCGCTCTTGTATCTATTTCTGCTCGCCGGCGTCGGATGGCTGATGCTGGCAGAGAGCTACGCGGTAATGCGCGGGCGCTCGCACGCCGGTGTCAGCATCCTGCGCCGCCCGGCGCGCACCATCGCTCACCGCCTTCCTTTCCGCATGCTGTTCCCGCGCTCGGGCTTGTACATCAGCGTGATCCCGCCTCTGACATTGGGCTTCGGCATCGGCGCGCTGGCGGCGATCATGGGCGTGGGGGGCGGCTTCATCCTGATCCCGGCAATGATCTATTTGCTGCGCATGCCGACCAATGTGGTGGTTGGCACCTCGTTGTTTCAGACGCTGATCGTCACCTCGCTGCTGGTGATCGTTCAGGCCAAGGCCACCACAACCATCGACCTCGTCCTGGCGTCGCTGCTGATGCTTGGCGGCGTTATTGGCGCACAGCTCGGCGCGCGCCTGGGAGCGCGCTTGAAGGGGGAACAAATTCGCGCGCTATTGGGCGCTATTCTGATCGCCGCCAGTATCAAATTCCTTACTGACGTCGTGGTTCCCCCGCAAGAATCTTATGTTCTTGGAGGCGGCTGGTGAGGCGCACTTTTGCCGCGCTCGCGCTTTTGACGTTGGCGGCGCCAGTTCAGGCTCAGCGTCAACCCGGAGATGTCGCACGCGACCTGCCCGCCGCGGTCGCCGAGGACCGCATCAGCGTCGGCTCGGATTATCGCGGCTCGTCCGTCACGGTGTTCGGGTTCAACCCGGATCGGCGCGGACGCGGCGATATCGTGGTCGTGGTGCGCGGCCCAGACAAGCCCGCCACTTTAATGCGCAAGCGCCGCGTGTTCGGCCTCTGGGTCAATGGCGATCGAGTTGCCTTTGCCAGCGCGCCGACGTTTTTCGCTGTGCTCAGCACGCAATCGCTGAGCAACATAGCCCCCGCCGCCGCAATCCGCCAATACGAACTCGACCCGGCCGCCTCCGCAGAACTGGCGAGCGAAACCCCGCGCGGCAGCACCGGCGCCGACTATCGCGCGGCGCTCGTGCGCTTGCGTCGGGCGCAAGGCCTCTATCAGGAGCAAATAGGCGTAACCAACGACGACGCCCAGGGCGCGATCACACTCTATCGAGGCGGCCTGTTCCGCGCCGTGGTGCGCTTGCCCGCGAACGCGCCAATCGACGAGTATCAAGTGGACACCTATCTGTTTCGCGACCGACGCTTGATCTCCTCGCAACGAACGCCGGTGAATATCGCGCGCATCGGCATCGAGCGAAACATCCACGATCTCGCCAACCAGTATCCGCTGCTCTACGGCATGTTGACCGTTTTGCTGGCGCTTGGCGTTGGCTGGGGAGCGGCGGCTTTGTTCCGCCGCTCATGAGCGCGCCGGAAACGCCGCCGCCCGTGCCGCGCGCGGCCCTGCGGCTTGGCTTTCTGGCGCTTGCGCCAATGGCGATATCGGCGCTGGTGTCGCTCTATGCAGGCCATCCGGGAACCGCGCATTTCGGCATCGTCGCGTTCGCCGTTTATTGCGCCGCGTTGCTGTCGTTTCTTGGCGGCGTACGGTGCGGCATGGAAATTCAGCGCGCGCCCGACAAACCTAGTCCGCTGCGGCTTGCCTTCAGCGCTCTGCCTGCTTTGGCTGGATGGGTGCTGGCATTGTTCGTGTTGTTGATCCCTGGCGCCATCGCCGCCGCCGCCGGCTTTGCCGGGTTGTTTGCCGCACAATACATTTGGGATCAGCAGAGCGCTCGCGATTCCGCCGCGCCCGATTGGTACCCGCCTTTGCGGCAAGTATTGACTGGAGGCACGATGATAATCTGCCTCCTGATCCCGCTCGCGGCGGGAATGAGGGGGTTGTAGGTCGATTTAATCTTCCAACAAGCGCTCGCTCGCGATCGGCAGCACGCCATTTTTCCCCAACACCAACGCAAAAGCGCCGTTTGGAAACACCGGCGCGAAGGCAGGGTCGCGTACATTGAGTCCGCCGGTGAGCGCTCCGAACGCCGGCAGCACCATGCGCTCGCCATCGTAGGCAAAGCAACGCCGACGTACGCTGCGGCCGCGCCCGAATATCTTCGCGCACGGGTGCAAATGCCCTGCGATTTCGTTTGCAGCGCCGGTGGGCTCGTGGCGCAGGTCGAGATTGCCGAGCTTCAACGACCCGCGCGCTACGCCACCCAAAGTCTCGGCCGCCTTGCCTTCGTGATTGCCCTCGACCCACACCCAATCGGCGCACCCCAACAGCGCCTGCAATGCGTCGCGATCCTCCTCGCTCATGCGCGCGGGGCCGCCGCCATCGTGGAACGCGTCGCCCAGCGATACGACGATGTCAGGCTTGTGCTCCTCGATCAGCGCCGCGAGCCGCGCCAGCGTTGCGCGCGTGTCGTAGGGCGGCAGCATCTGGCCGCCGCGCGCGAACGACGAACTCTTCTCCAAGTGCAAATCCGCCACCACCAGCGCGCGCCCACGCTCGACCCACAATGCGCCCTCAGGCAACGCCGCGACCATAGTGCCGGCAAGCCGCGCCTCGACGCTCTTATCCACAATGGCGAGCACCGGTTCGGCCCGCACCAGCGTAAGCGCGGGCTTCGGCTCGGTTTTCTTTGGCGCGCGGCGGGCAAGCAAAGGCATCGGATACGCTAACGCGGATTCGTTTCGGTTTGCTAGTGGCGGGGATGACCAACCAAACTCGCGCGCCTTGGCCCCCCGGCGTCCTCCCCGGCGAACCTTGTCTCTAACCCTCAGCCCTCGCAGCGGGTGAAGCACCCATCCCGGCGAGGGCCCCGGCCGTCCCAGGCGGGCGCCCCCAGCCCAACCGCTCCGCCATCCGGCTCCCCCCGCGCCGCTCACACGCGCCCTCCGCACGGCTCGCTTGTTGCTCTGTGGCGC
>CADEDG010000061.1:4336-17774 GCA_902826035.1 uncultured Alphaproteobacteria bacterium
CGCCTTGGACCGCCGGCGTCCTCGCCGGCAAACGTTGTCTCAAAGCCGCAGCCATCTGAGCGGTAGAAGCACCGATGCCGGCGAGGACGCCGGCGGTCCAAGGCGCGCGCACCTAGCCCATCGCCTCCGCAATCAAGCTCGCCGCGTCTGCCAAAATCGCCTCTTCCGCTGCGCCCTGTATCGGCACGCGGCCCATTTCGAGCATCACCGGGGCGGCGAATGGAGAGACGTGATCGAGATCGCGGTGAACGATCGCGCCCCTTACGCGAGCCAGCAGCGCGCCGAGGCGCTTCAAATCGAGATAGCCTTCGCCGGCGTCGGCGAAGGCGGCCTGCACGAGGAGGTGGTCGGGCTCGTATTGCTTGAGCACGTCGTAGATCAAATCGGTGGAGAAGCTCACTTGCCGGCCAGTCTTGCGCTCGGCGCCGGGGCGCTTGCGTTCGATCATGCCGGAGATGACCGCACATTTCGCGAACGTCGCCTTCATCAGCGTGCTCTCGCCCAGCCAGGCTTCGAGATCGTCGCCCAGCATGTCCTCGTCGAATAGCGTGTCGAAATCGACGCTGCCCATCGGCTCAAGCCCCCACACCGCGACCGCGTATTCGCTAGCGAGGAAACCGAGCGGTTTTAGACCGGCGCGCTCAAGCCGGCGCGTGATCAGCATTCCGAGCGTCTGGTGAGCCAGGCGGCCCTCAAACGGGTAGCAGACGAGATAATGCTTCGCTGCGCGCGGAAACGTCTCCACCAGCATTTGCTCGGGCGCGGGTACTAGCGAGCGGCGTTTTTGCTGCTTGATCCAATCGCGCACCTGCGGGGGCAAGAGTTTCTGCCGCTTGGGTTCGTGCAACAGACGGCGCACGCGTTCGGCCAGAAAGGTCGAGAGCGGAAACTTGCCGCCGGCGTACGAGGGAATTGAGGGGTTCTGCTCGCCGCGCGCGCGCACCACCAGCGCATCGGTGTTCTGCACGCCGACCAGGCGCAGCACCTCGCCGGCGAAGAGGAAAGAATCCCCAGGCGTCAGCCCCTCGATGAAATATTCCTCGATCTGGCCGAGGCGGCGGCCAGGGAGCATTACCCCTCGAGCGCTGGCGCCTTGCGTGCTCTTCTTCGCCACCCCAGCGCGAAACGACGCCAAGCGTACATCCAGCATCTCGCTTTCAATAATCGCGCCGACATTCATGCGGTGTTGTTGCGCCACGCCGGGATTGCGCGGTCGCCAGCGGCCGGCGCCGATTTCCTGCACGATGCGGCGATAGCGGTCGTAGGCACGCAGCGCGTAGCCGCCAGTGGCGACCAGATCGAGCGCGCGGTCGAACTGCGCTCGCGTCAGCGCTGCGTACGGCGCGGTCGACATCACTTCCGCGAACAATTCATCGGCGTCGAACGGCTCTCCGCAGGCGCAGCCCATAATGTGCTGGGCCAGGCAATCGAGCCCGCCGATACGCGCATCAGCGCCGTCGAGCGCACCCTCGCTGACCGCCTCCTGGGCGGCGCGGCACTCCAGCACCTCGAAGCGGTTGGAGGGCGCGAGCAAGGCGCGCGAAGCTTCGTCGAGCCGGTGATTTGCGCGCCCGATGCGCTGCACCAAACGCGCGCAACCTTTGGGCGCGCCAATTTGAATCACGAGATCGACGTCTCCCCAATCGATGCCGAGATCGAGCGTGGAGGTGCACACCACCGCGCGCAAATCCCCACGCGCCATCGCCGCTTCCACCTTGCGGCGCTGCGTCACATCGAGCGAGCCGTGGTGCAGCGCGATCGGCAGGTTCGCGTCGTTGACGCGCCAGAGTTCCTGGAAAGTCATCTCCGCTTGCGCGCGGGTGTTGACGAATACGAGCGCCAGCCGCGCGCGTTCGATGGCGGCGTACACTTCCGGAATGGCGTGACGGGCGGTGTGACCGGCCCAGGGGATGGGTGCGTTGGAATCGAGCACATCGACGATGGGGGCCGCACCTGGAGGGGCTTTAACAACAACACTCTCGCTTGACGGGCGCACCCCCACCAACCAATTCGCCAACCCCGCCTCATCCGCCACTGTCGCGCTCAAGCCCACGCGCCGATGCGACGGCGCCCAGGTGCGCAATCGCGCCAGAGCAAGCGCCAGCAGATCGCCGCGTTTGGTTGGTGCGAGCGCGTGGATTTCATCGATCACAACGGCCTGCAAATCCGCAAAGAACACACGCGCGTGTTCGGAGGCGATCAGCAGGCAAAGTTGCTCCGGCGTGGTGAGCAGGATGTCGGGCGGATAGGCGCGCTGACGCTGACGCTTGCTCGACGGGGTGTCCCCGGTGCGCGCTTCGATGCGAACCGCGAAGTTCATCTCGAGCACCGGCGCATCCAGATTTCGCGCCACGTCAGTGGCCAGCGCCTTCAGCGGCGATATGTACAGCGTGTGCAGCCTATGCGGGCGCCGCGGACCCTGCTCGGCCAAGGGCGCAAGCTCGATCAAGCTCGGCAGGAACCCCGCGAGCGTCTTGCCCGCGCCAGTGGGCGCGATCAGCAGCGTCGAAAGCCCGGCGCGCGCCCGCTCGACCAGCGCCAATTGGTGCGCGCGCGGGGTCCAGCCGCGGCTGGCGAACCAGGCGGCAAAGCGCTCGGGCAAAGTGGGCGGGTCGCCGGCGTCCATGACGTTTTTACTACCCCAGCTTGGCGCACCAGGCGACCACCCCGCCATCGGGACGCCGCAATCGCAAGCGTATTTCCCGACATGCTCCGCCGCCTTTCCGCCCTCTTCGCGCTGTGCGCCTTGGCCGCCTCGGCGACAGCGCAAACGCCTATGCCCTCCGGCGCGCTCCACCAAGCGGTCAGCGCTACAGCCACGGCCAAGATCGCCTACGCCTTCAATCTCGACATTGCCTCCGAGCAGCGGAATTGGCGGCTGCGCTTCGACCCGCGCGCCAATCCACGACTGCAATCGCTGCAACCGCGCGCAGAAAATCTCGAGGGCGACCAGCGCCGCGCGCTGGAGCGGATGCGGGAACGGATGGAAGGACTGCCCTGGTGCGCCAGCGAGGAAATGCGGCAGGTGGCGAATGTGCGGCTGTTGCGCGAAGATACGCAGACCGCGACCTATTCCTTCCAGCCGACGCGCGAGAGCATACGCAGCGAACAAGCGCGTGAGTTCGCGCGACAATTGCGGGGAGAGTTCACCATCACCAAGAACGCCCCCGATCTCACCCGGCTGCGCATCTATGCGACCCGCGGGTTCAGTCCGATGCTGCTCGTTAACATCGAGCGCCTGGACATTGTTGTCACCTGTGCCGCCGCGCCCAATGGGCGCCGGTATGCCGCCGAGACCGTGAGCGAAGTGCGTGGCGGCGCCTTCGGCCAAGCCTTCAACGAACGCTCCGTGCAGCGTACAAACGTGATCGCACCATGACCCAACACACCGCCTACCGGCATTTGCGGGCCGACCGCATCACCGCCACGCTGGAAAAGCTGAGCGCCCGCATCCGCGAACGCTTTCCCGACGCCGGACTCACGCAAGTCTGCGCCGAGCTGGTCGGTTCCTCCCGAGCTCTTTCAAGAGAGGCCGCCACGCTTTCGCGCCCATCCATTGCGTGGCCGGTGGCGGTGGTCGTTTTCGCAGGCGCCATCGCTGCGCTGCTTTTCACGGCATTTAGCTATGTGCGGGTCGATGGCGAATGGGCGAGCCCAGCGGAGTTGATCCAAGGGCTTGAGGCCGCGGTCAACCTTCTGATCCTGGTCGGCGGCGCGATCTGGTTCGCGCTAACGCTCGAGGAGCGCGCCAAGCGTCGCCGCGCGCTGGATGCGCTGCACCAATTGCGCGCGCTGGCGCATGTGATCGACATGCACCAGCTGACCAAGGACCCAACCGTCGTCCTCAACACCCACAAGACCGCGAACTCCCCCGAACGCACGATGACGCGCTTCGAATTGACCCGTTATCTGGAATATTGCGCGGAGATGCTGGCGCTGGTGGGAAAGCTCGCCGCCCTGTTCGCCGACCGCATGCGGGACGCTGTCGTGATTAACGCGGTCAACGACATTGAGGACCTGACCACCGGCCTGGGGCGCAAGATCTGGCAGAAGATCACCATTATTAGCGATCTGGAAGAAGAGTGAGTTCGGTCAACGCCGACACACTTTGTTAAGAGCCACGTCAGCGCAATTCAAAGCTTGCTAATCAATTCCTGTTAAGAAAGCCGCCTTTCGGGGGAGGCGCATGCCATGCAGGGGGACGAGTTCGATCCAGCCGGCATGGTAGCACTCGTCATCGACGAGAACGCCTATTCGCGCCGCATCTCCATCGAACAATTGCGCGGCATGAAGTTTGGGCGCGCGCTTGGCGCAGCCAACACCGCCGACGCTTGGGAATTATTGCTCGCTGAAAACCCCAACGTCGTGCTGATCGAGTGGGTCGCCGGCGGCGCCAGTCTGGATTTCGTGCGCCGGGTGCGCATGAGCGAGGAAGCGCCCGACCGCGCCGCTCCGATCATCATGCTCACAGCACGAGGCGCTCAAGCCGACGTCGAAGCTGCGCGTGAGGCCGGGATCAGCGGCTATATGCGCAAACCAATTTCCGCGCTGCTTCTGTCCAAACACGTGCGCAAAGCGGTGGCCAAGCCGCAGCCGTTCGTAGCCACCGCGACCTACGTCGGACCCTGCCGGCGCCGGCGCGCCATCGTGGACTATCAGGGGCCCTGGCGCCGGCTCGACGACGTTGCGCCGGTTTCCAAGGTAGATGGCGACGAAGACGTGCTCGATCTCAAGGCCGAGATTGCCCGCGCCCGGGTCGCGGCGCTTGCCGCGGTGATCGATCGACTCATAGGAGGCGACGCCGACGCCGCGCGGGCCGTCTACAAGGCTGTACAGGCGCTGGTGGACGCGGCCGAACAGATAGGCGATTCCTGCCTCGCGTTGGGGGCCAAGGAGATGGCGCGTTACGTTCAGGCGCAAGGCGCGACCGAAAGGCTCGATCCCGAAGTCGTTCGCACGCACGTTGCGGCGTTACACCAACTCGCCAGCCTGCCCCATTCCATGGGCGAGGCGCGCGACAAAGTCGCTCAAAGCCTCAAGCGAATGATCGACAAGAAGCTTCGCCCCGCCAACGCGGCGTGAAGTTTATTTCTGCCCCTTGAGCGCAAACGCGGTTTCGCGCGCAATGCGCTTCAGCGCGGCCTCCGCAGCCGGCGCGACGCTCGGGAACGCGACAAAACCGTGCGGCAAGGATTCAAAGCACAGATAACTCGTGCGCACCCCTGCTTCGCGCAAGCGTTCGGCGTAGGCCGCACCTTGGTCGAGCAGCATGTCGAACCCTGCCGTGTATACCAGCGCCGGCGCGAGTCCCTGCAAATCTTGCACGCGGCCGGGCGAAAGCCGAGGCTGACTAGGGTCGGCGCCCGCAGGCAAATAATGTTTCATGTAACACTCGACCGTCTCGGCGGTCAGCGGGAACGCATCGGCGAAATCGTGCATCGAGGGGGTGTCGCTTACGAAGTCGACGCCTGGATAGATGAGGAGTTGCAATGTCGGCGGGCGCTGCTTGCGCATTTCCTGCGCCACGATGGCAGCGAAGTTTCCACCCATTGAATCGCCACCCACCGCCGCCTTCTTTGCCGGCGCGCCGTAGCGGGAGGCGTGGTCGTAGGCCCAATTGTAAGCCGAGATCGCGTCTTCTAGGCCGGCGGGGAATTTGTGTTCCGGCGCCAAGCGATACTCCACCGAAAGCACCGGCGCGCCGGCCTCGCGTGCGATCAGCCCACACAGACGATGGCACGATTCAAGCGAACCGATGACGCCACCGCCAAAATGGTAGTACACCAGGATCGCGGCGCTGTTGTCGCGCACATGCGGCAGGTAGAGCCGCGCTGGCACCGAATGGCTGCGCCCGGTAATGTAGACGCGCTGGTCGCGTACGCCAGGCGCCGATGCGCCGCCGAAAAGAGCGGCGCCCACGTCCGACTGCGCGCGCAGCATCGCGGGGGTGACTGCGCTCCAATCCACGCCGCGCAAGCGCGCCTTCGCCTCCAAGAACTGGAAGCGCGCGTCGAGTGACATTCCGCGCACGGTGCGCGGGGCACCGCCCGAAGCCTTGATCAGAGCGGCGTCGGACCGCATCAACGCCAAATGCACGAGCGCTTTGCGCAACCACGACACGATTCACTTCCCTTCAATTCTTGCGAGGAGCGCCTTCAAGGCCCTTAAGGATAAGGCCAGCCGCGAACTCAGCGGCGGCGCCAATATCAGGCGGCGTGCGCCGCAACATCGCGGAGCCGACCTCTTGGGCAATGCCGATGCAGGCGCAGGCGAGATAGTCCGCGTCCACCTTCGGCGCTGCGCCGCGGGCGATGGCAGCCTCCAGCCCCTGCCGCACCTCCTGATACACCGCCATCATCTCCGGTGTATCGAGGCGAACATGGGGGCGTCTCTCCTCGATCGGCCGACCCTCCAGGGCGTTGTCCTCAACGATGAACTGAAAATAGGCGCGGAAGGCGCCGTTTAGGTAATCGGTAAAGCTACGGGCCTGCTCACGTGCGGCGCGCAGCAGCGGTTTGAAGCGACGGGCGCCGTCGTCGGCGAGCGCCTCGAACACCTCTTCTTTCGACCGAAAGTAGTTGTAGAACGTCCCCGAAGCGAGGTCGGTGCCGCGTATGATATCGCGCACTGTGGCGGCCTCATAGCCCAATTGCGCAAACACACGCCGCGCCGCCGCAAGGATCGCTTGCCGGTTGGCGACCTTGGTCCGCTCTCGTTTTCCTACCGGGTCCGCAATCGCTGCGTCGCTCATCCCTGCTCCGGGTTCTCAAAAGCGGCCATTGCGCACGAAAATGACATTGCGTCAATTTCTTGCGCGGTTTAGAGCGCCTTATGACAGCAGAGCCGCCTCTCTACGGCGCGGGCCGCGACGTGTTCGAGCGCGTGCGCACGATGATGCAATGGACGCCGCAGGGCCGCGCCTTGGGGCTTGAACTGGTCCGGATTGATAACGGCAAAGTCGTTGGCCGCATCCCTTACCGCGCGCAACTGGCGGGCGATCCAGATACCGGAATTTTCGCGGGCGGCGTGATCACGACGCTACTTGATCAGGTCTGTGGCATGGCTGCTGTAGTGGCGATGCGTGAGCCGGCGGTGGTGGCCACCATCGATCTGCGCATTGACTATATGCGCCCCGCAGCGGCCGGGCGCGACGTGTTCGCCGAAGCGCATTGCTACAAGATCGGCAAGAACGTCGCCTTTGTGCGGGCGATCGCATTTGAAGATGGGCCTGACAATGCAATTGCGCACGCTGCATCCGCGTTCATGGTCAATTCTAATTCGGGACGGCGGATCGGCGCTAATCTGCGAGCGGAGAAGCCATGAGGCTGCGCTGGTGGGAACGATGAGCGAAGTCCATGAGCGCCTTGCCGCAGCACTTGCGCGCATCCCCTATGCAGGGTTCCTTGGCGTGCGCGCTGAACTCAAGGGCGACGAACTCACCCTGTCGCTACCTTTCGGCGAACACTTGGTTGGAAATCCGCTGCTTCCGGCGCTGCATGGCGGCGTCGTCGGCGCGCTGATGGAGCTCACCGCGCTGACGCAATTGGCGATCGCGAGCAAGAGCGAGCATTTCCCGAAGACTATCGACATCGGCATCGATTTTCTGCGTTCTGGACGCCCAGTCGAGACCTATGCGCGGGCGCGCGTCGTCAAGATCGGGCGTCGAATCGCGAACGTGCAGGCAGAGGCTTGGCAAACTCGGCGAAGCGAGCCCATCGCTGCTTTGCACGGGCACTTCCTGATCGCCGAGGACATCGAGAGCGAATCAAAATTCGCCTCCTAGATCTTACCGCAAGGTAAATATTTGCTTATTCCACTGCAATTTCTGAGCGTAAATCCTGGCAAATGCAGCCCGCCCGCGTTGCGTGCGTCTTAAAACCGCTCCAAAGCTGAACGCCCTCTTCCAAGTCTGTAGGCTGGCGAATTCATGGCGGACGCAGGCGAACTGGCCCCAAGGGCGCGGATTTGCATCGATTTCGGAACGGCCGTGTCTAAGGCATGCCTCTGCCTTGATCCCGCGATGCCTTTGGAGGCTGGCGTTCGCCCGATCCCGATCGGAGCGGTTTCCGGCGCCGATCACGCTTTGTTTTCGCCCTCGGTCCTCTTCGTCGATAGCGGGCGCGTCCATTTTGGACCCAACGCGCTGCGACGCGCGCAAGGCGGCGTCGAAGTCAACAGCGATCCGCTGCTCTCGTTCAAAACCGTGCTGGGCGCGCAGGACGTGGAAGCAGCGTTGGCCGCGCGCATTCGCCCCTCCGCCGATCCCACCGGCACCTTCCGACAGCGCGACGCGCTGGTGCTTTACCTCGCCTACCTTGATCAATTGATCACCGATGCGCTCACACGCATGGGCGATTTGCCGATTGGCGTCGGACGCGCGCGGCGGCGCTACACCAGCCCAGTCTGGCGCGCTGGCGACGGGCGCGATCGCGTGTTCGAGGGTATCTTCAACGAGGCGGCGGCGGTTTCATCAAAACTCGGACGGCTGTTGCTGGCGGCGGAAGGCACCTCCATCGCCCAATGCCGCGCCGCGCTAGACCCGGCGCGCGCCAACTCCGGCAACGGACGCCTGGAGACCGGCGTGTTCGAGCCGCATGCGGCGGCCGCGACGGCGCTTGCTTACACCAACGAACCCACGCGCGTAGTCATGGTGATCGATATCGGCGCCGGCACCACCGACATCGCCGCGTTCGAGTTTGACGACCGCGCCGATCCCCCCGCACTGGGCGAGATCAAGGAGGCGCGCCAATGCAGCGCGCTTGCGGGTGACGAGATCGACCGGCTGATCATCAATCTGCTCGCCAAAAAACGCGGCATTATCGACAAGGAAGATCAGGCGCGTTTCCTGCGCACGGCGCGACTCGCGGCGCGCGACCTGAAGCGGGAATTCTTCACCCACGGCCGCGTCACCTTCAAGGACGGCTGGCGCACCTCCTCCATCCGCGCCAGCGATTTCAACGAGGACCAGCAGGTCAAGGCGTTCCTGAACGCGCTTGGCAACACCATCGCCAAGAGCTTGGCGATCGTCGCCGAACGCGCGCGGCGGCTGCATGCTCGCCCGTTCGACATCGTGCTCGCCGGCGGCGGCGCCAATCTACCGTTCCTGCCGCACCTGGTGCGCGCGGCGGCCCAGCACGCAGCGCCTTGGGCGGTGGACATCCGCGTCGGACCATTGAGTCCCGCTAATCCGCTCTATGGCGGCGTCGATCCCTATTTCGCCGACGTGTTCCCCCAGATCGCCATCTCCGTCGGCGGTTCGCTGGTGGAAATGATCGGCGCCCCTGCGGGCTGAGGTCAAGCCGCGTTCTTGCGCCGCGTGAGGGCGGCGAAATCGTGCATCACTTGCTCGCACATGGCGGCGGGCTTGAAGTTCATGCCCGCGATTTCGCGGATCGGGGTGATTTCAGCGGCCGAGCCGGTGAGGAAGCACTCGTCGAAGGTCGCCAGTTCGTTTGGGAAGATGGCGCGCTCGATCACTTCGATTCCGCGTTGACGCGCTTGCGCGATCACCGTTTGACGGGTGATGCCGTTGAGAAAGCAATCCGGCGTCGGCGTATGGATGATCCCATCGCGCACGAAGAAGATGTTGGCGCCAGTCGCTTCCGCGATCTGGCCGCGCCAATCGAACATCAGCGCGTCGTTGAAGCCAGCGTCTTCGGCGGCGTGCTTGGAGAGCGTGCAGATCATATAAAGTCCTGCTGCCTTGGCGTTGGCGGGGGCGGTGTCGGGCGCGGGCCTGCGCCACGGCGCGATCATCAGGCGCACGCCCTTCATCTTGTCGGCGAAATAATCACCCCATTCCCAAGCGGCGATTGCGCAATGGATGGTGTTGTGTTTCGCCGACACGCCGAGCGCTTCCGACCCACGCCACGCCACCGCGCGGAGATAGCAATCGGAGAAGCCCATTTTGGCCACGAGTTCGTGCTTGGCGCGATCGATCTCCTCGGCTTCGTACGGCACGCGGAAACCCAAGATCTTGCCCGAGCGGATCAGCCGCTCGCTGTGCTCGCTACTCTTGAACACCGTTCCACCATAAGCACGCTCGCCCTCGAAAACGGCCGATGCGTAATGCATGGCGTGGGTAAGCACGTGCACCTTGGCTTCGCGCGCCGGCGTGAACTCGCCGTCGAACCAAATCCAGCCTTCGCGATCGTGGAACGGGATTGACGCCATCGTGCAGAATCCTCCGAACTCGCATAACGGCGCTTGCGAAGCCGCCGCTCCAATGAGATTGTGCCGCTCAGCGATCTTGGGCCGCTTTTCTGCTCTGGTCCGATGATCGCGGCATGTTTGTCAACCCAAGCTAGCAATTACGCAATTATTTGCTGTTTTCTGTTTAATTTGAGGTTGATTGTACCAGTAGACCACGACTTCGGCGGAGTTCTCGGAACATGATCGCCGTTCCGGCCTTTGACGCATTGGACCGCCCGCCTCACCTGCTGCTGGTCGATGACGATGATCGCATCCGCGATCTGCTGAAGCGCTTCTTATCGCAGGCGGGCGCGCGGGTGTCGGCGGCCGCCGACGCCGCCGGTGCGCGCAGGCTGCTCGATGCGATGGATTTCGACCTGCTGATCTTCGATGTGATGATGCCCGTCGAGGACGGCTTCTCGCTCGCCGAGAGCGTGCGGCGGACTTCGAAGGTGCCGATTGTGCTGCTCACTGCCCGCGGCATGCCCGAGGACCGCATTCGCGGGCTCTCCATCGGCGCCGACGATTACGTCGCCAAGCCGTTCGAGCCCCAGGAGCTGGCGTTGCGAATTAACGCCATTCTGCGGCGCACCGTCGCCAATCGAGGCGAGGCGCTCGAGACCGTCACCTTCGGTCCGTTCAGTTTCAACAGCGTGCGCGGCGAACTAATGCGCCAGGATCTTCCGGTGCGGCTCACGGAGGCGGAGGTAGCGCTGCTGCGCATTCTCGCGGCGCGGCCGGGCGAAGTGGTCAGCCGCGAAGAACTGGCGCGCAGGACCGGCGCGGGCCTGGAACGCTCCGTCGATGTGCAGGTGACGCGGCTCCGGCGCAAAGTGGAAACCGATGCGCGCGCGCCAGTGTATCTTCAGACCGCGCGCGGGATCGGTTATCGCTTGGCGGCGGATTGATCGGCGCCGGGCGTTTTCGCCGGCTCGTAGGCATTCAGGAAATAGAGAGGGCGGCGCTTCGATTCATTAAACAAGCGCCCCAGATATTCCCCCATGACGCCAATGAACAGCAATTGCAGCCCACCCAGGAACAAGATCACGACCATCAGCGAAGGGTAACCAGGCACCGGGTCGCCGAACGCCAGGGTTTTGTACACGATGAGGGCTGCCGCCAGAAACGAGAACAGCGCCACGACCACGCCTACATAAGTCGCCACCTTCAACGGCGTAATGGTAAAAGAAGTGATGCCCTCGAGCGCGAAATTCCACAGCCGCCAATAATTGAATTTGCCGGCGCCGGCGAAGCGCGGGTCGCGCCGGTAAAGCACCGCCTTCTGCGGAAAGCCGATCCACGAAAATAACCCCTTCATGAACCGATGCTGCTCGCGCAATTGCACCAACGCATCTACTGCGCGTCTACTCAGCAGGCGAAAATCGCCAGTGTCCTCTGGAATACGCACCCGCGACACACGCTGGATGATCCGATAAAACAGCGCTGCGGTTGTCTTCTTCAGTGCGCTTTCCCCTTCGCGCACGGTGCGCTTGGCATAAACCACGTCGTAGCCGTTGCGCCATTCCTCGATCAATTGCGGGATCAGTTCCGGCGGGTCCTGCAGATCGGTGTCGATGACGATGATCGCATCGCCGCGGGCGTGATCGAGGCCGGCGGTCATCGCGATTTCCTTGCCGAAATTCCGCGACAGATCGACGATCGCCACACGCGAATCCTCGGCGCGCAACGCGTTCATGATGGCGATGGTTGCGTCGCTGCTGCCGTCGTTGACGTAGACGACTTCACACACCGCGGGGATAGCATCCAACACTGCGGCGAGGCGGCGATGGAACTCACGGAGCGTCTCCATTTCGTTGAAGGCTGGCGCCACAATTGAGAGCGTGAAGGCGCCGGAATCGGGGGCGCTCACGGGTGTGCTCCGAAGGTCCAAGCCCGGTTGGCGAGAAAGCCCCAGGCCAGCACCACAGCGGTGGCCACAAGTTGGCCCGGCAAAGCGTCGAGCGCGAGCAGGCGCGTCAGCGCGGCGACGATGGCAAGGTTGAGCAACATGCCGATTGCAGCGACGGCGAGGAATTTTGCCAGCGCGATCCGGTGCCGCTCGGAGCTTCTGAACGTGAAATGGTAGTTCGACAGATAGTTGACCCCCGCGCCGCACGCCGCCCCAATCGTTGTCGCCGCCTCCGCTGGCCAAGCGGCTGCGCTGATGACCGCGAACATGACGGCGTAATGCACACCCGTACCGAGCGCCCCAACCATCGCGAACTTCGCAAACTGAGTTAACATGCCGCGCATTCGCAGAGAGAGGCCTCAACAATTCCCCATGCGGGCTTATCGCTGCATTGTGGGGGCTACAAGCACAGTCGCGGATTGGGCTAAAGCTTGACCGTCGCCTGTCCTGTTGCAAGCAAGGGCCGGCGCCCGACGCTGCGCCACTATAGGAGCGTGACCGGTTGATAAGCCTCCGAAGCCTCACCCCGCGCGGGCTGTACTGGCGAACCGCGCTTATCGTCATCGTTCCTGCGGCATTGCTCCAGCTGATCATCACCCTGGTTTTCCTGGATGACCATTGGCGTTTTACCTCCAAGCGTATGAGCCAAGCGGTGGCGGCCGATGTAACGCTGCTACTCCAAATGTACGAAGCCGACCCAACTCCGGGGAACTTTGAAAAAGTCCGCGCGATGGCCAATTCTCCGCTCCGGCTCGACCTGCGCCTCGATCCCGACGGCCCCTTGCAGCGGCAGCCATGCGGACGCTCGCCTTCAGCCTTTATCGACCGCTACCTGGTCGAAGCGCTGAGCAACGATCTCAATCGCGAGGTCTGGTACGACCCCTCCTGTCCCGGCGACCTGGTCCACCTGAGGCTGACTATTCCCGGGGGCGTCATGGAAGTTGACGCTCGCCGCGACCGGGTGGTGGCGCGCTCGGGGCCATTGTTCGTCACCTGGGTACTGTTCGGCACGATTTTCTTTTGCCTTGTCTCTATCCTCTTCATCCGCAATCAGGTGCGCCCAATTGAGCGGCTGGCTGACGCTATGGAACGCTTCGGTCGCGGCGAAGATTCCGGCGCGTTTCGGGTGCGCGGCGCACGCGAGGTGCGCGGCGCCACCCGCGCCTTCTTCGACATGCGCGAGCGGATAAAGCGCCACATCGAGCAGCGCTCGCAATTACTCGCCGGCGTCAGCCACGATTTGCGCACGCCGCTAACTCGTCTGAAGTTGCAATTAGCGCTGCTGGGGCCTTCGGCTGAAATTGAAGCGGCCAAGCGAGACTTGGTCGATATGGAAGA
>CADEDG010000062.1 GCA_902826035.1 uncultured Alphaproteobacteria bacterium
GCTGAAGACCTGGTGCAGGAAACTCTGGTGGCGCTGCATACCAAACGCGATACCTACGACCCCGCCTTTCCGCTGACGGCGTGGCTATACGCGATTGCACGCTATCGCCTGATCGATCATTTGCGCCGTGTACGCCGCCGAGGAACCCACAGCTCCATCGACGACATCGATATCGGCGATGCCGACCCCGAATATGACGCCACCGACGCACGCCGCGATGTCGCAACTCTGCTTGCAAAGCTGCCCGAAAAGCAGAGCGCCGCCATTCGCCTGGTGAAGCTTGAGGGAAAAAGCGTGCGCGAGGCGTCAGAGGCGACCGGGTACTCGGAATCCGACATCAAAATCTCCATCCATCGCGGCATGAAAACGCTGATGCGGCTGCTGGGTCAGGAAGGCGCGCCATGAGAACCGAGCAGCTCATCGATTTTCTCGCGCGCGCGGGCGAGCCGACGCCACGCGCCGGGCAATTGCGTCGCCTCGCTTTGACGCTGGCGGGCGGGTTGCTTTTGGCGATTGCGCTGCTCGTGTTCGGCCCCGGCGTACGCGAAGATTTCGTGGACCATCGCATGCCTGTCATGTGGAAGTCGTTGTTTTCGGCCGCCGCCGCCGCCGTCGCGCTGCCACTTGCGGTGCGCTTGATGCGGCCGGGCCGCCCATTGGGTTGGCGAATCGCGGCGGTGTTGGCGTTTGTCGGGATCGCAGTGCTCGCAGCGTTCATAGCACTTATGGGCGAAGCCCCGGAAAGGCGCATGCAGGCATGGCTCGGGGGAGGATTTCCCTGGTGCGTGGTGTTGGTGCCAGTGCTCGCTGCGCCGACCGCAGCGCTCCTGGTTGCGCTGATGCGCGGCTTTGCGCCGACCCGGCTTACGCTGGCGGGCGCAGCGATCGGGGCCGTGTCGGGCGGGATCGGCGCGATGGCGTATTCAATGTTCTGCCCGGTCGATTCAATCGCCTTCGTGACCACATGGTACGTAGTCGCGATCGCGTTCTGCGCCGCCCTCGGGGCGACCCTAGGGGCTCGCCTGCTGCGCTGGTGAGGGTTTATTCCTGCGCCCGATAGGCCAAGCATAGCCCGCCATTGCGGAACGTGTGCAGGCGCAGTTCGGCCTTGCGCCGTTCGGCCACCGTGCGCAGCAATTGCTTGTACGACCCTGCGCCGAACCAGGGTTCGGGGCCGGTGGGACTGAAGCCGGGCAGCGTCTGCAGCGCGCGATAGACGCTCTGGCGGCTGAGGGGCGAGCCGAGCGCGCCCTTGGCCGCCTGCACGAGACGATCAGCGGCTTGATCGAGTTTGTCGAGCGCGCGCGGGGGCGCGGCTTGGCCTTGCTTTGTTTGCGCCGAGGGCGCCTTTGCTTGTGCGGGCTTGCTGACGGCAAGCCAAGATCGGCGCGTCGGCGTGTAAGAGAATGCCGCGATCAGATCGCGACGCAGCACTACAGCGTCAGCGTAGTCGCGATACACGGCCGCCGTCGTGTTCTCCTCATTGCCCATGGCGACGACGTCGAGCTTGCGGTCTTGCAGGCGATTAACCACGGGCACGAAATCGGTGTCGGAGGTCAGCAGGATCACTTCCTTGAGGCCGCGAAAGTCATTGGCCACATCCATAGCGTCGAGCGTCATCACGATGTCGGCGGAGCTCTTCTTTTCGCGCGCGATGGCGCGGCAGGCGAACGCTTCGAAGCCAGCGGCCTCGAAAGCGGGCCGGTAGCGCTCGTTCATGCCGTTCCAATAGACGCGCTTGGTGACGAACGTGCGCCTCTTGGGTTTGGCTTCAAAGCCGCCAGCCTCGAGCCATGCCATCCAATTTTCGATTTTCGTGACGAGATCGCCCCCGGTCATGCCGATGACGTTGTCGAAATCGATCAGCAGCGCGCTCTTCTTGCGGAAATTGAACATTCTGGCCCCGCTGACCGCCTGCTCTAGCGCAGGGACAGGCGCGGGGTCCAGGGTTCACATGACCGCTTGCGCCGCCCCAAACAACGCAGCGCCTACCCGAGCGGCCCATCTCAGCGGCACGACGCCTGATGCGCCGCGAGCCGGGCGGCTATCCTCACGCGCGCAGCGGCGATCACCGCGTGCACATCAGCCAACGTGGTCGCCGGATCATTATTGAAATCGCGAAGGCGGTGCTCATAGGTCCGACCGATTGTCGCCTCCTCGAGCGCAAATCGCACTTCCTGCAGGGCGACGCGCCGGTGTTGATAGCCCCCGAGTGTTTCCACCGACGCCCGCTGCAAAGCACAGAAAAGACTGAACTTGCTGTCGTCCGGGCGGCACTGGCGATCATCTGCGCGATCCCAATTGGCTTCGCTCGACAAAATCGTTGTCGCGCGATCGAGGATTGCGACATCCTGTTCCGACACCCGGCGTTGTCGCGACTCGAGCAACGCGCCCGCGACTTCCACGCTACGGCGCTGTTCGACCGTCCAAGCGCTCTCCTCCACTGTAGCCGCGATGCGCTCGCCGGCTTCAATTGCGGCCAACTCCCCGGTGATCTGGGCGCTTGGATCGCAAGGGCGCTCCTCCAGCTTCCCAGGGTGACCGCATCCAGCCAGCCAGCAACTGGCTGCAAACGCCGCGAATGCCATACGCATGAAACTGACCCCTTTCGCTCGAAGGATGCGCTTCCTGCGAAAACAGATGCGCGCGCTTCGCCATCATTGACGGAGCAAATCGCCCCCCGCTAGTGTCCGGCGCGTTGTTGCGCCGCCGCGCGTTCACGGAAACTCCAAGGAAATCAAGCATGAAAGTGCTCGTCCCGATCAAGCGGGTGCTCGATTACAATCTCAAAGTCCGGGTCAAGCCGGACGGATCGGGGGTCGATCTCTCGAATTTGAAGATGTCGATCAATCCGTTCTGCGAGATTGCCGTCGAGGAAGCCGTGCGCATGAAGGAAGGCGGCGGCGGTCACGCCAAGGACGCCGCGACCGAAGTGGTGGCCGTCTCGATTGGTCCCGAGCAGGCGCAGGAAACCATCCGCAACGCGCTCGCCATCGGCGCCGACCGCGGCATCCTGGTGAAAGCCGAAGGCGAGGTCGAACCGCTGGCGGTGGCGAAACTGCTGAAGGCGGTGGTGGACGCAGAGAAGCCCAGCCTTGTCATACTAGGCAAACAGGCGATCGACGACGACAGCAACCAAGTGGGCCAGATGCTCGCCGCCCTGCTCGACTGGCCGCAGGCGACGTTCGCGTCAAAGATCGTGCTGCACGACGGCAAGGCCAGCGTGACCCGCGAAGTCGATGGCGGGCTGCAGACTATCGACGTCGAACTGCCGGCGATCGTCACCACGGATTTGCGCTTGAACGAGCCGCGTTATGCGTCGCTGCCAAACATCATGAAGGCCAAAAAGAAACCGATCGACGTGAAAACGCCGGCGGATTTCGGCGTTGATGTGAGCCCACGGCTCAGAGTGATCAAAACCGTCGAGCCGCCGAAGCGCCAAGGCGGCGCCAAGGTCAAAACCGCCGCCGAACTGGTCGGCAAACTCAAAGAAGCGGGGATTTTCTGATGGCCGTTCTGGTAGTGGCCGAGCACGACAATTCCACGCTCAAGGACGCCACCCACAAGCTCGTCACCGCCGCGAGGGCGATGAGCGGCGATGTCGATGTGCTGGTGGCCGGCGCCAAGTCAGGCGACGTAGCGGCCGCGGCGGCGAAAATCGCGGGTGTGCGCAAAGTCCTGCACGCCGACGCAGCATCGCTCGATAAGCAACTCGCCGAGCCCATGGAAGCATTGATAGTCCCGCTGATGGCCCAATATGACGCGGCGCTGTTCCCGGCGACGACCACCGGCAAGAACGCCGCGCCGCGCGTGGCCGCCAAGCTCGACGTCATGCAACTCTCCGGCGTCATCGCGGTCGAGAGCGCCGACACCTTCGTGCGTCCCATCTATGCCGGCAACGCGCTCATCACTGTGAAGGACGAACAGTCAAAGAAGGTGCTCACCGTGCAGGCGACGGCGTTCAAGCCAGCCGGCGAAGGCGGCGCGGCGCCAATCGAAAGCATCGCCGTCCCGGGGGGGCCGTTCAAATCCACCTTCGTGCGCGAGGAATTGGCGAAGTCCGATCGTCCGGAACTCACTGCCGCCAAGCGCGTGGTGTCAGGCGGACGCGCGCTGGGCTCGGCGGAGGAGTTCCATCGCGTGCTCGATCCCCTCGCCGACAAGCTCGGCGCCGCCGTAGGCGCCTCGCGCGCGGCGGTCGATGCGGGCTATGCACCCAACGATTACCAGGTCGGCCAAACGGGAAAGGTCGTGGCGCCGGAACTCTATGTCGCCATAGGCATATCGGGCGCCATCCAGCACTTGGCCGGGATGAAAGACAGCAAAGTCATCGTCGCCATCAACAAAGACGAAGATGCGCCGATCTTCCAGATCGCCGATATCGGCCTGGTGGCGGACTACAAGGTGGCTGTGCCGGAATTGATGGCGGAATTGACCAAAGCGGGAATCTAGCGCCCTTGCGCGGAGGCGCGGCTTATGTTGCATTGCAGCAAGGATTTTGGACACGGCCGGTGACATGAGCAACATCAAGACTGTCGGCGTCGTCGGCGCCGGGCAAATGGGCGCCGGCATCGCGCATGTTTGTGCGCTGGCGGGCTACGATGTGTTGCTGAACGACGCCGACGCGTCGCGCGTGAGTGCGGGGTTGGAGAGCATCGCCAAGAACATGCGCCGCCAGGTCGGGCGCAACATCATAACTCAGGACGACATGGATGCTGCGTTGAAGCGCATCCTTGCTGCGCCAAAGCTCACTGCATTCGAGGCGTGCGATCTAGTAATTGAATCCATCGTCGAGCAGGACGAGGCCAAGCGCAAAGTGTTCGCCGATTTACGCGCCAGCTTGAAACCGAACACCATTCTCGCAACCAACACGTCATCAATTTCAATCACGCGCCTCGCCGCAACCACTGACCGACCCGACAAATTCATCGGCATTCATTTCATGAATCCAGCGCCGCTGATGAAGCTCGTGGAACTCATTCGCGGGCTTGCCACCAGCCAAGAGACTTACGACGCGTCCGTCAGGTTCGTCGAGAGCCTCGGCAAAACCATCGCCAACGCCGAGGATTTTCCCGCCTTCATCGTCAATCGTGTGCTGGTGCCGATGATCAACGAGGCGGTGTACACGCTGTACGAAGGCGTGGGCTCGGTTGAGGCGATCGATAAATCCCTGAAGCTCGGCGCCAACCACCCGATGGGTCCGTTGGAACTTGCCGATTTTATCGGCTTAGACACCTGCCTCTCTATCATGCAGGTGTTGTACGAAGGCTTGGCGGATTCCAAATATCGCCCTTGCCCGCTCCTCGTGAAATACGTCGAAGCCGGCTGGCTCGGCCGCAAGACGCAACGCGGCTTTTACGATTATCGCACCGATCCGCCGACGCCGACGCGGTGAGCGAACGGGAGCGCGCGCTTCTGCGCACGCTCCCTCGCGCTCTTATGACGCCAGCGCCCCCATCTGCACGGCGCCCTGCGCCATGTAAACGGCGATTGCGACCGTGAAGGCCGCGCCGATCGTCATCTCGAGAAAAGTCACGAACTTACGCATTGAGCGTTCCAAGTAGCGCAAACAAAGTGCGTTTGCGCGCTCCATGTAGGGTGGGCGTGCGACACGAAAATGGCGCCGCTGAAAAAACAGCGCGACATGAACATGATTTCACACGCGGCGCCAAAACTAGTTGCGTCGAAACACCAGTGAAGAATTATTCGCCGGCATGTCGACGATTTCCCGCAGCGTGAATCCACGCGCACACGCTGCCGCCTCCACCGTTTCGAGGTCGCGTACGCCGAAACGGGCATCGCGCTGCTTGAGCCAGACATCGAAAGCCTCGTTCGAGGCAGCGGTGTGGGCGCCGCCTCGTTTGTAGGCGCCGTACGTGTACAAGACGCTGCCCGATCTCAGTATGCGTTCGGCGCCTGCCAACAGACCGAGCGTCGCTTCCCAGGGAGCGATATGGATCATGTTGATACAGACAAGCGCGTCAAATGGCGCCTCACCCTCAACGCCCCAAACAGGCGACGCCGCATCGATGCCGTGCGGCGGCGCTAGGTTGGGCAAGCGCTCCGCCTCCACCCACGCGGCGATACTGGCACACGCGTCGGGGTCAGGATCGCTGGCCGTCCAGTTCCAACCGGGCATCGCGCGGGCAAAAAAGATGGCGTGCTCGCCGGAACCAGCCGCCACTTCAAGCACGCGCGCCTTTGGCGGGAGCGCGCGCTGCAGCACCGCCAGGATCGGTTCGCGGTTGCGTGCGGTCGATGGGGCGGAGCGGCGTGGGTCCATGGCGCCAGCATGGGTGACTGTGGGCGATTTCGCTATAGAGTTCAGCCCATGGCTGAGGCTCCAATTCCAGTCCGGATTCCGGCGCTCGAGTGGCGCGCGCCGGCGTTGCTGTGGGTGCCCGTAGGGCTTGCCCTGTCGATCGGCTGGCCTGCGCCGTTGTTTTCCTCAGACCCCAGCCTACGCCAATTGGCTCTCGTAGGCGGCGCGAGCGTGTTTGCTTTGGCCATGACGGGGCTGTGGTTGCGCTGGATGATCCGCGGGGCGCCCAGAGCGCGTCGAGTGATCGTACGCCACATCGTTGTTTGGGGAGCGATAGCGTCAACGCTGGCGCCCTTCCTACTGACGATGGTCGCTGCGCCGCCCACCCCGAGTGGGGCGGTTAGCGGCCCAACTTTCGGGGCCATCGTTTCCATGGTCCCGCTTTCGCTGTTGCTGGGGCTTCCAGCAGCACTCGTCTCGGGAAGCATCTTCGCGCTGGTGGCGCTTATCCACCCAGCACACGTAGTCCAGCGTTAGGGCCGCGCCCACATGCGCAGCAGGTTGGAGATCGACTTGTCCAACTGCAATAGCATTTCACGTTCGGCGCCGGGTCGGCTCAGGCCTGCGCGCAGCACAGAGAGATCGAATAGCACCTCGCGTTGCGCCGCATCGGGAACCAAGCTTTGGATCCAACCCACAGCAGCCAAGCGTACGCCTCGCGCGACGGGAGCAACGCTATGGATCGATCCGGCCGAGTAGAGAATGGCGTCACCGGCCTCGAGCCGTATTTCCTGCTCGCCAAGTGCGCTTTGCACGACCAGCGCGCCGCCGTCATAGGTGCTCGACTCCGATAGAAACAACGTGAACGCGAGGTCGGTGCGCATGCGGCCCTCACCGTGCCCCATCAGCGCGTCATCTGTGTGCGTGCCATAAGTCATGCCCGGCTCGTAGCGAGAAAACAAAACCCGGGAAAACCGCGCCGGGCGTGCAGCGGCGTCGAACAAGGGATGGCGCTGGAGCGCTTCCAGCACAAAATTCCCGAGGGCGACTACGCCCGGGCCACCGCCCGCGGCCTGCAAATTATTCTTCAGCACGCGGGCAGCGCCGCCGGCGGTCGCTTTCCCCGACGACCAAACGCAGAACTCCAGCTCCGCGCCGACCCGCGCCAACTCTTCCGGATTGAGGACTGATTGGAGGATAAGGCTCATGGAAAATTATTATTGCGAACGACTCGCATCTCGTCCAGGCTGGCGCCTAACAAGGTGTGTGGCATGATCATCTGGAAATATAAGCTTTGGCGCACCGCGGGTACGGTCGCAACGTTAGGTCTGGCGGCGTGCGGCGGTGAGGGCGGAGAAAACACCGGGAGCCAGGGCGAAGCCGGCGAGAACGGCGGCGCCGCATCGGCGACGGTTGCAGCGGCGGGCGGCGAGCATGGCGAAGCTGGCGTCGCGACCGCGTATGCTGGCGTCGAGGGCGCTCAGCGGACCGCGCTTCGGCTGCAACACCTGAAAGGCTTCGTGTTGGTCGCGGAGCGTGTGGCGGGCGAAGCGCCAGCGGATGCCGCGGTGCTGGTCGCCCAGGGATTGCTTGAAGTCTATGACCCTGCCTCAGACCAATTCGGGCGCCTCGACGCCGCGTCCCTGCGAACCGCGGGCGCCGCTGGAACGGCGCAGAACCTGCGCGCGGCTTCGCAAGCGCTTGACGCAGCGCGCCCCGCAGAGGCGGATTATGCCGCGCTTGCGGTGAGCATGATCGACATCGCGGCCGGCCTTTACCAGCATGTCGATCAAGACGGCGCCATCGATCCAATTGAGTACCAGCACAGCCTTGGCGCGGCGCTCTCAGCGCGTGACGCCTTGGCCGCCGGGCGACAAGCTTTGCGTGCACGCAACGCTAGCGCCTATGATGAAGCGTTCGCGGAAATCGAGCGCTTCGTCGCGCTGTGGCCCGCGCCAACAGCGCCTGAACGCCCTGCCCCTTACCGCGATCTGCTGGCGCAGAGTTCGCGTGTGCGCCTGGCGCTGTCTCCACTGCTTTTTTAAGCCGCAAGCGGCCCAAGCTTGGACCGGAACTCGCCGCGCAGGAGCAGCAGGCAGAAGACCATTTGTACAAGCTCCGAGGCACCCCCAAGCAGCCAAACATTATGGAGGCTGAAGAAGGGTTGCGAGGTAAGCCAAATCGCCGGCGCCGCGAATGTGATCAGCCGAGTTGCGCTCGCCAATAGGGACGGCCGGGTGTCGCCCAGCCCCTGAAACATGCTTGAACAGGTAAACACAATGCCGCTGGCGACGAAATTCCAGGAAGCGACGCGGAGATAATCTTCGGCCACCGCCAATGCGCTCGGCTCGTCAGTGAACGGACGCAGCAGAAGATCGGGCCTCCAATGAACAAAAGCAGTCATGACGACCATCAAGCTCGCGCTGATCAGCGCCGCTCGCTTGAAGGTTTCACGCACGCGCGCTGCGTTGCGGGCGCCAAAATTCTGCCCCGCCACCGGGCCGGCGGCGAACGCCACCGCCATCACCGGCAAGAATATGGACTGCATGATGCGCGCGCCGATTCCGAAACCCGCCTGCGCATGCGATCCCACATCACGGATCACCCAATAGACAACGCCGACGATCACGAACATCAGGAGAAACTCCGCCGCCGCCGGCGCGCCCACGGCGAGGAGGCGCCCCCAGGACGCCATGCGCGGCCTCATGCTCTCCCAGGCATAGCGCATCGTCTTCTGCACATGCGGGAACAACAGAAATAGAGCGATGCATCCGAACGTCGCTGCGATCGTACTGGCCCACCCTGCCCCCGCCACGCCAAGCGGCGCGCCGGTGAACCACCCCGCAATGAGCACCGGGGCCAACGTGGCATTGATCAACACCGACACCGTCTGCACCACCATAGGCGCCCCGACGACTCCAGCGGCACGCAAGGAAGCTCCCACAGCCGCCGAAGGGAACATCAGCGCCAGTCCTGGCGCAAAGGCGAGCAGGTAGGCGCGGCCCGCCGCGTCGGTGGCCGCATCGGCGCCCACCACAGAAACCGCCTTACCCCCAAACAGCGCTAACGCAATCATAGTGGCGATCGCGAGCGCGAACGAGAGCGACAACGCCTGATTGTTCGCGAGATTGGCGCCAGCCTCGTCCTTAGCGCCGATTGCCTGCGCAATGACCGACATTGCGCCGACCGCGATCACCTGGGTCATGCCCATCACCAGGAAGAACGCCGACCCCGCCGCGCTCACGCCCGCGATCGCGGCGCTGCCCAGCCTCGAGACGAAATAGAGATCGACCAAGAAGTACAGCGTCTGAAAGACCAGACCCAAGGCGATGAAAGCGGCCATGTTGAGCAAATGGCCCGTGATCGAGCCTTGGGTGAGGTCTTTCTGCATGCGCGCTGAGGGAGCTTGCCCCCGACGGTCGGTCAAGCGCTAAGTTGGTCCAGTCGAGCGGATTTCGACAAGCGCGGGTTGCCAAGCCACACACGCGGCTTGTCGAAAATACCTTGGGGTTCGTCTTGTCTCGCACGACGACCTGCCAACCTCAATTGCGGCGCCCCATACCGATCTGTACAGACGCGAACGATGTGCCGTGGCGACGTCTTGAGTGAGTATCAATCATGAAACGACTTCTTCTCGCCCTTTGCGCCAGCCTGCTGCTTGCATCGTGCCAAACTATCGCGCCACAACAGGCGCCGGTTGAGCGCCTCGGCGAAAACAAGCTCGATTGGCCGCAACAGGAGAGCGATCTCGCGCCGGACCCGGCGGTTCGCTACGGGCGCCTGCAAAACGGAATGCGTTATGCGATCGTGGCCAACCAGACGCCGTCCAACGCCGCGTCCTTCAGGTTGCGCTTCGACGTGGGCTCGCTGGCGGAACAGGACGACCAACGCGGGCTAGCGCACTTCCTTGAACACATGGCGTTCAATGGGTCTGAGAATGTCCCCGAAGGCGAGATGGTACACATTCTTGAGCGCCAGGGCTTGGCGTTCGGCGCGGATACAAACGCCAGCACCTCGTTCGACGAGACCACTTACACGCTTGAAGCGCCCAATGCGGACGCCGAGACGCTTGACACCATCTTCTTCCTGCTGCGGGAAGTCGCCAGCAAGATTACGATCGCCGATGAAGCGGTGGAGCGCGAACGCGGCGTCATCCTCTCCGAGGAGCGCACTCGCAACACACCCGGCCTGCGCGCGCTGGTGGCGCAATGGGATCATCTGTTCCCCGGCGTGCGGTTTCGCGAGCGCTTTCCAATCGGAACAATTGAGACAATTACCCACGCGCCGGCTCAGCGCATCCGTGACTTTTACGAGAGCTATTATCGGCCAGAACGAGCATTTTTCGTGGTGGTCGGCGACGTCGATCCGGTCGCGATGGAAGCGCGCATACAGACAACCTTTGGAAATTGGAGCGCGCGCCGCGCCGATCCCGGCGATCCGGATTTGGGCGCACCCGAGAGACCGCAGGCGCCGGCGGGCTTCTTCAGCGACCCTGGCTCGCCCACCATCGTGACGCTGGCGTCGGTCGCCGGCGCGCCGCGCGAACCGAACACACGCGCCTCTTATCGAACCGATCTCCTGCGCACCATCGCCAACGCCATCCTACAGCGACGCCTGCAAACCTTGTCGCGCGCACCTGACGCGGCAATCCAGGATGCGCAGGCTCAACACAATGTGCTGTTCGGTTCCGCAGCGCTGACGCAACTCGATCTGGTCGCGCGCCCACAGGATTGGCAGGCGGCGCTCGCGATTGGCGAACAGGAACTCCGCCGCGCACTAACGCACGGGTTCACCCGCTCCGAGATCGCGGAGCAATTGGCGCAATTTCGCACCGCCTACCGCACCGCCGCCGAGCGCGCGCCAACCCGACGCAACAGTGCGCTGGCCAATTCCATTGTCGACGAGTTCAGCAATTGGGGGGTGTTCATGGCGCCCGCGGACGAATTGGCGCTCTTCGAATCGATGGCAGGCGACGTAACGCCCGACGCCGTGGCGGCGGCGTTCCGTGATCAATGGGGCGATCAGGCGCCGCTGCTGTTCTTGAACACAAGCGAGGCGATAGCGGACGCGCCCACGAGCGTACTTGCCGCGTACGATCGCAGCCGAGCGCTGGCGGTTTCTCCGCCAGCCGAAATCAGCGCCCAGACCTTCGCCTACACTGATTTTGGGACGCCGGGAGGTGTCGCGGAGACCCGCATTGTCGAAGACCTCGGCCTGACCCAGGTTCGCTTCACCAACAATGTGCGCCTCAACATCAAGCAAACCGATTTCACCAACGATTCCGTGCTGATCAGCATACGGTTCGGCGGCGGGCAACTCGAGCTACCCAAGAGCCAACCCGGCTTGGGCTTGTTGGTTTCGTCGATGGGCGCGGGAGGGTTGGAAGCGCACAGCGCCGATGAACTCCAGCGCCTGCTCGCGGGTCGAAATGTCGGGCTCCAAATCGGCGCTGGGAGCGACGCCTTTGTGCTCTCAGGTTCGACCACGCCGAGCGATCTGGAACTTGAGTTGCAGCTCATGGCCGCGCAGATGACCGCTCCCGGCTATCGCCCCGAGGGCCTGACCCAATTCCGGCAAGTGGTTGAGGGGCAGTTCCAGACGCTGGCCGCCACCCCAGCAGGGCTCGCACAGCGCGACGTGCCACGTTTGCTCCGGTCGAACGACCCCCGCTTCGGCATCCCCGCGCGCGCAGATTTGCTTGCACGCAGCTTCGACGAAGTCCGCGCCGCCCTTGCACGCGCTACCGCCACCGGCGCAATCGAGATCGCTATCGTCGGCGACGTCGATCCAGCAGTGGCCACAGACCTTGTTGCGCGAACTTTTGGCGCGTTGCCTGCGCGCAACTTATCTGATCCTGGGTTCGAGGACGCGCGCCGCATTGCGTTCCCCGCCTCCAGGGGCGAGACATTGGTCTTGCGTCACGAGGGCGCGCCCACGCAGGCGCAGGCGTTGGTATACTGGCCTGCAGTCGATGACAGCGATTCCCGGCGTGCGCGCACGTTGGAATTGCTGCGCAGCGTGCTCTCCTTGAAACTGCTTGAGCGCGTACGCGAGGCAGAGGGCGCAACCTATTCGCCAAGCGCGCAGATGTTCCTCTCTCGTGTCAATCCCGGCTACGGCTATTTCGGCGTGGCGCTGGACCTAGCGCCCGGAGAAGTCGATCGGTTCTTTGGCGTCGTCGACGAAATCGCCGAAGTGCTGGCGTCCGGTCAAATCGCCGCGGATGAACTGGAGCGCGCACGCCGGCCTGTACTCGACGCATTCGAGCAAAACCAGGAAGACAATCGCTATTGGCTTGGCCTGGCGGCGCGGGCGCAGTCCGATCCTGAGGTGCTCGCCCGCCACCGTCGCATGCGCCAGGATCTGGAGTCCGTCACGATCACCGATCTCCGCGCCGCGGCGACGCGTTACCTGACGCCGAGAAATGCGTATCGGATTGCGATCCTGCCGCCGGAAGCGCAACGCTAACCAACGGGCAGCGACCGCCGCAGACTTATTCAGCGCCCCATGGCGGCGGCGGTGCGGCAACCGGTGTTGCTAGGTTGAACTCGACTCGGAAGTGGCGGCCGGGCCGGCGTAATTCGTAGACGAATCTGTCCCCGGGTTCGATCTCGACCGCCCAAACATTCTCTGCCGAAGCAGGAATATTGTTGGCTCGGAAAAGTTGTTTGGAGAAATCGTCAGCCGGAAACTCCTGCCTACTTGAATGACCTACCCCCAGCGAGTCGCCGCCATACTGGGTGAGTCTATCCTCAGCACCGTCCTCATGGCGATGATCGTGCCTGAGCCGGAGGACCGCCGGCGTTCGGGTTATCACCCACGTGCGCGAGCGATCCTCGCCCACATGAAAAGGAACGCGAACCTGCTCGCGCGTACACTCGCGCACATGCATGACAAGCGCTTGACCAGAAAAACGTGCATCCGCAGCGTCGGTGCTGACGACATGTCCTGCAAACGCACGCCCGCATAGGGCGCTCAGATTTGACCAAAACTCACCTTGCGGAGATTGCTCGGGTGCGGTCGCGCACGACCCACCCGCGATGAGCAGCAGCGCCGTCAACGTGCTTCTCACGGTTGGGTTTGTGCGCCGGTCTGAAGTTCAGCGCAACGCGGGTCTTGCGGTTGATTGGCCTCGGCCTGGCGCGCGCACTCGCGCCGGATCGCCTCTTCGCGGCTCCAAAGCGGATCGGGTCGTTCAAGCCCGCCCGGTATGCCGCATGCGGAAAGCAGCGTCAGCGCCGCCAAGCCCAACAGGATCCGCGTCATTCGAACATCTCCTTCCAGCGCGCGACTTGTTCGCGCACCCGCTCGGGGGCGGTTCCGCCATAGCTATCCCGGCTCTCGACCGATTTTTCAACACTCAGCAACGAACGCGCTGCTTCAGTAATGCGCGGATCGACTTCTCTAAACTCGCTCAGGGGGAGTAATCCGAGCTCGCGCACCCCGAAATGCTCTGCCCGAGCGACGATTTTGCCAGTTATTTCGTGGGCCTCACGGAAGGGGAGGTTCATTTCCCGCACCAGCCAATCAGCAAGGTCGGTCGCTGTGGAGAAACCCCGCGCAGCGGCCTCTCGCATCGCTTCCCGGTTGAAATGCATGGTCTCGATCATGCCGGTCATGGCGGCGAGCGACAGCGCGAGCTCATCGAACGATGCGAAGGTGAGCGCCTTGTCCTCCTGCATGTCTTTGGCGTAGGCGAGCGGAAGTTTTTGCACGATGGCATTCATCGCAGCAAAGTTCGCGCCAATGCGCGCGGCTTTGGCGCGGATCAGCTCGGCGGCGTCAGGATTGCGCTTTTGCGGCATTATCGACGATCCGGTGGACCAGGAATCGCTCAGCGTCGCGAAGCCGAATTGCGGGCTGGTCCATAGCACGATCTCTTCGGCCAGGCGCGAAAGATGCGTGGCGGCGATGGCGAGGTTGGCGAGTGCGGCCAGTGCGAAATCGCGCGAACCAACCGCATCCAGCGAGTTCGATGCGGGCGCGTGAAAACCCAGCATGTCGGCGGTCATGTCGCGGTCGATGGGGTAAGAGGTTCCCGCCAACGCCGCAGCCCCCAGCGGGCATTCCCAGGCCGCTTCAAGCGCCGCCCCGATCAGACGCACACGGTCGCGCTCGAACATCGAAACGTAGGCCAACAGATGGTGCCCAAGCGTAATGGGCTGCGCCGTCTGCATGTGCGTGAAGCCCGGCATGATCCAATCGGCGTGTGCGTCGGCGCGCTTGACCAGCGCCTTCTGTAAAGTCCGCAGACTATCTCCCGCCTCGCGCGAAGCGCGCATCACCCAGAGCTTGAAATCGGTCGCCACCTGGTCGTTGCGCGAACGCGCGGTATGGAGACGCTTGCCGGCTTCGCCGATCTTCTCGGTCAACCGCGCCTCGATGTTGAGGTGGATGTCTTCCAATTCGCGCGAGAACACGAAGCGCCCCTCGATGATCTCCGCGGCGATCTGCTCCAGGCCGGCCTGTATCGCGGCATTGTCCTCCGGCGTAATGATAGCGCGGGCGGCGAGCATGTGGGCGTGCGCCTGACTGCCTTCGATGTCTTCGCGCCATAAGCGTTTGTCGATGTCGATCGAAACGTTTATCGCTTGCATCGCGTCGCTAGGTCGGGCGCCAAAGCGCCCGCCCCACATTTTTTGGCCGCCTTGGCCGGGGTTTTCCGGGGGATCGGAATTGGACACCAATCAAAGCTCCACTCGCCCGCCAAGTTCATGGGCGTTCGCTGCGGCCAAAGCGATGATGGCCATGCTCGCATTGGCCTTCATCTACGCGAACCTTGCGGCGTGTTCAAAGCAAGAAGCGCCGCAATCGGCGGCCGATCTGAGCCGATTCGCACATGGCGGCATGGCGCGCCTGGCTATCATGGACGACGCCCCGGCGATGTCGGCGCAAATATTGCGCGATGCGGCGGGTGTGGAAACCGACCTCGCTACGCTCACGCACGGCCAAGTGTCGGTGGTCAATTTGTGGGCCACTTTCTGCGCACCATGCAAGATGGAAATGCCGACCCTCGCCGCCCTGCAACGCCGCTTCGGCGACCGCATCCGCGTGATCGCTGTCTCCGCCGACGAAGAAGCGAAAATTGAGCAGGCCAAATCCGAGTTGGCGGAACTTTCCGGAGGCCTGCTCCCCTTTTATGTGGACAGCTCGCGCGCCATCATCTTCGAGGCGCGCGCGCCGGGCCTGCCTCTCACGCTCATCTACAATCGCCGCGGCGAGGAGGTCGCACGCGTCGCCGGCGCGGCGGAATGGGATAGCGAGGAGGCCCAGGCGCTCATCGAAGCGGTGTTGGCGCAGCCATGATACCGGTAATCGAAACCGAGCGCCTGATCCTGCGCCCGCACGCGATGGCTGACTTCGAACCCTGCGCGGCCATGTGGGCCGATCCGGATGTCGTGCGCTTCATAGGCGGCAAGCCCTCCACGCGCGAGGAAAGCTGGGCGCGATTCCTGAGATATCCGGGTCTCTGGCAGCATCTGGGCTACGGCTATTGGGCAATTGAAGAGAAAGCCAGCCGGCGCTTCGTTGGCGAAGGCGGGTTTGCTGACTTCAAACGTGAGATCGAACCGCCACTCAACGCGCCGGAACAGGGGTGGGCGCTCGCGCCTTGGGCGCATGGCAAAGGCTTCGCCACCGAGGCGGTAGCCGCGATGGTCGCCTGGGGTGAGGCGCGCTTGCCGCCGGGGGGCCTTGCTTGCATCATTTCGCCGGAAAATATCGCGTCGATCCGCGTTGCCGAAAAGGTGGGCTATCGGCAAACAGCGGCCACCGCCTACAAGGGAGCGCCGACGCTCCAGTTCCGGCGCTGAGCGCCAGCCTTGGTTTGGCCTAATCGGGTTTGATAGTCTCGCCGCCGATGAAGCTTGAAGCCGCCCTCGCCCAATTGGCGCGCGAGACCGCGCGCATGCGTGGGCGCATAGCGGCGGAGCGGGCGCTGCGCGCCTCGGTTCCGGTACTGGGGGCGGCGTTCGCTTGGGCGACGTTGGCGCTTGCGGGCGTGCAGGCGGCCCTGCCCTGGGCGGTTCAGAGCCTCGCCTCCCTCGCCGCATTGGTCCTCTGCGCTATACTAGCCCTGCGCGCACGTCGCGCATGGCGCGCGCCGAGCGAGGACGAGGCGCGCAACCGCCTGGCGGTGGAATCACGTATCGAGCAAGGCTCACTGGAGGTGCTGCGCGACCAGCCTGTTCAGTACGAAGCGGCGGCCACCGCACTCTGGCGGCGCGCGCGCCAGCGCTCGCTGGATCAAATAGCGAAACTAAGAACCGGCCCGCTGCGGCTGTCGTTGAACGAGGTCGATCCGCGCAAGCTGCGCTACGTCCTCGCAGCGGCGTTTCTGGGGGCGCTCTTCTTCGCCGGCGCCTCGGCGCCCGAACGTTTGGCGCGCGCGTTCTTGCCCGATCCGGGTCCGTTGCTGGGCGACCGCCCGATCATGGTGGAGGCCTGGGCCTCGCCTGCCGACTACACCCATGCTGCGCCGATCTCCTTGAGCGACCGATTGGGGCAGAGCGTCGCAACTCCTCCAAGCATCGAAGTCACGGTCCGCGCGACCGGGCCTGCCGGAGCGCCGCTTCTGGTGTTTCGCGGCGAGCACGGGAAGCGCGAAGCCCGGTTCACGCGCGCCGCCGACGGCGCCTGGGAAGCGCACCTCGCGCTGCCAGGGCCCGGGCGTTTGAGCATTGTACGTTTTTACGAACGCGGCTTCTGGCGCATGGCCCCTGCCGCAGACGCCGCGCCGAAAGCGTCATTCGCCGCACCGATCGCCAACCTGCCGGGCGAGCGCGCCGCGATCACGTGGCGGGCGAGCGACGATTTCGGCCTTGCAGGCTTGCGCTTGCGTGTGACGCCGATAGCGCCGCCGCCTGACCTCGCTCGCGCCGATCCGTTCGAGAGCGAACTTGAAGTCCCGGGCGGCGCGCCGCGCACGGCGGGGGCTGAGGCCGAGCTTGAACTGGCTGCGCACCCCTACGCCGGCCTGGAAGTAGAGGCGCGCCTGGTAGCGGTTGACGCTTTGGGACAAGAAGGGCTCAGCGAACCACTACGCTTCACCATGCCGGAGCACGTATTCGTGCAGCCGCTGGCGCGCGCCGCCATCGAAATCCGTCGCCACATCCTGGCCGAGCGCCGCCCATACCGACCGACGCCGGAGGCGCGCATGCGCTCGATCCCCGACAACGCAACGCTCCTGCGCAATCAGCGCATCGAAATTAGGGACTTTGACTCGCGCCCGGCGCTCGGCCGCGCGCCCGAGGGCGTTCGCCGCGCGACCCGCCTGCTTGATACGCTCACCGCCGATGCTCAGGACGGTTATTTTAGCGACCAGGCGGTCTATCTGGGCCTGCGTCTGGCGCGCTCGGAACTCGCGGTTGCGGAAGATGTGCGCCACACTGACCTTGCGGCGGAAACACTCTGGCACGTGG
>CADEDG010000063.1 GCA_902826035.1 uncultured Alphaproteobacteria bacterium
TTCCGCTTCGTCCAGGGGCCGATCTTCACGCAATTGCTGATGGCCGACGAAATCAACCGCGCTTCCCCGCGCACGCAGTCAGCGCTCTTGCAGGCGATGCAGGAACATCACGTCACCGTCGCCGGCCAAGCCTACGACGTGCCGGCGCCTTTCCATGTGCTCGCAACGCAGAACCCGATCGAGCACGAAGGCGCCTACCCCTTGCCCGAGGCGCAGCTGGATCGTTTCCTGCTGCAAGTCGATGTTCCGTACCCAGATGCCGAGATCGAGCGAAAGATCTTGATCGAAACCACAGGCACTGGAACCGCGGAGGTCTCGGCGGTGCTAAACGCGGAAGCATTGATGCGGATGCAGCACCTGGTGCGCTCCATGCCGGTGGGCGAGAAGGTGCTGGCGGCGATCCTTGAATTGGTGCGCTCGGCGCGGCCGGGATCGAGCCACGATGCGCGCGTCAACGAACATGTCGCCTGGGGACCTGGTCCGCGCGCTGGGCAAGCGCTGATGCTCGCCGCGCGCGCACGCGCGCTGCTGCGCGGGCGCCTGGCGCCGGCGGTTGACGACGTGATCGCGCTGGCGCGCCCGGCTTTGGTGCATCGCATGCAGCTCTCCTTCGGCGCGCGCGCGGAAGGGCTGGACGTGGACGCACTGGTGGACGCGCTTGCGGAGCGCGCGGGATGAGCGCCGCCTTGGACCGCCGGCGTCTCGCCGGCGACCACTGGTTCCATTGCTCGAACCCTGCCGGCGAGGACGCCGGCGGTCCAAGATGAGTAACTCCCCCCGCCTCGACGCCCTCGCTCTTGCTGGCGATCTGCCCGGCGTGCTGCTCGACGCGCGCCGCCTTGCCGCGAGCGCGCCGGGATTTCACGGTCGCCGCCGCGCCGGACAGGGCGAGGATTTCTGGCAATATCGCGACCACAGCCCCGAAGACGGCGCGCGCCTGGTGGATTGGCGCCGCTCAGCGCGCGGCGATCGTTATTTCGTGCGCGAGCGCGAACGCGAGGCGGCGCAGACGGCGTGGTTCTGGATCGATCCCGAAACTGGCTTCAATTGGTCAAGCGATGCGAAGACACCTACCAAGCTTCGCCGTGCGCGCACATTGGCGTTGGCGCTCGCAACTTTACTCGCGCGCGGCGGCGAGCGCGTCGGCGTGTTGGGACATGCCCCCCGGCGCGGCGCCAACGCCGTCGATCGCCTGGCGCTCGATCTCGCGGCGCCGGTGACAGATGCACAAGCACCTGAGCACGCCTGCCTCATCTTCTTCAGCGATTTCTACGCGCCGACCGAAACATGGCGCCAGCGCCTTGGCGCGGCGGCGGCGTCCGGCGCAAGCGGCGCGCTGGTGGCGATCGCCGATCCGGCGGAGGAAATTTTTCCCTATCGCGGCCGCACATTGTTCCAAGCGCCGGGCGCGAAGATGGAAGCGCTGGTCGGACGCGCCGAGTCCGCGCGCGAAGAATATTCGGCGCGCCTCCAACAGCATCGCCGCGCCATACGTGAGCTTGGCGCACGCGCAGGTTTCGAGACCATGCAATACCGCACCGACCACTCGCCTGCCCCGGCCTTGGCTCTACTCTCCGCGTTGGTCGCGGAGCGGCGCGGGTGAATTTCGGGCCATTTCTCTTCGCCGCGCCCGGCGCGCTCTTGGCGCTGTTGGCGCTGCCTGCGCTTTGGTGGCTGATGCGCGCGACGCCGCCGCCACCGCAACGCACGCCGTTTCCGCCAGCGCGCCTACTGCAAGGCGTCCAAACCCAGGAACACGCGCGCGACCGCGCACCCTGGTGGCTGCTGCTTCTGCGCGCGCTGGCGGCGGCCTTGCTTATTCTGGCGTTCGCGCGCCCAACGCTTTCCCCTGGAGCCTTTGTCCAAAGCGGTCGCACACTGATCGTGATCGACGACGGCTGGACTGCAGCCCCCAATTGGAGCGAGGCGCGCGATGTCGCGATCGCGGCCGCCAGCGAAGCCGAGCGCGCCGATGCGCCAGTATTTCTGCTGCTGACCGCGCCCAGTACGCCGCCGCGCGATCCTGGCGAAGCTCTCACCGGCGCTGATGCACGCGCGCTGATCACCCGTCTCGAACCAAAACCTTGGCGACCCGACCGCGCCGACGCTGCAGCCCGCCTGGCACGGTCACGGGCCAAGTATGACCGCATCGTCTGGATCAGCGATGGGCTCGACGATGCGGGCGCGCAGGCGCTAGCTTCCGAATTGCTGCAACGCGGCCCGGTTTCCGCTTATTTGCCTACAAGCACCGCGCGCGCGTTGATCTCCGGCGCAGTAACTCCGGAGGGCGTTGTCGTCGAGGCGCGCCGCGCAAGCAACGGTCCCGCATCCGGCGCGGTCGCGGCTGAAACTTCGGACGGGCGTGCGCTTGGCGCGGGCGAGCTTCGCTTTCGCGGCGATGAACTGAGTACGCGTGCGCGCGTAGCTCTGCCTCCAGAAATCGCCGCGCGCGCGGCGCGTGTGCGCATCGTCGGCGAACAGGGGGCCGGCGCGGTACGCTTGTTGCCGGCAGGCTCGGCGCGGCCGTTTGTCGGCTTGATCGATCCTGGCGGCGCAGGCCAGCCACTTCTGTCCGATCTGTTCTACGTTCAGCGCGCGCTTTCGCCCTACGCCAGCTTGCAGCGGGGGTCGGTGCAGCAATTGCTCGACGCACGGGCGCAAGCATTGGTGCTTCCCGACGCTGGGCAAATCTCCCCTCTCGACAGCGCCGCAATCGAGCAATGGGTTGAGCGCGGCGGCTTGCTGGTGCGCTTCGCCGGGCCGCGACTCGCCAACACGCCGTCCGACCGCTTGCTTCCCGTGCGCTTGCGACAAGGGGTGCGTTCATTCGGCGGCGCATTGGCATGGGAGGCGCCGCTCGCGATCGGGACTTTCCCACAGGATTCGCCCTTCGCCGGTCTCTCGCCTCCCGCCGACGTCGCCGTGCGCATGCAAGTGCTTGCCGAGCCCTCGTCCTTGCTCGAAGCGAACGTCTGGGCCGCACTGAGCGATCAGTCGCCGCTCATCACCGCGCGAGTACGCGGGCGCGGCTTGATTGTGTTGTTCCATGTCAGCGCAACTCCCGCCTGGTCCGACTTGCCGCTCTCTGGCGTGTTTGTCGAAGCGCTCCGTCGCACACTGGCATTCGCAGGACGCGCCGGCGGCGCGAGTCCGAACGACACGATCGGTGGCCAGTTCATCGCGCAGCGTTTGCTCGACGGATTCGGCGCACTATCTACTGCACCGGCTGATACTCGACCAATTGCACCCGAGGCGTTTGCGCTCGCCCAGCCTTCGCCGACCACGCCGCCCGGCCTTTACGAACGCGGCGGCGTGAGTGACGCCATTCAAGCGGCCCGCGCCGATGAATCGCTTTCGCGTTTGTCGTTGCCGTCCACGATCGCCCGCGCCGGACTTGGCGCCGGCGCTGCGCGTCCACTCGCTGGCTGGCTGTTCGCCGCGGCGGCAATTTTTCTTGCTGCGGATTTGCTGGTTGCGTTGCTACTGGCGGGGAGGTTACCGCGGTTTCGGCGCGCGAGCGCGGCGTTGCTTCTGCTGCTTGTGGCCGCACCTATCGAGCGCGCGCACGCGCAAGCCGCCGCAAGCGATCCAACCCAGGCCTTGCGTTTGGCCTATGTGCGCACCGGAGAGCCGCGCCTCGACCGCCTCAGCGCCGAAGGCCTCGCCGCACTTGGGCAGGCGCTCGCGGCGCGCACCTCGGTTGAACCGGGAACTCCCGCCGCCATCAACCTCGAGAGCGACGAACTCTCCGCCTATCCCTTTATCTATTGGCCGGCGCCGAGCGCGCCGCGGCGTTTGTCCGACCGCGCTCTCGCCAACATCGACCGCTACCTCGCCATCGGCGGGCTGCTCCTGGTCGATACACGCGACGGCGGACGCGCCGACGCGCGCCCCGCCGCTTCGATGCTCGATGGCGTTGACGCGCCGCCGCTGGAGCCTGTGACGGAGCAACACGTGGTCGCGCGCGCGTTTTATCTCATGCGCAGCTTTCCAGGCCGCGTCGCGAACACGCAGCTTTGGGCCGAGACGGCGCTAGCAGCTTCCGCGCGCGACGGCGTCGCCTCGATCTTCATCGGCAATGGCGACTGGGCCGCGGCCTGGGCGGGCGCTGGCGGCGAGCGCGAATTGGCGCTGCGATTTGGAATCAATCTGGTCATGGTGGCGTTGGTTGGCAATTACAAAGCCGATCAAGTGCACGTCCCCGCCTTGCTCGAACGCATGGGCGAGCCGCGATGATCGCGGGATCGCGCATCGCGTTCGATCCAGCGCTCCCGAACGCCGCGATGCTGGCGATGGCGTTGTTGGCGTTTGCGACTTGGGCCTTCTATTTCTGGCGCGGAGGATCGGCGCCGGCGCTGCGCGCCTTGGGATTAGTATTTTTGTTTGCGGGCCTGATGCAGCCGCAATGGGTGCGCGAGGCCCGCGAGCCGGCCAACGACATCGCGCTTGTGCTGATCGATCAGAGCGAGAGCCTGGCGCTTGCCGGGCGCCTCGAGGCGGCACGCGCCGCGGGCGCCGAAATGGCGGCGCGATTGCAGCGCGAATCCGGGCTCGAGGTGCGCGTGCGCGAGACCCGCGGCGGACCCGATGGCACGCAGATCGCGCCCTTGGTAGCAGACGCCCTCGCCGACGCCGCGCGCGACCGCATCGCCGGCATTGTCGTGGTAACCGACGGGCAGGCGTCCGATCCTCCCGTCCCCTCACGAGCAGCAGCACCCTTCGGACCGGCGCACGTCTTGATCGTAGGCGATCCCGCCCGCGGCGACCGACGTATCGAACTTGTATCAACACCGCCGTTCGCTATCGTCGATGAGCCGATGCGCATCATTGCTCGCGTAACTGACCGGCGCAGCGGCGCGGTGCGCGTGCGCGCCTCCATCGACGGCGTTGCGGCTGGCGAAACCACTGCGCAGGCCAACCGCAATTTCGAGTTCGTGGTGCGCCTGCGTAAACGCGGACGCAATATGATCGTTCTGGAGGCCGATGCCGGCGGCGAGGAAATTTCGGTCGCCAACAACCGCGCGGCCTTTGTCGCCACCGGTGTGCGCGACCGATTGCGCGTGCTCTTGATTACCGGTGAGCCGCATCAAGGCGCGCGCGTTTGGCGCAACATGCTCAAGTCCGACCCGGCGGTCGATCTAGTGCATTTCTCGATTCTGCGCCCGCCGGACAAGGCTGACTCAGCGTCATTGGGCGAGCTTTCGCTGATCCCCTTCCCCACAGAAGAATTGTTCGAGCGCCGCCTCGGCGAATTCGATCTCATTATCTTCGATCGCGCACCCAGGCGTGGCGTGCTTGAGTCCTACTACCTCGCCGCGGTCGCACGCCGCATCGAGCAAGGCGGCGCCTTGCTCATCACAGCGGGCGAAAGCGAAGCGGGCCTGGATGGATTGTGGCGCACGCCGCTGGCCGACGTGCTGCCGGCGCGGCCGACGGGCGCGGTGATTGCGCGCGCTTATCGGCCAACGCCGAGTGCAATCGGACGACGCCACCCGGTCGTGCGCGGCCTACCTGGTCCAGAACGCTGGGGACGCTGGACGCGCCAGATCGAAGCACGCGCCGAGGAAGGCGCAACCGTGCTCGAAGGCGCAGACGCGCGCCCGCTGCTCGTACTCAATCGGGTCGGCGCTGGTCGGGTTGCGCAAATGTGGTCGGACCAACCATGGCTGTGGGCGCGCGGCTATGACGGCGGCGGCCCGCACGGCGAATTGCTGCGTAGGCTCGCGCATTGGCTGATGCAGGAGCCGGAGCTTGAGGAAGAGCGCTTGTCGCTTGAATCAACGCCGCAAGGATTGCAGGTCGAGCGCTCCACGCTTGGCGCCGCAGCCAATTCTGTAGAACTAATCGCCGCTTCCGGCGCGCACAGCACAGTGCCGCTGGAGGAACAGGCGCCGGGTCTGTGGCGCGCGATTGTCGCAACGCCAGAGCAGGGCTTGTACGAAGCGCGCTCGGGTCCATTGCGCGCGTTTGCGGCGGTAGGACCGCTCAATCCGCGCGAGGCGTCAGCGCTGAACGCCGATCCCGAAATCCTGCGCCCATGGGCGCAAGCCAGCGGCGGCGGCGTGTTCCTGACGGGAGAGGACGGTCGCCGTTTGCCACAGCTGCGCCGTTTGGATCGCGGCGCGTCCGCGAGCGGGGCCGATTGGATCGGTGTGCGGCGCAACCAATCCTACGTCGTGCGCGCCGCCCGCGCCTCCCCGCTCGGACCGGCATGGGCCTGGGCGCTCGCGGGACTTGCGCTGCTGATGTGGGCGTGGCGACGCGAGAGCGCGTGAGCGCAACCTTCAACCGATCAGCCCCTGCACCTTGTCCAATCCCCCCGGCCGCAGTTCGAGCCACAAGAGCCGCGCAGGATTGGCCGGGCCGGGCAAGAACAATCGCCCCTTCGGCGTGACAGCGAACCCAAGCGGCGCGAAAAACTTTTCCGCTCCGACGACGACAATCCCGCCGGCTTCGCCAGCAGCGCGGCAAGCCGCCGTCGACTCGCGCGCGAGGGTCAAGCCAAGCCCCTGATTGCGCGCGGCGGGATCCACCGCGAGCGGCCCCATAAAATAACACGGCGCACCCGCCTCGACGCGCCATATGCGGCACACGCCGATCACCTGGCCGTCGCCATCCAGCGCAATGCGAGAAAGACGCGGCGCCGGCATCGCGCGCCGTTCGCGCACGCGCTCGCTCGTCTTGGCAAACCGCCCTGGACCGAACGCACGCGCCAGCACTGCCTCCACGCCATCGGCGTGCTCCGGCAATTCGGCGACGAGTTTGACCTGTTGCATCGGCGACCCCCGGATCGAGGCGCGAGCGCATAAGGCTCTCAGCGCGTAGCGTCAACGCGGCGTTGGCGCACGTTTGCGGACAGCGCCTCCGACCGCCATAGTGCGACTCGTTTGGCCGGCCTCTCGCTCCCGTCGATGCAGATTTTCGCCAACCGGCGTTTTGCCCGATTTTGGGCCGGACGCTGGCTGGCGACGCTTGCGATACAAGTGCAGCTGACCGCCATGGGCTGGCAAATCTACGATGTCGCCCGCGCCAACGGGCAATCGGTGCCCGAAGCGGCTTTCGTTTTGGGCCTGGTTGGTTTGGCGCAATTCCTACCGCTGCTTGCGCTCTCGCTCTATGGCGGACAGCTCGCCGACCGCCACAACCGCAAGCTCATTTTGCTGACAGCGTACGCCGGCAAAGCGTTGATCGCACTTGGCCTCGCTCTGTGCGCCAATCTCGGCGCTGCGATCGTCACCCCCGCCGTGTTCGCCGCAGCGATCGCCGCCGGCGCTATCAACGCGTTCCTGCCGCCGGCGGCGAGCGCCTTGATGCCGATGCTGGTGTCGCGCGAGGAATTGCCGAAGGCGGTGGCCTGGAACTCGCTGGCGTTCAATTCCGGACTGATCGTCGGCCCCGCGATCGGCGGCAACCTATACCATTTCGGTCCGGCTATTCCCTACGCTGCTGCGTTCGCGCTTCTTGCGGCTGCGGTTTGGCTGTTGGCCGGCCTGCGCGCGCCGCGCCAGGAAGAGGTCAAGGATGCGCGCACCTTGGGCATGATCGTCGAAGGACTGCGCTACGTGTGGTCCAACAAAATCGTGCTTGGCGCGATCTCGCTAGACCTCGTTGTGGTGCTGCTTGCGGGCGCGGTGGCGCTGTTGCCAGTATTCGCGCGCGACATTCTGCATGCCGGCCCGGGGGAAATGGGCGTGCTCCGCTCGGCGACGGGCGCGGGCGCTGCAGCTGTATCGCTCTGGCTTGCGGTCGCTCCGCTGCGGCGGCGCGTCGGGCTTTGGATGTTTGCCTCTACCATTGTGTTTGGGATCGCAACCATCGTGTTCGGCACTTCCCAATCGTTATGGCTCACAGCGGCCGCGCTCGCGGTCGCCGGCGGCGTCGATATGATCTCAGTCTATGTGCGCCAAAGTCTCATCCAATTGGCGACGCCGCCGCCAATGCAGGGGCGCGTGGCGGCGGTGAGCTTTGTGTTCATCTCAGCCTCCAACGAGCTTGGCGACTTCGAAGCCGGGCTAATGGCGCGTTTGCTAGGACCGTCACTGGCGGTGACGGTCGGGGGCGCCGCCGCAATCACCGCGTCGCTGGGCTGGATGCGACTGTTTCCGGCGCTCGCTCGCGCTGACGGCTTCGAACCCACCGAACGCCGCTAACGCGCAGCCGGATATTCGAATGGCGAGTGCGGAATGAGCCCGAAGGATGCTTGGGGCGTGTCGTAATTGCCGAGCAGCACTTCGTAGTGCAGGTGCACCGGAATGCGATAGCTCGCTGTATTGCCCATCAAGCCAACCTGCTGTCCCGCATCTACCCGCGAGCCAACGACCACGCCGGACGCAAAACTCGACAGGTGCGCGTAGCGCGTGAAGACGCCATTGCCGTGATCGATCAGCAGCATGTTGCCGTAATCGTCGCGGTATTTCCGTTCTCGCACGACCCCCGCTCCGGCAGCGAAGATCGGCCCGCCGCTCGCCGAATGCAGATCGAGGCCCTTGTGCAACCTGCCGCTGCGACTGCCAAACGCCGAAGAGAGACACGCACCCTGCGTCGGCGCCACGGCGATGCGTACGCCTTCAACGCTGACAACGCTGGAATAATTGCGCAGCAATCGGTTGGCGTCCGCAGGCGGCGCATTGGAGACCGCCATGGCCGGACACAGCGCCAAACGCGCCTCGAACGCGCCGCTTGCCGCCGCTGCTTCCGGGATTTCGTCCGCCTGCATCTCCACCGGCCCTTGGATCTGCTCGATCATGATGACTTCGCCGGCGCGCGCGGCCTGTTCGGAAACGTCGCGCCGCAATTCCTGCAATTGGTCGCGCGACATGAACGCGGCGAGCCGCTCAAGCGTCACTTGATCTATACCCAGTCGGCGCGCGAGGTTGGGCACCCGCGAAGCGATCGCCCCAGTGATCGATTGTGGGGCAGGATAGATCGAGCCACCGAGCCAACCGGCCCCAATCAGCGCGAGTCCAATCGCGACGCCTCGCACGAATTTCCACATGACACCCTCCCTCACCCGCGGCGCTGGCCAGCGCGCGGCGGTAAGATGCTCTTTGTTTCGATCTCGAATCAATTGGCAATGTCGAGCTTAGGCCGCGGTGCACCCGCCCCTGCTCCGGCCTCATTTCGGCTTGCCCACAACATCTTGTGGTTCCGGCCTCGACATCACTACCAAATCAGCTAATCCTCTCGGTTGCGATTCAGCATAGGGGTTGGCTTATGGAACTCGTTCAAACACAAGTGGAAGCATTGGATTTGTGGCGTCGGGTTACCGTCACCACGGTACGGTCGGACGCGCCAGACCTGACGGCTCGTCAACTCGCCGTGCTCATGACAGTGCGGCTGCAGCCGGCGCCGCATACGGTGCGCGGGCTGGCGGCGGCGCTCAATGTCGGCAAGCCGGCGATCACCCGCGCCCTAGACACGCTCACCCGGCTTGGCTTCGTGCAACGCCGCCGCGACCCTAAGGACGGGCGCAACGTGTTCGTGGAGCGCACCGACAAGGGCGACGCCTTCCTCGACCAATTGGGCCACACGATCCTCACCGGCGACGCGCCCGCGCGTCCGCGGTTGGAACTGGCTTCCTGATCGAGCCAGGAATTTCAGGGGAAACGGCGTCTCGTGGGGAACGGGACGCCGTTTTTTTGGTCAGTGCGCTGGGGCAGATTGCTCCGCAGCTTGCTCTCCCGCTGTCGCGTCAGCAGCAGGCGCCGCCTGCGGCAACGCCGCTGGGAGCGGCAATTGGTTGGGCGAGATGGAACGCAGATACGCGATCAACGCGACGCGGTCCTGATCGTTGCGAACGCCAGCGAACGTCATACGCGTTCCGGGGACAAAAGCCGCCGGTGAACGCAGAAAATCGTTCAAATGCATGTAATCCCAACGGGCATTCATCGCCACCATGCCGTCGCTATAGGTGAAGCCCGCGTGCTCGCCGATGGCGCGACCGAACACGTCATGCAGATTGGGGCCTGTGCCATTGGGCCCGCCGGCCTCGAAATTGTGGCAGGAGCGGCATTGCCCTATCGCACGCTCGCCGCGCGCTACCAACGCCGCGAGGCCCGCCTCGTCAGCGAACAATCGGCCAAAATCAGGCGGCCCTGCCGGGGTCGCTGGTCCACCACCTGCCGATGTCGTTTCGGCAACCTCCGGCAGGAAGCCTGGCTTTTCAGGGTATTGGTTATGCACAACGGCCGTTGCGCCAATGCCGACAACCATAATTCCGAGAACCGAAGCCAACACCGCGCCGGCCATTGAATTGAATTTGAGGTCGCTCATGTTCCCGCCTTGGAAAACTCACGCCGGTTTATGGCCTGCGTCGGCGCACTCGCCAAGATGTGGCGAGCCCGGCGCGGGCGACGAACCGCCGCAGGACAGGTGCAAAGCCGCTTGCCGCGTTCTATCGAAGGCACGATGAACCCGATCATCGTAATTCCCGCTCGCATGGCCGCGAGCCGGTTGCCCGGCAAGCCGCTGGCTGACATCCACGGCCGGCCAATGATCGCGTGGGTAGTGGAGGCCGCGCGCGCCGCAGGCATCGGGCCGGTGCTGGTCGCCGCTGCGGAAGCCGAAATCGTCGCCGCCGTACGCGCGGCCGGCGCCGAGGCGGTGCTCACCGATCCGGCCCTGCCTTCCGGCTCCGATCGCGTGCACGCCGCGCTCGCCGCTTTCGATCCCGCCGGCCGCTTCGACGTCGCGGTGAACCTGCAAGGCGACATGCCCACGATGCTCGGAGCGGACATAGCTCGCGCGGTGGCGGTGCTCCAACGCGGCGGCGACATCGCCACTTTGGTTTCGCTCTCGAGCGATCCCGCCGACCGCGACAATCCCAACGTGGTGAAAGCGATCCGCGCCGCCGATGGGCGCTGCCTGGCGTTCACGCGCGCGGCAGCACCTTGGGGCGAAGGTCCGATCGAGCGACACGTGGGAATCTATGTATACCGACGCGAAGCGCTGGCGCGCTTTGTCGCTGCCGCGCCCTCGCCGCTCGAGCTGCGCGAGAAACTCGAACAGATGCGGGCGCTGGAGATGGGCATGAGCATCACCGCCGATGCAATCGTGGATTTTCCCAAGGGCGTCGATAGCCCCGCCGATCTGGAAGCGGCACGCGCGGCGCTGGCGGGGTAAACTCCTACCCGCCCTCCATCTCCCCTTCCGGCTCTTTCTCCACGCGCAACGCCGTCAGCTGGTTGCGCTGCCGACGTAGCACTTGGAAGCGATAGCCGTGGAAAGCGAAGCGTTGGCCCGGTTCGGGGATGGCTTGGGCTTCGTGGATGACGAGGCCCGCGACCGTGACGGCCTCTTCGTCGGGCAGATCCCAATCCATCACCCGGTTGAGATCGCGGATCGGCACCGTGCCGTCGACATTCACAGAGCCGTCCGGCTGCTGGCGCACGCCCTGCACGGCGATGTCGTGTTCATCGCGGATATCGCCGACGATCTCCTCCAGAATGTCTTCGAGCGTGACCAACCCCATCAGCGCGCCGTATTCATCGACGACCAGCGCGAAATGCTCGCGCCGGCGCAGGAATTCGGCGAGTTGGTCCTCCGCGCTGGTGGTCATCGGCGTGAACCAGGGCAGGCGCATGATCTCGCTGACGACGAAGCCGTCGCGGCCGTGCTCGGACACCGCGCGCAACAAATCGCGCGCGTGCAGGATGCCAACAATGTTCTCCTGCTCGTCCTTATAGAGCGGCAAGCGCGTGTGCGAGGACGCCATGGCTTGGGCGATGATTTCGCGTGGCGGCAGATCGATATCGAGCGTCTTGATCGCTTTCCGGTGGATCATCACATCGGCGATGGTGAGTTCAGAGAGATCGAGCGCGCCGCGGAGGCGATCGCGCACGTCCATCTCAAGCGCGCCGTGCTCGGCGGACGCATCGACAATGCTTTCGAGTTCAGCGCCCGTCAGCACTTCCTGATGCGACACCTCCTTAACCCCGAGCGCGCGCAGGATCGCGCGCGAAGCGGCGTTCAACAGCCAGTTCAGCGGCCAAAGCACCATGAAAGAGACGTGCAGTGGGTAGGCGACCCACAACGACACTGGCTCCGGATTGCGGATCGCGAATGTCTTCGGCACCTGCTCACCGATGACGATGTGCAAGGAGGAGAACACCAAGAAGCCGATCACGAAGGAGATCAGGTGGATGGTCTCTTCCGGCAAACCCGCAGGCAGGAGTAACGGGCTCACGATCGCCGCCACAGTCGGCTCGCCCACCCAACCAAGGCCGAGCGAGGCCATGGTGATGCCGAGCTGGCAACAAGCCAGATAGGCCTCCAGGTTTTTCAGAATGCGCTGCGAAAGCGCCGCTCCGAGGCGCCTTTCCTCGACCAGCGCATCGATGCGGAAACCGCGCGCCTTGACTAGCGCGAACTCCGCCGCGACGTAAAAAGCGTTGGCGGCCAGCAGCGCGAACGCCAGCAGCAAGCTCATGAGCGGGGAGCTCATTCGGCGATATTCTCCTTCAAAAACGACAGCAATCTCGCCGGGTCGGCGTTCTTATGAACAAATGCTTGGCCGATGCCACGCGCCAGCACCAGGGTCAGCGCGCCGGCTTCGGCCTTCTTGTCGCCGGCCATCAGCGACATTAGTTTTTCCGCATCGAACGGCCCGCCGGGCAGCGTGCGCAAATCGGTGTGGAGGCCTGCGTTTTTGAGGTGCACGCGCACGCGCTGCGCTTCCTCGGTGCTACAAAAACCAAGACAGGCCGAATGCGAGAACGCCAGCGCCAGCCCCGCGCCGACAGCTTCGCCATGCAGCAGCGCGTCGCCGTAGCCGGCGTGCGCCTCCAGGGCGTGGGCAAAGGTGTGGCCAAGATTGAGCAGTGCGCGCGCGCCAGCTTCGCGTTCGTCGGCTTCGACGATGCGGGCTTTGGCGGCTATAGCGACGCCTACTGCACGGGCAAGCACCGCTCTATTGATGTCTTCGTTGGCGGAGATCATCTGATCGTGAGCGGCGTAGCCGTCTAGCGGAACTGAGACGCTGCCAACCAGATTGGCGATATTGGTTTCGCAGAAGGTAAAGAACTGCCGATCCTGAATGAGACCGATCTTGACGACCTCGGCGTATCCGGCGCGCAATTCGCGCGTAGGCAGCGTGCTGAGCACGTCGAGGTCGGCCAGCACCAGTCGGGGCTGATGGATCAAGCCGACAAGATTTTTTCCCTCTGGCGTGTCAATCCCGGTTTTGCCGCCGACGCTGGAATCGACTTGCGCCAGAAGCGTGGTCGGGATTTGCACGAAGTCGATACCGCGCATGACCAATCCCGCCGCTAGGCCGGCAAGGTCGCCAATGACGCCACCGCCCAGGGCGACGATGATGTCGGTGCGGCCAATGCCTGCCTGCAGAAGGGTGCGGCATAGGAGTTCAAGCTTGGCAAAGCTCTTGGTCGCTTCGCCGGGCGCCAGCGCTGTCGTGGAATGACGTAGCCCCGCACCCGCGAGAGAAGCCGCGAGCGCAGGCGCATATAACGGCGCGACGTTTTCGTCGCTGACCACGAACACGCGCCCGCTGCGCGCATACGGCGCGATCAGCTCGCCAGCTCGCGCCAGCAGACCGGGCCCAACGTAAACCTCATAGGAGCGCGGGCCGAGATCAATACGAATCGGGGTGCTCATTGTTTCTCAGCATACGCCTTTAGCGCAGCGATAATCTCGGCGACGGCGCTACGATGGGGGCCGCCTCCGGTCTCAACGATGATGTCTGCCTCGGCATAGACCGGGTAGCGCTCCTCCATCAGCCGCTCCATGACGGCGCGGGGGTCGCTTTCCTGCAGCAACGGACGATCATTGCGTCGCATGACCCGCTTCATCAGGACGTCGAGGGGCGCTTTGAGCCAGATTGAGATCGCGCGCTCCTTCATAAGCGCCCGCGTGCGCGCGTCCATGAACGCCCCGCCGCCGGTCGCCAGCACATGCGGGGGGCCAGCCAACAGGCGCGCGATCACCTTGCGCTCGCCGCGGCGAAACTCGCACTCGCCGTGCTCGGCGAAAATCTCCTCGACGCTACGGCTTGCGGCGGCGGCGATTTCCGCGTCGGCATCGACGAACGGCCGTCCCAGGGCTTGCGCCAGCCTGCGGCCGACCGTGGTTTTGCCTGCTCCCATGAGCCCGACCAGCGCCAAGGTGCGCTCAGGTGTGACCCCGTCCGCCATCCGACGCAGCTCAGCTGCGGGGTCCCCGCGCCTGTTGCTGACATCCGAACCGATCACGAATCACCTCAAAACCGCGCAATAAGGTTAACGGGCGCAGGTGGTTTCTGGAAAACTGGAAACTCGCCACATTTTGGGGTCAATCTCGCTCACGGGCAATGGCAAGGGCGTAAGAGGTATGTTCAGACGAAGAAGACGGCGCAGCGCTTTCGGCCGCCGCCAAGCGCCCATCCAACCCTGGATGGCGCTCGCGGCGGGTGGGGCTGTGCTCATTGGACTCATGATCTTCTTTATCCGCCAGAGCGAGGTGCTGGCGCCGCCGCCACACGAAATCAGCGTGCCGCTACCAGATGCGTTCAAGGAAACACCATGATGCTCTCCCGCTCGCTGGCCCTCGGCGCGGCGCTCGCCGTCTCGCCGCTCGCCGCCTTGGCGCAATCTTCGCCCACCCCGATTGAAACCGAACAATTGCGAGAGCTCGACGCGTGGACGGTGAGCGCGATGACGCGCGGCCAAGGCGCGCTGGCGCCAGACCTTTGGCGCAACAGCGACCCCGCGTTCCTCGCTGGATTGTTCGATCGTTTGCCTGCCGCCTACGAATCGCCAGCTGCGCAGGCGCTCGCCCGCCGAGTGCTGTTGTCCGGCGGCGAGGCCCCGGGCGGCGACGCCGCGGCAGCAGCAGCGCGCAAGCGCTTCGAAGCGCTCGGCAAGATGGGCGCGGCCGACGAACTCGCGATCATGGCGGCGGGCGCTGGGCCGGCGCAGTCCGATCCCGCCATTGCGCAATATGCGGCGCAGGCGGAACTGGCTCGCGGCGCGCGCCCACAAGCGTGCGCGCGCGGACGCAACATCAATGCGGGAGAAGCGCCGCCCCCCTTCATTCTGCGCTTGCGCGCCTTCTGCGCCGCAGCGTCGGGCGATCGAGCCGCCGCCGACCTGGCGCTTGACGTCGCGCGCTCGGCTGGGGCCGAGGATGCGTGGTACACAGGGGCGGTTGCAGCTGCTGGCGGAACCCCGGGCACGCGCCCGCCCGCTGCGCGTTACGACAATTCGCTTTCCACCGCGCTTTCGCTCGCCGCGCAACTGCGCCCGGGTCCCAACCCACTGAACAACGCCTCGACGCTCTCCTTGCTTGCGCTCGCGCGCGCGGAAAACGGCCCACAGCCGCAGCGCGCGCAAGCGGCCGCCATGGCCTATCGACGGGGTGCGCTCGGCGCCGCCGACGCGAGAACCATCCTCGTCGCCACGCCCGCGGAAATCACCGCAGCGTTGCCGCCAATCGTCGCCGCGCTTCGCCAAGTGCAAGCAGCGCCAGGCTCGCTGCAAGCGGCAAGTGCGATCGCCGCTCTGCTTCGCCAAGCCGCCGCGCCGGCCGACTTCATCGCCTCCGCGCGCTTCTTCAAGGATGACATCTCCACCATGCAGGCCGCACCCGATCAAGCCAGCGCGCTGGTGTTCGCGCGCGCGGCGGTGGCGGCGGGCGATGCGGCGCTGACACAAAGATTGATGGCGAGCGCGCGGCAAGCAGGCGTCGCCGAAGCCTCGCTCGCCCCGCTCGATGCGGCGCTGATCGCGCTTTCGGGCGCCAGCGGCGATGCAGGCCGCACCGCCATGCATCGGCGCATCGACGCCGGCGGCGCCAGCCTCGCCCGCGCCGCAGCGCGCGACGTGGCGATCCTCTCCGCATTGGGTGCACCCGCCGATGGCGCGGTACTGGCGTTCCTGACCGCGAACCCGCCACAAGGTGGGAACCGTGCCGATTCCGCCGCACTGTTGGCTTTGACGGCCGCGGTGGAGCGGCGCGCGACCGGCGAAGCAGCACTTCTGGCCGTACTCGCTTGCGGCGAGGGCGGGCCCGCGAGGCTCGACGCGGACGGGCTCGACCGCGTCATCCGCGCACTGCGTGCAATAGGCCTGGAGCAAGACGCGCGGCGCTTCGCGGCGGAAGCGCTGCTGGCGGGAGCGGGGTAGCGGCAACGGATATTGGAGATCGGGATGCGGGCGATTGCTGTAGTGCTAGCGAGTGTGGCGTTGGCGGCATGCAGCCCCGCAATCATAGATTCCCAGCGCCCGAGCCCAGCGTTCGAACAAGTACGCTCGCAATTCGAGCGCGAGATATTGTCGATTGAAGGCAATTACAGCGACGGTGCTGAGCTGGGTGCCGCCGCCGCACCGATAGCTGCGCGCATTTACGGCGCGAACTGGGATCTGGTGCGCGCGGAAGCGCTGCGCACGTTTGCCAACCTGCCGGAGATCGATCTCTCGCGTTACACAGGGCAACCGCCAGAAGGATCCGGATTCGATCCCACCAATATCCGAGCCGACCTGCAACAAATGCTCAACCCCGGCGGGATGGCGGCGATGCGCTTCTACGACGCCAATGTGGCCGCCTTTCAAGCTGGGTCGATGGCCGCGCTTCCATTCGCCGACGGCGACTCGAGTTCGATGATCGGCGTGAAGATGGCGCTGGTGGGTCCGCGCGCCTATCGCGGAAGCTGGGGCGGGCGCGACGTGCTTGTCTCCCGCTATTTCCGCCGGCTGGTGATTGTCCCTTATTCGATCACGCCCGAGGGCATGTACCTGCCGGATTTCCCGCATTTGACCGTCTTTCGACTGCTGCCCTGAACCATGTCGGACTCCGCTTTGATCGAATCGTTCCTGGAAATGCTCTCCGCTGAGCGCGGCGCACGCGGCAACACGCTGGAGGCCTATCAACGCGACCTCGATGATGCGCGCGAGCACGTCAAAGGCGCGCTGGCCGGCGCCAATGCAGCGGCGATTGAGAATTACGTGGCCGACCTCTCAAGGCGCGGGCTTTCGCCCGCAACATCGAGACGACGAATCTCGGCGCTGAAGCAATTCTTCCGCTTTCTGCTTCAGGAGAACATCCGCGGCGACGACCCCACCACCCGCCTCGATGCGCCCAAACGCGCGCGCAGCCTGCCGAAGACACTCAGCGTGGAGCAAGTAACCAGGCTCATAGAAGCGGCCGAGAGCCCACGCGATCGCGCGCTGATGGAATTGCTCTACGGTGCGGGCTTGCGGGTCAGCGAACTGGTCGCGCTCACGCTGCGCGCCGCGCCCAAGCCCGGCCAGGATCACATGATCATCGAGGGCAAAGGCGGCAAGGAGCGGCTGGTGGCGCTGGGGCGCCCCGCGCTTGCAGCGCTCGCCGCGCACCTCGCCGTGCGCGAAGCCGCGCTCCCGAAGCTTGAGGCCAAGCGCGAGAGGGCTGCGCGCTGGCTGTTTCCCTCCGCCTCCGCCGCCGACGGCAAGCTGACGCGCCGGCGCGT
>CADEDG010000064.1 GCA_902826035.1 uncultured Alphaproteobacteria bacterium
TCCGGCGATTTCGAGAACCAGATGAACAAGGGCGGCGTGGTGGCGTTCTTCTCGCTCGAAATGTCCTCCGAACAATTGGCCACTCGCCTGCTTTCCGACGCCGCCGAGATCGAGAGCGATCGCATTCGCCGCGGCAAGATCAGTAAGCAGGAATATGAGCGCCTGGCGGACGAAGCCGCGAATTTGCAGCAATTACCGCTGCATATCGACGACACCGGCGCCATCGGCATCGCCCAGTTGCAAGCCCGCGCGCGCCGCCTGCAGCGCACCACCGGGCTCGATTGCATTGTCGTGGACTATCTGCAGCTGGTCACCTCTTCGTCAAAAAAGAGCGATGGGCGGGTGCAGGAGGTCAGCGAAATCACTCAGGGGCTCAAGGCGCTCGCCAAGGACCTGAAGGTGCCCGTGATCGCCCTCTCCCAGCTCTCCCGCCAGGTCGAAAACCGCGACGACAAGCGCCCGCAGCTCTCCGATCTGCGCGAATCCGGCTCGATCGAGCAGGACGCAGACGTGGTGCTGTTCGTTTACCGGGAAAGCTATTATCTAGAGCGCGCCGAACCGCGCGAAGGCTCCGACGAGCACATCGCCTGGATGCGGCAAGTGGATGAGGTGCGCAACCAGGCCGAAGTCATTATCGGCAAACAGCGCCACGGGCCCATTGGAAAAGTGAAGCTCTTCTTTGACAGCCGCTACACCAGATTCGGAAACCTCTCCGCCCGCTCGTAAGGCGAGCCGTCTCGCGCGGCTCACCATTGACCGCGCCGCCATCGTCGATAATTGGCGCTTCTTCAAACGCGCCGCGCCGAGCGCCGCAACCGCCGCCGTGGTCAAGGCCGACGCTTATGGACTTGGCGCCGAGGATGCGTCGCGCGCGTTAGCGCAAGCCGGGGCACGCGCCTTCTTCACGGCAACCGCCGCCGAAGCGCTGGTGGTGCGTGGCGCGCTTGGGGAAGGCCCGCAAATCTTCGTGCTCAACGGCCCCACCGGCGCCGACTGCGAGGCCCTGAAAGCCGCGCGGCTGACGCCCGTGCTGAACTCGCTGGCCCAGATCAGGCTCTGGGATAGCCGCGGGCCAATGGCGCTCCACATCGACACCGGCATGAACCGGCTTGGCATCGGTCCCGAGGAACTCGCCGGCGCCGCTATAGCGCTCAAAAACGCAACGCTCGCGCTGGTGATGAGCCACCTCGCCTGCGCTTCCGATCCGAAGCATTCGATGAACGCAACCCAGCGCACGCGCTTCGTGGATGCGGCCACTCTGTTTCCGAAAGCGCCGCTCAGCCTCGCCTCCACCGCCGCCATTCTCGCTGGCGACGATTATCACTTCGACCTCGTGCGCCCGGGCGTCGGCCTTTGCGGATCAGGCGGGCTCGACGCCGACAATCCAAAGCTCGCGATCGCTGCGCTCGTGGAGGCGCCCATTCTGCAAGTGCGCGATGTCGAACCCGGCGAAACCTTCGGCTACGGCGCAACGCAAACTGCCGACAAACAGATGCGCACCGCGACAATCGCGCTTGGATACGCCGACGGCTATCTGCGTAGCCTAAGTGGACGGGGCTTCGGCGTGCTTGCGGGAAAAAGGCTTCCCATTCTGGGCCGCGTCTCCATGGATCTGATCATCGTCGACGCGACCTCCTGCGCCGAGGCGCGCGAGGGCGCCATGGTGGAATTTCTGGGCGCGAATGCTCCGCTCGATCAAGTCGCAGCACTCGCCGGCACCGCGCCCTATGAGCTGCTTACCACGTTCGTTGGAACCGTACGAAAGACGGGCGCGTGCGCGTGAGCGTTGGTGAGCCTTCAGCGCCGCGCCGGTCCAGCCAGCCACATTACTCCCACGCCAACCAGGAAACCCACCCAAGCTGCGCCGATCCAGTTCCAGCGCAGCGCCGCCATCAGCGCGAGAAAACTCACGATCGGCGCTGAACAAAGAGCAACGTTGCGAAAGCTTGCCACATCGCGGTTGAACAACACCAAGAACGGTATCAGCGCCATGAGGCCAACCAGGATCGCGGTGAAAATGATCACCACGCCGTCGCCTTGGAGCCCCATATAGCCAGCGGCCCATGCCTGACTTGGCGCCACGGTCGCCGCCGCACCGACAAAAGCGGCAAATGCATGCCTGTTCGCCATTATAATTGTGCCCCTTCCGCAGCAATCACGCTGTGATCGAACGCCAAATCCAACCTGCGCCAATCGGCGATCCACTCCGCGGCGTCCGCATCGTCGCCGCCGATCGCATTCGTAGTCAGCGGCTCAATCAAATACGCCGCCGCCACCGTGTGACGCACTGGATCGCGGCCGGGATCAGAATAGATCCCGATCAGGCGCACGATACGGCCCTCGATCCCGGTCTCTTCCTTCAGCTCGCGCAGCGCGGCCACTTCCACCGTCTCGCCGATCTCCACGAACCCGCCGGGCAACGCATAGCGACCCTTGAACGGCTCGCGCCCGCGCTTGATCAGCAACAAGCGGCGCTGCGCGTCGAACACAACGCAATCAGCCGCCAACGGCGGCGAATTAGGACGCCAAGTCATTTGGCTTGCTCCAGCGCACGACAGGCACTGCGCGAAAAGCTAACACGAGCGCATTGGCGCGACAGCTTAAATCTCAGCGCGACGCCGCCAGGCGGCGAACCTCGACCAAGCCCTCGAGCAATGCCGCTTCCGCCCCCTCCGTCGCCCGCTCCAACGACAGCAAGACCCGCATAGCAGCCAAATGTACTCTGACAGCTTCGGCATCCCAGTTCGGCTCGGTTTCATCGAGCAGGCGACAGAAGCAATACGCCGCCTTCGACAAACCATCGAAACCGAACATCCCCCCCGCGCCCGCTATCGCGCAGGAAAGCGAGTGCATTTCCCGCCGCTGCGCCCGTGCCGGCGGCTCCTCCGCGCCCAACGCGGAGAGATCGCGTAGCGAGTCGTTCATCGCTGCAACCGCTTTGCCGCGAATGCTATCGACGTTGACCGACGCAAGTTCGCACGCCTGCGCGAGTGTGATCCCGTCGTGCGCGTTGAGCGCGCTTGCAAGCCCGCCAGCCATCAAAACATCTCCACGCCACTGCCGGTCGTCGATACCAAGCCGGGCGACGCGATCAGTTCGCCTCGTCGCCCCTCGGACTCCGCTACGTACAGGATGCGCTCCAGCAATCCCTGCGTGGAAAATGGCTTGGATATGACATAGTCGGCGCCGCATTGGCGGGCGGTCGTGATCAATCGAACATACGTGTACGCCGTCAGCATAATCACCGGCACCGCCGCGTTCGGCCCGCGCCGCTCCGAGCGCATCCAGCTGACGAAATTGTACGCAGCCTCGCCGAAACCGTAAGGATCGATGAGCACCAAATCAACGGAATGGGTCTTCACCGTATCGGTGCCGCTGCGCAGATCGGTGCAGCGGAACATCTTGCGGAAGCCGCAGCCTGAGAGAATTCCTGTCAGTACCTCGATGAAGATCGGCGACGAATCGATCATCACCACCGAGGCATTGCAAAAATTGAACGTCAGCTCCGCCTTAAGCGAACTCATGGCGACACGCGTTGCACCGCTTCCACCAATTGCACCGGGTTGAACGGCTTTACGATCCAGCCGGTCGCTCCCGCGGCCTTCGCGCGCGCCTTCATCGCTGGCTCGCTCTCGGTGGTGAGCACTAAAATAGGCGTGCCCTTGGCCTGCCCGTCACGGATGCGCTCGATAAAGGAAAGGCCGTCGAGCCTGGGCATGTTTACGTCGGTGATGATGACGTCAGGCTTGAGCCGCTCCAGCCGGTCGAGCCCCTCGATGCCGTCCTCGGCCAGCACGACCTTAAAGCCGGCGTTGCCGAGCACGAAATTGATCAGCTCGCGGATGGTGAGTGAATCGTCGACAGCCAAGATGGTCCGCTGTTGCGCCATGCAATTCCTCATTGCGTTTGTCAACGTATACAACCTCGAGTGTTAATCACAGGTTTAAACCACTCATTAAGGTGTAGTCTCGCTTACGCCTCACCGCACCTGCATCGGCTAAGCTCTGGGGAATCATGGCCAAGGATCACGTCTTCACCTGCCAGGCATGCGGCGCGATCTGGCCCAAATGGGCCGGCAAATGCGAAGCCTGCGGGGAGTGGAACACGCTCGTCGAAGAGAGCGCGCGCGCCGTGGTTCCCGGTGCGCTGGCAGCACCCACCGGGAAGAAAGGCAGAGCGCTCGCCTTCGTCGAACTCACCGGCGAACACGATCCGCCGCCACGCCTGGCCACCGGCATCTCCGAACTCGACCGCGTCTGCGGCGGCGGTTTGGTCGCGGCATCCGCAATTCTGATCGGCGGCGATCCCGGCGTCGGCAAATCGACCTTGCTGTTGCAGGCCGCCGCCGCACTCGCCCGCGGCGGGGCGCGCGTGGCGTACGTCACCGGTGAAGAAGCGGAGGCGCAGGTGCAGGAGCGCGCACGCCGGCTCGGCGCCGCGGACGCTCCCGTACAACTTGCGGCCGAAACCGATCTGCGCAAGATTCTCGATGGGCTGAAATCCTTGAAGCCCGACGTCGTCATCGTCGATTCGATCCAGACCGTTTGGGCTGATGGCGTCGAAGCCGCGCCCGGCACGGTGGCGCAAGTGCGTGCCTGCGCGCATGAACTCGTGCGCTTCGCCAAGAAGAGCGGCGCCGTGTTGCTGCTGGTCGGCCACGTCACCAAGGATGGCCAGATCGCCGGTCCGCGCGTTGTCGAGCACCTTGTCGATGCGGTGATCTATTTCGAGGGCGAACGCGGCATGCCGTTCCGCATCCTGCGCGCAGTGAAGAACCGTTTCGGCCCCACCGACGAGATCGGCGTGTTCGAAATGGTCGAACAAGGATTGGTGGAGACGCCCAATCCCTCCGCGCTCTTCCTGGGCGCCAGCGGCGAACGCGCCTCAGGGGCGGCTGTGTTCGCCGGCGTCGAGGGGTCGCGCCCGGTGCTGGTGGAGATCCAGGCGCTTGCCGCTCCCAGCGCTTACGGCACGCCGCGGCGCGCCATTGTCGGCTGGGATTCTGCACGGCTGGCGATGATCCTCGCGGTGCTGGAGACGCGCTGCGGGCTCTCTTTCTCCGGTCGCGACGTCTATCTCTCGGTCGCCGGCGGCCTGCGCATCACCGAGCCCGCAGCCGACCTCGCGGTCGCGGCCGCATTGATCTCGGCGCTCGCAGACGCGCCGCTGCCGAAGCAATGCGTCGCCTTCGGCGAGGTCGCGCTATCGGGAGAAGTGCGCCCCGCCGGGCGCAGCGATTTGCGCCTGAAGGAAGCCGCCAAACTCGGCTTCACCGACGCCTTCGCGCCACCGCAAAAAAAAGGCGCAGCCAGCGCTGGCGTAAAAGTTCGCCCCATCGCCCACATCAACGAACTCGCGGCGGCGATTGCGGGAGGATAACGGCAAAACAACGCTCGCCTCCTCAACGGGCCATGCAGCCTGGGTTTCCTTCGGCTTTCGCCCCAGCATCCCGGCGCCATGAACCCCATCGCTTGAGCCGAGCCCACCTACGCAGGCGCTCCACGCCCCACCGGTGGCGCTATCTGCTCATGCCTCGAAAGGCGCGCCTGCCGCCAACGATCTACCGGGTGCTCGATGAAGATCAGAACCAACAACGAAATGCCGAAAGTTCCCGCGACCGAAGTTAGTATCGGGAGCGGCGGCTCGTAAACGAGTACAGCTCCCACGACCAGAAGCTGACTGAGATAGACCGGATAACTTAGGTCGCCGATCCATCGATCGAGAGCGTTGTCTTTGAATGCATTGAATATCCACGGAATGGTCAGCGCTACGATTGCATAGGTGATCCAACGGCCAATCAGTGGATCGATCGGCAAGAATGTGTAGATCGCGCAATACGCCAGAAGTGCCCCGAGCGCAAACCAGCCGATCGCCTTCGGGAGTTTCGCTGCAAGCGGTAGTGCGCGATAGGCCAACATCCCAAACAAAAACATGAACAGCATAGTGGGAAAAAATCGACCCTGCCAAAGCAAGTAGTCAACGTCCAAGAGGTGGCCTGCTAACCTAAGTCCAATGCTGCCGGCCGCTATCGCCACTATCCAGCGCCAGTTCAGCCGCGCCAAGAACGGTGCAATGGCGTAAAACATCAACTCCGTGGACAAGCTCCATGCCTGCGGCACCGCCAGCCCTTGCCAGCCAACAGTCGTGTTTTCATCCAGCTCCGCGTAAGCGTCGAAAACCAGCGCTCCATTGGCATCGATAGTGAACCAAAACAGCAGATCTTGTCCCACCAATGCCAGGTTCTCGATGCCAAGAACCAGTGCCGACATCGGGTTCTGCATGATCGTCGCCACAAGCTCCTGCGAGGTCAGGGGATTTGCGCCGATGAGAATCGCGACAATTCCAAGCGCGAGCATGGCCAGATAGGTGGGAAAGAGACGCAGCAGCCGGTTCGTGTAGAACAGCCCAACGTCCCGATATTTCCCATCGAGCACCAGCGCCATGTAGAAGCCAGAGACGATGAAAAAGCTCTGCACGGCAAGCCCACCGCTCAGAACCTTGTAGCTCGCCATGGGGAGATGCGAAAGCAATACAGCCACCGCCAGCAAGACCCGCACCATACCCATTATCTTAGCTCTCCACATTTGCGTAGCCGCGGGTTTCCCTCCGCGTAAATCTTATCCGCGCGACACGGCCTCCACCCAGTGCTGGACCAAACTCTCGGTCACCGAGAGCGGCGTCGCGCCATTGCCCACCACCGTGTCGTGGAAGCCCTTCAGATCAAAACGATCTCCCAACGTAGCCTGCGCGGAGGCGCGTGCGCGCAAGATTGCTTGCTTGCCGACCATGTAGGAGCACGCCTGCCCGGGCCACACGCAATAACGTTCCACCTCGGTGGTGATCGGCCCCAACGCGTCGCCCGTCGCCTCCACCATCGACTGGATGGCTTGTTCGCGCGTCCAACGCTTCGAGTGCAGCCCAGTATCGACCACCAGGCGCGACGCGCGAAATGTTGCCGACTGGAGATATCCAAGACGATTGATGGGGTTATCAGCATAGGCGCCAATTTCGTCCATCAATTGTTCGCTATAAAGCGCCCAACCCTCCGAATAAGCGGCGAAGAACATCAACGCGCTTCGGATAAATGGAATGCCTTCCGCCTCCTGCTGGAGGGCAAACTGCCAATGGTGCCCGGGAATGCCCTCGTGGTAAGTCAGGGTCGGCAGACCGAACTTCGCAATCTCGTGCATGTCGCGCAGATTGATGTAGTAGACGCCCGGACGTGAACCATCGAGGGCGGGTACGTTGTAGTATCCACCCGGCGCCCCGGCTTCCGTGTACTCGGGAATCCGCTTGATTTCGAGTTGCGCGCGCCCCTGTCTTCCGAAGTACTCCGGCATCAGCGCTGCGGTTGCGCGAACGAGCGCGTTCAGATCAGCAAGACACTGTTCGCGACCCGCGTTCGTGTTCGGATAAAGCTGATCGGGGCGCCGGCCGACCTCCTGCATGCGCTGGGCCACCGTACCTCGCGTCAGGCCCTGCGCTCTTAGTATGACGTCCATCTCGCCCGTATGCTGAGCGATAATATCGAGCCCCAGTTGGTGTATCTCGTCTGGGTTCATCGTCGTTGTTGTCTGCACGCGCAACGCCGTCGCGTAGAGTTCCTCTCCGCGCGGCAACCGCCACACGCCAGCATCGTGAGTGGCGCGAGCGCGCACGGCGCGCAAAGCGTCCATCTGACGACCGTAGGCCGGCAACACTTCATCGCGCACGAGCGCCTCAGCCCGAGACACCAACGCACCACGTTCAGCTTCGGAAATTCCTTCCGCCTTTGGAAGTCGCTCCGCCAGGGATGCAACGATTGCTGTCTGCCCCGCCGGCGTTCGCGCAAACGATTCTTGTTGCTGGAGGGCACGGTCTATGGCGAAGTCGGGCGGAATAATTCCCGCCGCTGCATCCGAGGCTATCAATCTGCTCTCTTCATCGAGCACCGCCGCGAACGCCGATATCCGCGAGAAATAGCCCTCGACTTGTTCACGCGAGGTGATCGGATGTTGGCTCGCCAGAAAATCCGGCATGCCGACATACGATCCCGTGAGCTGACTTACGACGTACGGGTATCGGGCACTTGGCTCGAACGATATGTCTGCCGCGTTGTCCCTGAGCGACGTGGTCACAACATCGAGCGTTACCTGGTCCGCCTCTGAAAGAGCGTCCCTTTCAATGGCGCCAAGGTCCCGTAGCCCGCCCTCGATGATGCCCCGGAGTCGAGCTAGGCCCGCGCGTGTTGGATCCGACAGCCGGTCGATGTATGCACCGCCAGCTTGTTCCGCCGAGACCGACAAGCTCGTCGCATTCTCAGGCGATTCACGCAGGAACTCTTTCACGAGCCGGTCTAGCACCTCGCTCAAGCGCCCGTTCGCCGCGCCTGCCCGATTGCAGGCCGCGAGAACAGCACCCGCTACAGATGCGCCAAGAACACCACGCCTTGAAAATCTCATTTCACTACCCTTTGCTGTAGCCGCGCCGAAACTTCACCAGATCGAAACCCGCTCCGCCGGCGGCAAGTACAAGTCGTCTTCTGGCCCGACATCGAACGCCTCGGACCAAGCCGCCATATTACGGACAGGGCCGTTACACCGGTACGCAGCCGGCGAGTGCGAGTCGCTCATGATTTGATTGCGAAGCGATTGGTCGCGCTGTTTAGTGCGCCACACTTGCGCCCAGCCCATGAAAAACCGTTGATCGCCGGTTGTACCTTCGAGCACCGGCGCCTCGTCGCCGCCGAGCGCGAGCTTATAGGCATGGAACGCGACTTGGAGCCCGCCATTGTCGCCGATATTTTCCCCTGAGGTCAGCCGCCCGTTGATGTGCAACCCGGGCAGCGGTTCGTAGGCGTCGTACTGCGCGGCCAAGCGGGCAACCAGATCGCCAAAAGCCCGCACGTCAGTTTCGCTCCACCAGTCACGCAGCACACCACGTGCGTCTGACTTCGCACCCTGGTCGTCGAACCCATGCCCCATCTCGTGCCCAATCACGGCGCCGATGGCGCCATAGTTCACGGCTGGGTCCGCGTTGAGGTCAAAGAAAGGCGGTTGCAGAATCGCCGCCGGGAACACGATCTCGTTAAACGACGCGTTGTAATACGCATTCACCTCTTGGGGGTCCATGTACAGCCATTCGCTCTTGTCCACAGGTCGCCCGAGGCGCGCGACGCTACGCCGCCACGCATATACGCCACTGCGGATGTAATTTCCGAAAGCGTCAGCGGCACGCACCTCCAGGGTCGAATAGTCCTGCCAACTATCGGGGTATCCGATCTTCGGAGCGAAAGTCGCGAGCTTCTCGCGCGCCGCACGCTTTGTCTCCGCGCTCATCCATGCAAGGGCGTCGATCCTCTCCCCGTAAGCGCGCCGAAGGTTCTCCACCAACGCCAGCATCTGGGATTTTGCCTCAACGGAAAAATGGCGCTCCACGTAGAGTTTGCCGACCGCCTTACCTAAAGCACCGTTGACCGCCGCCACGCCTCGCTTCCACCGCTCCCTTTGCACTGGCTGCCCATTCAGCGACGATCCATAGAAGGCGAAATTCGTGGCGTCGATCGCGCTCGGGAGCACGCTCGCGGCGTTGGTCAGCAGATGATAGGTCAAGTAATCTCGCCACGTCGCTACTGGAGTCTGCAGGACCAACCGCGCCAACGGACCAATAGCGCTCAATTCCTGGACAATGATCTCCCGGACATCCGGTACCTCCGCGGCTTCGAACATCGCGTCCCACGGAAAATCCGGCGCGAGCGCCGACACCTCGGAGCGCGACATAAAATTGTAGACGTCTTCGCGTTCACGCCGTTCCGCGATCGGCCAATGCAGGCGTGCAATTTCAGTCTCCAGCTCGACAATGCGCGCGGCTTTGGCAGCCCCGTCACGCACACCTGACAGCTCCAACATTGATGCAACATGGGAGCCGAACTCTTCTCGTATGCGAGAAAACTCCGCGCTTGCGTCGAGGTAATACTCTCTATCGGGCAGAGACAAGCCGCCATGCGTCAGATGCGCGACGAATCGATCGGGATTGCGATCGTCCGACGCAATAAAGATCGCAACCGGTGTTGCCACCGGGAAGTCGGCCCTCGTCATCAGACGGACAATGTCGGAGTTCGTACGCGCCGCCGCGATGGCGGCTAGATGCGCCTGCGCCGGCGCCATCCCCGCCGCATTGATCGCGTCAACGTCTAGGAACGCATTGTAAAAATCTGCAATCTTTTGCTCCTCCGATCCCGGAGAGCCGCCTCGGTGAGCCACCTCGTCGAGCAAACCCCTCACATCCCGATCGCACTTCTCGATCAACATATCGAAGGCACCCCAACGCGTCCGATCCGCTGGGATCTCGGTGTTGTCCAGCCAGACGCCATTCATGTGACGGAAAAAATCGTCGCCTGCGCGCACGCCCACGTCTCTGGCAGTCAAATCAACACCAAATGCGCCGATTGCAGCTGGAGCGCCACGTGGCGCCGGCGCGCCACCTTGCGCGGCGCGTTGCGATGCGCAACCTGCCGTCAACGCGACGAGCGAAGACGACATCAGCGTGCGGCGTGAAATGGCAAACATACCTAACTCCAGAATACAATCTCGACGCTAGTGGGGGTCATCGACAGTTCGAGGGGCGCCACGCGGCGACGTCCGGCAGGGCATCGCGCAACCTCGCAGCACTTTCTCCAGCGCAGGGTAACGCAGGCCACCCCACTCATACCCTCCCTTGTCCCGGCAAGCCCACACCAACGGCGGCTGTTTGACTATCCGGTAGCGACGATCGAACCGAAAGCGACGGTGAATTGCCAATGTTTTCATTTTTCCCGTTATTCTGGATTATATCAAGCGCGTTTTGCGTCACACTGACGGAATCGGCCGAGGGAGGGCCACGAGGGCGCCCCGCGCCCGCCTCAGACGCCTTGTGCCAAGATCGACCTAAACGAGCCTATTTCAGACGAGCGCACTGGAAAGCACTGCCAGTAACATTGCCAGAATTCATTTTATTCGTTTTTATGCAATGGATGCTCAGGTTTCTCTTTGCCCTCGCGCTTTTTTTTAACGCCGCTTGCGCTGCGACGAACCCACCAACGGTTCGCCAACTGCCCTCCTCGGCTGAGGCCGTGTACGGCTATCAAGTCGAGCGACTTTCCGATGGAGTGCATTCGCTGAACCAGGGCGACGGTTTTTATCTTCAACCCCGGGGGAATGTAGGCGTCATCGAACAGTCGAGTGGTATTGTGCTGGTGGACAGCGGGGGATCGCCGGCCGGCGCCGAGCAGGTGATCGCATTCATCCGATCTATTTCCGACAAGCCTGTCACAGCCATTGTACTCTCGCATTGGCACGGCGATCACACCCTGGGCGTTTCGCGCCTTTTGCAGGAATGGCCACAAGCCCGCGTTATTTCGACCCAGCCCACACGCGAGATGTTGGTTAGCCCCGATGCTGATCGATACATGCCCGGTGATGACGCCCAGGCGAATGCTCGATACGCCGCCGACATCCAAGAGGGCGTCAGTTTCCTCCGGCAGGCCTCCGAGGATCAGAACCTCCACGAGGCCGACCGCGCGGGCTTTGCCCAGTCGGCGCGGGAGTACGAGCAGTTCGGCCGTGAGATGACGACGGCGCGACGCGTCGCTCCCACCGAGACCTTCGAGAGCACCGTTACACTGCAGGACCGTGTGCGCCCGGTGGAAATTCGGTTCCTGGGACGCGCCAACACCTCCGGCGACGCAATTGTCTGGCTGCCCCGTCAGCGCATTGTGTTCACTGGCGATGTAGTGGTTTCACCAATCCCCTATGGCTTCAACTCATATCCAGGTGATTGGATCGAGGTATTGAACGATCTGAAGGCGCTCGATTTCGTTGTACTCGCGCCTGGCCATGGGCGACCCGTGCTTGACGGCATTTATTTAGACCGTCTGATCGCAATGCTCACCGACGTACGTGTGCAAGTTGCGCCGCTTGCCGCAACCGACCTCAACGCCGAGGCCGCCAGCGCGCAAGTGAACCTTGACGCAGCTCGCGATGCGTTCGCCGGAGAAGATCGCTGGCTGCGGCGCTGGTTTCGGAATTACTGGAAAGACCCAATCGTCTCCAGTGCACTGCGCGAGGCGCGCGGGCAACCTATTGTACAAGGTGCTGAGTAGAGTTGGGCAGGACTTACTACCCGCCCCACCGGTGAAAGGACTACCATGAGAAAGTCATTTCTGGCGACGTGCGTGTTGGCGACAACCGCCCTAACCGCATGCGCCACAAATCCCGCGCAAATCCCGGGCGGAGCCGGCTCGGCGTCTGCACTGGCGGTGGCGCAGGCCGATGTAGAACGCCTCACGTCACAGGCGGATCGCGACCCCTTGCTGAAGCCATGGAGCGGTCCCTATGGAGGCGTTCCCCCATGGGATCAGGCGCGCGCGGAGCTCATACCACCGGCGTTCAACCTCGGCATACGATTGCAGGAAGCGGAAATTCAAGCGATCGCCAACAATTCGGCGCGCCCAACATTCGAGAACACCATAGAGGCGCTGCAGAACGCCGGTCGGCACCTCGATCGCGCCTCGCTCATCTTTGCGGTGATGACCGAAAATGTCTCGAACGAGGCGGTACAAGCTCTGGAGGCGGAATGGTCGCCACGGCTCACAGCCGCCTCCAACGCCATAACATTCAATCGCGCTCTTTTCGCGCGTATAGACGACCTGTACCAACGCCGCTCGTCCTTAGGTTTGGATGCGCAGCAACTCCGATTGCTTGAGCGCACCCGCGATCAGTTTGCCCGCGCCGGCGCCGCCGCCACGCCCGAGCAGCAGGCTCGTCTTGGCCAGGTCAATGAGGAACTCGCGTCCAAGTACGCCGATTTCAGCCGGCGACTTCTAGCTGACGAGAGCACGGCCATAGTTATCGACAGCGAAGCGGATCTTGCCGGCCTGCCGCCAAATCTTCGTTCCGCTTATGCCGCCGCCGCGGAGGCTCGCGGCCAGCCCGGCCACTGGGCGGTCGTAAACACACGATCGAGTGTTGACCCATTCCTTACATTCGCCTCGAACCGACGCCTTCGGGAACAAGTGTGGCGCGCTTTCAAAAATCGCGGCGACAATGGCGACGCCAACGACACCAACGACACCATCTCCGACATCCTGCGCCTGCGCGCGGAGCGCGCTCAGTTGTTAGGATTTGCCACTCACGCCCATTTCCGGATGGCCGACACAATGGCGCGCGATCCCGCGCGAGCCCAAGACCTAATGATGCGGGTTTGGCGCCCGGCCGTCGCGCGGGTTCGTCAAGAGGTTGCCGACATGCAGGCGATCGCCAATCGCCAACGCGCGGGCATAACGATCGAGCCCTGGGACTATCTCTACTACGCTGAACAGGTTCGGCGCGACCGCTACAACCTGGATCAGAACGAATTGCGGCCCTATTTCGAGCTCAGCAACATGGTGAGCGGCGCCTTCTACATGGCCACCCAGCTTTATGGGCTGACATTTCACGAGATCACAGGACAAGTGCCTGTCTTTGAATCGCACGTGCGCGTCTTCGAAGTGCGCGATGGAGACGGATCCTACCAGGGCCTGTTCTATCTCGACAATTTCGCACGGGCCGGAAAAAGATCAGGCGCCTGGGCTCAAGGCTACCAGGGTCACGAGACTTTTACCGGCCGCACCGTCACGCCCATCACCTCGAACAACAACAACTTCGTCGCCGGCGCCGATGGGGAGCCAGTGCTCATCTCTCTCGATTACGCACGTACACTTTTCCATGAATTTGGCCACGCGCTACACGGGTTGCTGTCGGAGGCCCGGTACCCCGGCTTGTCTGTTCCACCACGCGATTACGTCGAATTCCCAAGCCAAGTTCACGAGCACTGGGTGTTGACGCGACCGATCCTGGATCGGTTCGCCCGGCACTATCAGACCGGACGACCGATGCCGCAATCGTTGGTCGATCGCGTCAACAACGCGGCGACCTTTAACCAAGGGTATGAGACCGTCGAGGCCGTTGGTTCCGCGCTTGTTGACATGGCCTTGCACAATCGCGCAACGCCGGTCGCCGACGCCGATGCCTTCGAACGGCAGGTTTTGTCGGAGATCGGCATGCCCCGTGAAATCGCCATGCGCCACCGCCTGCCCCAATTTGGGCATCTGTTCTCGAGCGATTCTTACTCGGCCGGATACTATTCCTACCTATGGTCGGAGGCGATGGACGCCGACACTTGGGAGATGTTCGAGGCTTCAGGCAACGTGTTCGATCCCACGGCAGCGGCGGGCATGCGCAACATCATCCTGAGCGAAGGCAATTCCAGCGATCGCGCCGACGCCTACCGCCGCTTCCGCGGTCGCGACCCAGACGTCAACGCATTGCTGCGTGTCCGGGGTTTTCCGACAGGTGAGTAATCAAGGCAGCGTTGCGAGGATCGAAATGCTTAGAACTGCGATAATAGCGCTTGGATTGTTCTGCCATGCAAGCGCGACAGCTGGCGCCATGATCATGCGTCACGATGTCGACCCGAAGGAGTACTTACTCCTTGGAGAGGCTCATAGGCCCGCTCTGGTCCTGCTTGCGGCCCCTTCTCGCGATGGTGCACCGCTCCTGTTCAACGGCATGGGCACGCTGATTGCACCAGACTGGGTGCTAACCGCGGCCCATGCCGTTGACGCCCTGCAAGAGCAGACGACGGGGCCGCGCTTTGTGTATGTAAAGGGTCGCGGCTACCGCGTGGCCGAGGTGATCGTTCATCCAGACTATGAACCGCAGCAAGTCACCAACGACGTCGCGCTGGTGCGGCTTGAGCAGCCAGTGCGCAACCCGCAGCCGGCGTGCTTGTACGAGCGCCAAGACGAGATCGGAAAAGTTGTGGTCCTGGTTGGCGCCGGCGTTCAGGGAACAGGCCTGACCGGTCCGTCACAAGACCCCGACGGCGCCTTGCGCGGCGCCACAAGCACCGTAACCGGCGTTCGCGACACCCAGATCGAGTGGGAGTTCCGGTCACCTGAAAATGACGCCACACCGCTCGAAGGCATCAGCGGCCCAGGCGATAGCGGCGGCCCAGCCTACATCGAAGCGAACGGACAAACCTGCATCGCTGGCGTTTCCAGCTACCAGCGCACCGGCAATTTCGAGGAGGGTCGCTACGGCGTGGTGGAAGTCTACACGCGGGTTTCACACTACCTGCCGTGGATTAGATTGGTGACGGCACGCGCCTGATTTGCCGTTGCCCTCGACCTCGCAACATCGGCGAAATCGGCGCCCTTCAGCGGCCACCGTGAGTTAAGCTGAGGTCGCCGCGGCCTTGGTTGTCGAGCGCTTCACTGGAGTGAACAAGCTGCGCTTGTATGTCTGCAAAACGGCGCTGGTGGTGAATTTCAGAACGTTGGGGTTGGCGTTCACCATGCGGTCCATCAGCGCATCATAATCTTCCATCGTCGGCGCCGTCACAATGAGGATGAAGTCGGATGCGCCGGTCACATTGTAGGCCTGCTGCACCTCCTCCGCACGTTCCACCCACTCGCGAAAATTTGCATAGAGGTCGGCTCGTTTCCGCTCGATCTCCACACCAACAACAAGAGTGAGAGGCTGGCCCACCAGGCTCGGGCGGACCACCGCCACCTCTTCCGCGATAATCCCGTCGCGCCGCAGACGGGCCAGCCGGCGTTGCACCGCCGATGGCGATGACGCGACCATGCAGGACAGTTCGTCGGTTGTGAGTGTAGCATCCCGCTGAATCGCGTGCAGCAATTGCTGGTCGGTCGCATCAATGTCGCTTCTCGCCATACAGACCATCCAAATCGGGCCGCAGCCGCGAGAAGGCTATCAAAAGCGGGCCGAAACGCCAGCACGCGCGTGCAACCCTGCCTCGGCATGGGAGAAGTGTTATGGACGGAACCAGGCTGGCTCTCCGCGTGGGCAGAAGCATCGCGGCAATTGTCGTTGGCTACGTGTTGTTTGTGCTAGGCGCTTGGGTGGCCCAGGAAGCCATTCTTGGCGGCGTCAGTTTTCATGATCCGATCGAGGTATTGCTCGCCGCTGGTCTGCTGACGCCGGTCTCAGCGGTCATAGGCGGCTTCGTGACCGCCGCGCTTGCCGGCGTGCGTCCGTTTTTCCACATCGTTCCGATGTGTTTGCTGATCACGGCGGAAACTACTTTTCTCTATTTGACCGGGAAAGTAGATGGTCCGCTTTGGTTTGAGGCCGGCGCTGGCGCTTCTTTGGTCGTCGGCGCGATCGTCGGCTGCTGGCTGTGGCGCCAAATACGAAAGGCGCCCGCCCGGGCTTTCACACGTGCATGAACGCCTGCCTGGCAGGCGATGCCCCGACCTGCGGTCTCATTTTTTCCGGCGGCCGCCGCGCGGCGCCAAGACGAAGCTGAAGCTTACAACCCCGGCATCGCCTTCGGCGCTTTCAGCGAGCAATTCGTTGATCGCTTCCAGATGCTCGTTCACCTTCGCGAGCGTGGCGGAGTCGGGGCGACCAACCAGTCTCGCAAATCTGAGGTTTCTGCTTGCGCCGGAGACTCGGCAGTGGGAAGCGCCGCGCCCCCGCGTGTAGTCGCGATTTGCCTGCTTGCAAATCGACCCAACAATCGCCTTCAGGTACGGGTCGTTCCGAGGATCCTTGATCGCCTCCGTCATGCGCATACGGCGGTGTGGAACGTCATAGAGTTGCTCGGGCTTTTTCGCGAGCTGACGCGCGCCAGCCTCAACCAGCAGGCCAACCGACATTAGCCGCTCGATATGAAAATAGAGCGACGATGGCGCAGCACCGATTAGTTCGGCGATCTCACGCACCGACAACGGCCCAAATGCCGCCGCCATGGAATAGATCGTGCCCCTGACCGGGGACACTACCGCCTTCAATTGTGCAGGTTTTACGACTTGATAGGCAGCCGCCGGTTTGCCTCGCATAGCCTGTTTGGCGGACATCTTGTTTCCCCTTGCAGCCAATCTCTACACCAAGTCAGCGCAAAGCGACGCAAGCTCGACACACACACATCCACGAGTACCTACGGCGCGCCAGCGTGTGCCGGATGTTTCCGTCCCCACCCGAAGTCCCATGGGGGCCTTGTATGAGCGACCTGAGACATAGGTGACGTTTCGTACCGGACACATGGGTAACGCTTT
>CADEDG010000065.1 GCA_902826035.1 uncultured Alphaproteobacteria bacterium
AGGCCGAGCATGAGTGCGTTATCCATCGTCGTTAACCATGCAAAGAGCGGGCCAAGGGCGAGTGCCTTGATTTCTAAGGGGTCGAGTTTCCGAATATGGTGAACGGACGGCGCTTTTTGCCGTCGGCGCCGGCAAGTTTTGCCCAGCAGCAAGTAATCCTTAACCAGCGCCGCGCACCAAGGAGCTAGGCAATGGGCGAGCGATTCCGTCATGTTTGGGAAGAAGAAAAAGAAGAAGGGCGACGCTCCCGAGGCGGAGGCTGAGGAAGCCACGCCCGCAGCGGGGGGCGAGGGCGCTGAAGGCGCCGACGGCGAAGCCCCAGTTAAGAAAAAGATGTCGGGCAAGACTCTCATTCTTTTTATCGTCTTGCCGGCGGTTCTGGTTTTGGGCGGCGGCGGCGCCGCGGCGTTCATGCTTTTGTCTGGCGGCGGCGGCGAACAACACGCCGAGGCCGACGCGGGGCACGGCAAAGAGAAAGCCAAGGGCGGCGGGCATGGCGGCGGTCATGGTGAGGGCGCTGAAGGCGAGCCCACGCAAGGGCCGAACGGCACCACCATCACTTACGGTGAAGAAGTGATCTTCGTTGGGCTACCGGAAATGCTAGTTAACGTGACCGGCCCCGATGGGCGTCCCGCTTATTTGAAGTTGAAGCTGACGCTTGAAGCGCCAGACGACGCTGTGGTGACCACGCTCACCGAGCATGTGCCGCGGGTGACCGATCAGTTCAACGGCTTCCTGCGCGAGATGCGCACTGACGATCTCGCCGGCTCTGCGGGCGCCTATCGCTTGCGCCTGGAATTGCTGCGCCGTGTGAATCTTGCGATCGCACCGTCGCAGATCAGCGCCGTGCTGATCGAAGAAATGCTGGTCAATTAGATGGCCGAGGCGGCTCAAAGCGCTGAGTGGGAAACCGCCGAGAACGAGCCGGCGGCGGCCGCCGAGCCGGTCGTTGAGCGCATCCTCAATCAGGATGAGATCGACAGCCTGTTGGGCTTCGGCGTCGGCGAGGAAGAGTCCGCCAGCCGTAGCGGCGTGCGCGCGATCATCAATTCGGCGTTGGTGTCGTATGAGCGGTTGCCGATGCTGGAGATCGTGTTCGATCGCCTGGTGCGGTTGATGACTACCAGCCTGCGCAATTTTACCTCCGACAATGTTGAAGTCAGCCTTGACCAAATCACCTCGGTGCGTTTCGGCGACTACCTCAATTCGATCCCGTTGCCAGCGATTATTGCGGTGTTTCGAGCTGAGGAATTGGACAATTTCGGGCTCGCGACCGTCGATTCCAATTTGATCTACTCGGTAGTGGATGTTTTGCTGGGCGGTCGCCGGGGCGCCGCTTCAGCGCGCGTCGAGGGCCGTCCATACACCACCATCGAGCGCATGTTGGTGACGCGTATGATCGAAGTGGTGCTCGCTGACGCCAAGCAAGCCTTTGCTCCGCTCACCAGCGTGAATTTCTCGCTCGATCGCATCGAAACCAATCCGCGTTTCGCCGCCATCGCGCGGCCTCCGAATGCGGCGATCGTCGTCAAGCTGCGCATCGATATGGAGGACCGCGGCGGCCGCCTTGAATTGTTGCTGCCATACGCAACACTAGAGCCGATCCGGAAAATGCTGCTGCAGCAATTCATGGGTGAGAAATTCGGTCGAGACAATATTTGGGAAGGCCACCTCGCCAGCGAACTCTGGGCGACGACGCTTGAAGTGCGAGTTCTGCTCGACGAAATGCAGCGGCCGTTGGGTGAGATGCTCGACCTCAAAGTGGGCGATACGCTGATGCTGGATGCACCGCCCGAGTCGCCTGTGATCATGAAGTGCGGCGACGTTGAGCTCTCGCGCGGAAGTGTCGGGCGCATGGGCCATTCGCTCGCGGTGCGAGTCGATCGGTCAATCGCACCCAATGCCCAGCAGGCCATGATGAAATTTGGAGGCAAGAAATGAGCCCGTTCGCTATTGCTTTGGAAGTGGTGCTCGCCTGCATGCTCGGCGCGTGTCTGTTCTCGTTTTGGCGGTTGGACCGCAAACTCGCTGCGCTTCGCTCAGGCCAGGACGGCGTGCGCGCCGCCGCCGCTGAACTTGTGCAGGCCACCACGCAGGCTGAAGCGGCGGTGCGGGTGTTGCGCGCAAGCGCGCAAGATGCGGGGCGCGATTTGCAGGCACGCATCAACGACGCCCGCGCCACTGCTGACCGTCTGGGACTCGGCGCGGGCAGGTTGCGCACCGGCGCTGACGCGCGAGCGCGGCTATGAGCGCACCGAAGAAACAAGCGGCGGCGACCAACGTGCGCCTGCTGCCCGCCGCCATGGCGACGCTTGCGGCGCTGCTGGGACTGAAGGCGGTGGCGGTGGCGGAGAGCTTGTCGGAAGCCGCCCCAACAGAGCACGCAGCCGCGCCTGCCGCGGGCGAAGCGGCCTCCGGCGCGCCAGCGGAGGGCGCACAACAATGCGCCGCGCCGTCGCTGGCTGAAATGGCGGGGCTCAGCGCCTCCGAGGTGCAAGTGCTGCAAGCGCTGAGCGCGCGCCGCGAGGCGCTCGATCAACGCTCGGCAGCGGAAGACACCCAGGACGAATTGTTGCTCGCCGCTCAAACCCGGCTGGACCAGAGGCTAGCTGAGTTGCGTCAGCTGGAAACGACAGTCAACGACCTTCTCGGCAATCTTGACGACGCCCAGTCGCAACGCATCACTGGCCTGGTCGATGTCTATCAGCGCATGCGCGCCAAGGACGCCGCTGCCGTGTTCGACGGTTTGGAGGACGATGTGCTGGTGCAGGTGGCGGGGCGCATGCGTCAGGCCAACCTCGCTGAAGTCATGGGGAAGATGCAGCCAGAACGAGCGCGGCATCTTACGGAAATGTTGGCCGAGCGCGCGCGCCCGCCAGCGGGCGGCGCCGAATTGCTGGCGCGAGCGCAAGGTGGCCAGCGTGCGCCAGCGGCGCCGCCAGAACCGGCTGGGTAAACTAGAGTTTAACTCGGCGACGCCGAGAATGGAGGCAAGCGGACATCGCGCCCATGAAATCTCTGCGCTCCCCGATCGCCGTGGCCGCCGCGGCTCTCATCGCCGCACCCCCGGCGACAGGCCAGCCGTTGCCGTTGACGCCGCCGACGGAGAATGCTGCACCCGCCGCAACGCCCTCCGCTGCTCCGTGGCCCTCAGCGCAAGCTGAGATTCCGCCTGCGGCAGTGCCAGCGCAGCTTAGTCCTTACGTCGCTGCATCGCCGCCACCTCCTCCGCCCGCGCCACCACCTCCGTCTCCACCGCCGCCACCCCCACCGCTGCCGCCGCCCGCGCCGCCACCACCGCCACGCATGGCGCCAGCGCCTACCGCCACCGTCACGATTGGCGTGCAGGAGGAATACACGCGGCTCGCTTTCCGGTTCGAGGGACCGACGACTGTTGTACCGCTCTTGCAGGGTAATCGCTTGGACCTGCGGTTTTCGCGGGCGGCCGATCTCGACATTGCGGATCTGCGCGCGAGCCTGCCGCGGTTCTTGCGCGACGCGCGCAAAACCAGCGCTGCGGGCGCACCGGTGCGTCTGCAGCTCACGCTCGACCCCGGCGTGCGGCAACGCCATTTCGTTGACGGCAACCGCGTCGTTATTGACCTGTTGCCCCCCGACGCGGCTACTGCGGCAGTCACCGCTGCTTCGGCGGCAGCGGGCGTGGCGCCGGCGCCGGTTCCCGCGCGGCCGCCGGTCAACGGCGTTGCGCGAGCGCAGCTGGTGGAGGAGGCCGATGTCACGCGCCTGACGATAACCTGGCCGTCGCCAACAAGGGCGGCCGCATTCCGGCGCGGCGAGGCGCTCTGGGTGGTGTTTGACGCCAGCGGGCGTATCGACCTGACGGGCATTACGCGCGCCGGACGCCGGCACCAAAACATCGAGGCTGTTAGCGGCGAAGGCGTGGTCGGTCTGCGCATTCCCGCAACGCCGGATGTGCTGATATCGGCGGCGGCGGAAGACAATTCCTGGGTGATCTCGCTTGGCGCGCGCGCGGCGTCCGTGTCGCCGGCAGCGCTGACGCGCGAGGTGGAGCCCGATGGGCGCGGCGAATTGCGAGCCCGCTTTGAGCGCGAAGGGGTGGTGCGTTGGTTGCGCGACCCGGAGGTGGGTGACCGCATCGGTGTCGCCATGATTGGCGGCCCCGCGAGAGGCATCGATACGCGCCGCGCGACAGTGGAGGCGGCGGTTCTGCCAGCCGCGCATGGCGCGGTGATCGAAATCCGCGCCGACGGCATCGACGCCAAGTTCGAGAACGGCAATCTCATAGTCGGCCGTGACGAGGGGTTGATCGCCGTCCCGACCGCCGAAACCGCCGCCAACGCGAGCGCGACATTGGAAGCATCGTTGGCGGAAACAAACATCGCACCCTCACGCCAGGAAATGGACCTCGTCGAGGTGCGCCAACATATCGCTGACCTGGGCCGCCGCGCCGCCGCTGAGGGTGTGCGCGAGGGTGCGCCGGTGGAGGCGCGATTGCAGTTGGCGCGGTTCTTGTTGCGGCATGAATTGGCCGCCGAAGCGCTCGGAGCGTTGCGTGTCGCTGCGATCAATCAAGGCGAATTGGTCGAGATCGATCCAGAATATCGGCTGATGCGCGGCGCGGCGAACTTGATGATGGGGCGTGCCGAGGCCGCGCGCACGGACCTCGCCGCTTCGTCGTTGGCGAGCAATCCTTCCGCCGCGTTGTGGCGCGGTTACGCCGCTTATTTGCGCAAGGATTGGAGCGAAGCGAGGCGCGAACTCGAGCGCGGCGCTGGGGGGCTGGAAGAACATCCCGCCGCTTGGCGCGCGCGTTTCCAACTAGCGTTGGCGGCGTCGGCGCTGGAGCTGAACGACCTCGCCGCGGTGGAAGCGGCGGCCCGTGCGGCGATGGGGCAGGCGCCGGATCAGGCCCTGCGTTTGCATGCGCGTTTGATCGAAGCGCGATTGACCGCCGCGCGCGGCGACTCGACCCGCGCTTTGGGCATGCTCGACGAACTCGCACGGGCGCGCGACGAGGAGGTCGCGGTGCGCGCTACGCTGGAAGCGCTGCGGCTTCGGCGCGCCAGCGGCCTCATGCGCGCAATCGACTCGGTCGAGCCGTTGGAGGCGCTGCGTTTTCGTTGGCGCGGCGATTCCATCGAGATAGCAGTCGTCGGCATGCTTGGTGACGCTTATTCCGAGCTTGGCCGTTGGCGCGAGGCGTTGGCGACCATGCGCACCGCCGCTGATCGCTTCCCCACCGATCCGGCCGTGCGCCAATTGCGCGCCGATATGTCGACCTTGTTCGAGCGCTTGTTTCTCGATGGAGAGGCGGACCGCCTCGAACCGATCCGCGCGCTCGGTCTGTTCTACGAATTCAGCGACCTAACGCCAGTGGGGCCGAACGGCGACCGCATCGTGCGTTTGCTTGCGGGCCGGCTTGTGCACGTCGATCTCTTGGAGCAGGCCGCGCAATTGCTGCAACATCAGGTCGATGAGCGTTTGGACGGTGTTTCCAAGGCGAAAGCTGCGGCCGATCTCGCCGCCATCTATTTGATGGACCGCAAGCCTGATCGGGCTTTGGTTGCGCTGGCGTCGTCGCGCCAGCCCAATATGGATCAAACGCTGCTTGCCGACCGCCGCATTCTCGAAGCGCGCGCCTTGATGGATCTTGGCCGCCTCGACGCGGCGGTGGAATTGGTGGAGCGCGACCGCAGCCAGGACGCCCAGCGGGTTCGCGCCGACGCCGCGTGGCGCGCACGCGACTGGGATCGCGCGGCGGTGGAATTGCGAGCGCTGTTGGGCGCGCGCAGTAGGGCGCAGCCGTTGGATGAGGCTGGCCGCCAAATCGTGCTGCGCACCGCGGTGGCGCTGACCTTGGCTGGAAACGAGGACGGCGTGCGCGCATTCTATCGCGACTATGCCGGCGACCTCGCCAACACCGCAGAGGCCGATGCGTTCGAGATCGTGGCGTCTGGCGTGCATGCCGACGGCGCCGCGATACGCGACGTCGCGCGCGCTGTGGCGCGGACCGATCTGCTGGACCGCTTCGTGCAGCGGCTACGTGCGCAAATCACCGAGCACGCCTCGAATGCGCCGGCTGCGCCTTCTGGCCCCGGCCCGGGCCGCCCCCCGGCGCCGCCGGCCCAAGCCGCGCTCCCAGCGCAGCAGCAGAGCCGCCCAACGCCTCCAGCCGCGTGATTGCGTCGCACGCTTCGACAGGCTCAGCGTGACGCAGTTCTTGCTCCTCTCTGCGTCAGCCTGAGCTTGTCGAAGGCCGCACCGAGTCTATGCTGGCGCCGGTGATTTCAATCGTCATCCCAACTTTGAACGCAGCCGCGCATCTGCCGCGCGCGCTCGCGCCATTGGTTGCCGGCGCGGCCTCTGGTTTGGTGAAGCAGGTGATCGTCTCCGATGGCGGCTCCAGCGACGAGACGCTGGCAATTGCTGACGCCGCCGGCTGCGATATCGTGCGCGGAGCACGCGGGCGCGGCGTGCAATTGATCGCGGGCGCTGCGGCCGCCAAAGCTGAGTGGCTTTTGTTCTTGCATGCCGACACGTCGTTGGCCGAGGCTTGGCTGAGCGATGCCTCACGCTTCATCGCAACCGGTGACGCGCGCGCGGCGGCATTCACGCTCGCTTTCGATGACGATTGCTTCGGCGCGCGCTGGGTGGCGTTCTGGGCGAGCCAACGCGCCGGAATTCTAAAGCTGCCGTACGGCGACCAAGGCTTGTTGATCTCGAAAACATTGTACAACGCCATTGGCGGCTACCGCGCATTGCCGCTGATGGAGGATATCGACATCGTGCGTCGACTAGGAGGGCGCCGTCTGCGTATCCTGCGCGCGACTGCCCTTACCAGCGCCGACAAATATCGCCGCGACGGCTACGCCAAACGCTCGTGGCGAAATCTGGTGCTCGCCGCGCGTTATCTGATGGGCGCCGACCCCGCAAAGCTCGCGAAGATCTATGATTGAGCGCCCCACGCTGATAATCATGGCCAAGGCGCCGCGCGTGGGCGTGGGAAAGCAGCGGTTGGCGCGCGATATCGGCAAAACCGAGGCCTGGCGCATCAATCGCGGACTGCATGCGGCGACGCTGCGAGCGGCGCGCGATGCCCGCTGGCGCACGTTGCTTTGCGTTACGCCCGATCGTGCGGTGTCCGAAGTGATAAGTGTTTGGCCACCAAGCGTGGCGCGGGTCGCTCAAGGCGGCGGCGATCTTGGCGTACGTTTGGCGCGCGCGATGGCGGGCAGGCGCACAGTTGCTGTTGTTGGCACGGATTGCCCGGAGATCAGCGTCGCCTTGATCGCCGTTGCGTTTGCAGCGCTCAAACGCGCGCCCTTCGCGCTCGGCCCAGCCCATGATGGCGGGTTCTGGCTGCTGGCGGCGCGTTCCGGCGACCGCGCCGCGCGCGCGATGACGGACGTGCGTTGGTCCACGCAACACGCCGCCGCCGATGTGTACGCAAATCTCGGCGCCGAAGTCGCGATTCTGCCAACCCTGCGCGATATCGACACGGGCGCTGACCTGCGCGCGGTTCAGCGCTCCGCGCGGCGGCTGTCGAGGGGCGTGTAAAGCGCCGGCTCACCTGCAGCCAACCGATCCAATTCTGGCGTCGGCTGTCCGTAGCTTTTGCGGCAGAGCGCCATGTGCGAGAGCGCACGCTCGGCGTAATCGCGGCTTTCCGCGCGCGGCATGGTCTCCAGCAACAGCAGCGGGTCGATGTCGGGCGATTGCGTCGCCAGCCAGCGCGAGAGCCAGCCTGGGCCGCCATTATAGGCTGCGAACACGCGGCCTAGATCGCCGTCATTGTGGAATTGACTCATAAGCCACAGCACATAGGACTGGCCGAGCCGCAAATTTAGCCCCGGCTCGAACAATGCTGCAGGCGCACGCCGATAATTGTGCGAGCGGTCCATGTCGCGCGCAGTGGAGGGCAGGAGTTGCATCAGCCCACGCGCATTTGAGACGCTGACCGCCTTGGGATTGTAATGGCTCTCTTGACGAACGATGGCGTAGATCAGAGCGCGGTCGAGCTCGAAGCCTCGCTCCGGCTCGAAAGACGTAGCGGGGCAAAAGCCGGCCGCCACTTCCGGGCCGCCATATTCCGCCGCGCGCAATTGGGCGCTCGGCGCCGAAAGCGCGATCGCCAGCGCAAGAAACACGGCATCGTCCTGCGTCGTGAGGTCGGCGTGCAGACGCCGCAATTCGCTCTCCACTTCCGAGAGCCGCCCCAATTGCGCAAGCGCTGCGGCGCGGCGCGCGCCCGGATGACGCTCGATAAAGCGCGCAAGCGTAGCGGAATCGATTACGCTGGTATCGAACGCCAGTGCGCTTTCACGGCCAAGCTGGGCCTCAGCCAATTGGCCGTAGAAGGTCCAAGGGCGCGCGGCGGCTTCTTCCAGATGCCCATGTACGCCAGCCGTTTCCCCTGCGGCGATGCGCGCACGGGCGGCCCAATAGTGCACTCCGGCGCGCGCCCAGCCGCCATGATAATTCCATTGTGCCGACGCTTCGAACTGGCGGGCCGCTTCCGCATAATCGTGCAACCGGAATGCGATTAGCCCCAGCTGCCAGGCGGCTTGTCCGCCGCGCGGCCCGTAGAGTTGGCTTTCGGCCAACGCTCGCGCGCCCTCCAAATCGTTGGCCCCAATGCGCTCGGCGATGCGCTCGATGCCAACACGGGCGGCGGCGCTGTCATCTTGTACCGGAGGGGGAGCGCCGGGCAGCGCGCGCGCGCGCGCGCGAACAGGCTCGGGTGCTTGTGCGTGCGAGCGCCGCCGTCGCGACGCCATGGCGCGGTCGTACACGGCCTCGGCCATGCCGTACTCGCCATTCTGGCGCAGCCAAGACGTGTATTCTCCCCACGACGGCCGGTACCCCGGGGCAAGCAGCATGCGCCCGCGCACTGCTTCGGCGAGCAAATCGTCTTCGACGCGGCCAAGCGCTGATCCGACGTCACGCCAATTGCCAGCCTCGATGGCGGCGAAGGCGTCCCGATAGGCCCCAGCATCGTGCTCGGACAGGGCGACGATCCGCTGTTGCGCGGCGGCGGGTGCTGCGACGATGGCGAGGCTGAAGGCGGCGAGAGCGGCGGAACGAAACATCATGAAACAACCCCCGCACGCAGTCGCGCCGCGCCCAATTCGTCGAGCCAAGCCTCTGCCGCAAGCAGGTCGGCCCAGGCCAGCCGCTTTTGGTGCGGTTGGCGCAGCAGATATGCAGGATGAAGCATAACCATGGCGTTGACGGCCCCAGCTTCGGTCTGGTGCTGAAACCGCCGCCCACGCAGCTTCATCACCCCATCCTCCCGCTTCAAGACGGTGTGGGCGGCCGCCTTGCCCGTGAGCAGGAGCAGTTTTGGCCGGGAGAGCACGATCAGGCGCTCCACGAACGGCAGGCAGGCGACGATCTCGCCCTGGGTGGGGTCGCGATTGCCCGGGGGCCTCCAGTAAATAGTGTTAGATATCAAAATATTGGACTTCCGGGCCAGTCCTATCAGGGCGAGCATTCGGTCCAGCAATTGGCCGGAGCGGCCCACAAACGGCTTGCCCTGCTCATCTTCTTCCTTGCCCGGCGCTTCGCCGATCAGCAGCACCTCGGCGTCCAGGACCCCGTCGCAAAACACGGTGTTTCTCGCCGTAGCCTTTAGCGCGCAGCCGTTGAACGTCTCCACTGCGGCTTTGAGTTCAGAGATGGACCCGGCGGCCGCGGCGAGTTCCCGAGCGTTTTCCACAGGGCTGCCGGCCGCCGCTTGCCGGCGCGGAGCAGGAGCGGGCTTGGGTTTCGCCTGTGGCGCAGGCTGCCTCGCCGCCGCCGGGCGCGGGGCGGCGAACACCGCCTCGGCCTCATCCATATCGACCCCGGCTGCCCGCCAGAAGGCGAGCGCGGCGCGGGCGGCGAGGAGGGGGTCGGCAATCATCGCCGTCATTGTGGAGGGACTCGGAGGAAAATGCTTGGGGGAAAATGCCAAAGCAACGCGCCCGGCTTGCGCCTCGTCGCAGCTGCTTTGATAAACACGGTCGAACCAAGTGAAGGATGGGTAATGGCTGAAGCAGAGATCGCGCGCGACTCCATGGAGTACGATGTCGTGATCGTCGGCGCGGGGCCGGCGGGGTTGTCGGCGGCGATACGGCTCAAGCAATTGGCGGCGGCGAGCGGCGGGGAGGTTTCGGTCGCGGTGCTGGAGAAGGGCGCCGAGGTTGGCGCTCATATTTTGTCAGGCGCGGTGCTCGATCCGGTCAGCCTCAACGAACTGATCCCGGATTGGAAACAGAAGGGCGCGCCGCTCGATACGCCGGTGACGAAGGACAAGTTCCTCGTGCTCGGCCCCGCGGGCGCTGCTTCGCTGCCGATGTTCCTGATGCCGCCGCTGATGAGCAATCACGGCAATTACATCGTCTCGCTGTCGAATTTCACCAAATGGCTGGGCGCGCAGGCTGAGGCGCTGGGCGTCGAAATTTATCCTGGCATGGCCGCATCCGCGCCGGTGTTCGACGAAGCGGGCGCGCTCAAGGGCGTGGTCGCGGGCGTGTTCGGTATCGGCAAGGACGGCGCCAGGAAAGGCGATTTCCAAGCTGGTATGGAATTGCACGGCAAATATGTGCTGGTCGCCGAGGGCGCGCGCGGATCGCTGACGAAAATCCTGCAAAATCGCTATCAATTAAGCAAAGGCCGCGATCCGCAAAAATACGGACTGGGCGTCAAGGAACTCTGGGAAGTTTCCCCCGCCCAGCACCAGCCAGGCTTGGTTCTCCACAGCGTCGGCTGGCCGCTCGACGACAAAACCGGCGGCGGTTCGTTCATGTACCATTGGGGCGAACGCTTCGTGTCGGTCGGCTACGTGGTGCACCTGAATTACAAGAACCCGTACATATCGCCGTTCGACGAGTTTCAGCGCCACAAACTGCATCCCGAAATTCGTCGCCACATCGAAGGCGGTAAGCGCCTCGCTTACGGCGCGCGCGCGATAACCGAGGGCGGGCTGCAATCGGTGCCGACTTTGGCGTTTCCGGGAGGGGCGCTGATCGGGTGCGCGGCTGGTTTCGTCAACGTGCCGCGCATCAAGGGCAGCCACAACGCGATGAAAACCGGCATGCTCGCCGCGGAAGCCGCATTTGCAGCGCTCGCGGCGGGCCGTCAGCGCGATACGCTGGACGATTATGACCAGGCTTACCGCGAAAGCCGGGTCCACAAGGACCTCAAGCTCGTCCGCAACGCCAAGCCGCTGCTCTCGCGTCACGGCACTTTCTGGGGCGGGTTCTGGGGCATGTTCGACATGTGGACGACCAGCCTGTTCGGCGGGTTCTCTTTCTTTGGCACGCTTAAGCACGGCAAAACCGACGCGCAGGCGACCCAGAAGGCCAAAAAGCACAAGCCGATCGACTATGCGAAGCCCGATGGGAAGCTCACCTTCGACAAGCTGTCCTCGGTCTACCTCTCAAACACCAACCACGAAGAAGACCAGCCCGCTCACCTGACCCTCAAGGACCCCGCGCTCCCCATCCGGGTGAACCTGCCCGAATACGCCGAACCGGCGACACGATATTGCCCTGCTGGCGTGTATGAAGTGCTCTATGACGAGAAAGGGGCCAATCCGCGCTTCCAGATTAACGCTCAGAATTGCGTTCACTGCAAAACGTGCGACATCAAGGACCCAAGTCAGAATATCAATTGGGTGACGCCCGAAGGCGGTGGCGGCCCCAACTACGCCAATATGTAATTTGGCTACGGCAAGAAGAGGTAAGCATGCGTCGTGTGATCCTGGCGGCCAGCGTTGCAGCGTTGATGGGGGTAGGCGCCGCGCCTGCGCTCGCGCAAGCCAAGCCGGAAGGCGGACGTCCGGACGCGCAGGCCGCCGTGGCCAACGAGCGTGGCGTCGCCGCGGTGTTGCGCTACACTTCGCCCGCAAACGCCGCCGCCGATCGCAATTACGAAGCGCCTGAAAACGCGCTGGTCGAGGCCGACGTTGATTATCTCATCCGCGAAGCGCGCCGCGCGATCGCCCGCGGCGAAGCGACGCCGCTCTGGGTGGCTGCCGCGTTCGCCGATGACCTCGCCGCCAATCGGTTGGCCGAAGCCCGCGCAACGCTTGAAGCCGCGCCGGGCGGACTCACCAATGGGGTGTCCAATCTGCTTGAGCCATTCCTGCTCGCCGCTGAGGGCCGGGTTGATCGCGCAGTCGAGCGTGTGGACGGCAGCGCCGACAATTTGCCAGGCCCGCTCCCGGAGATTGCGCGCGGCCTGATTTTCGAAAGCGCCGGTCGTTTGCCCGAGGCTGCGGCCATCTATGCGCAAATGGTTGAGCGCATGGATGTGACGCCTCCCGGTGACGCCGAACCTCGAACGCCGGAGGAGTTCACACGCGCGCTCGGCGCGGTGCGGGTGGCGCACTCGGTGTATCGCGCAGCGCTTGTCGCCCATCGCATGGGCCGCACCGAGGATGCGCGCCGCTACTACAATATTGTCGAAGAGTTCGCGCCGCGCTCGGCGGACGTCGGCGATAATTTGCGGCGTCTCGCCGCCGGGCAACCGCCGGCTGAAGCCCCGTTGAATTCGTCAAGCGCCGCGGGCCGCTGGATGATCTTTTTAGCGGAGTTCGTGACTCAGACGGAAATGCTGAGCGCCATGATCGCACAGCGCGACCCATCCCAGGGATTTGCATCGACCTCTGGCGCCGCGTTCCTGCAGATAGGCGTGCTGATGGCTGGAGACGCCAATGATTGGCGGCTCTACGCGGCGAACCAAACCTTGAACGCCGGCGGTCCCGACGGCGCCCGGCGCATTGTCGATATGGTGCCGGAGGGCAGCGTTTTTGCAGCCGACGCCGACATTGTACGCGCGCTCATCGCCCTGCAGAAGAAGCAAGACGCCGAAGCAGTAAGCGCTGCCGAGCGCGCTTTGGAGCATGGGGCCGATCGCTGGTCGATTGTAGCTTCGGTTGGGGATGTTTATCGCCAGGCCGGTCAGGCGGACCGGGCAATTCCCGCGTTCAACCGCGCCTTGACGATGGCGCGGAATGCCGAAGAGCGCGCCGATATCCTGGGGTACCGCGCCTACGCGCATCGTTTCGCCGGCAATCTCCCCGCCGCCACGGCCGATATGCGCGCCGCTTACGAACTGGATCAAAGTGTCGATACGCGCTTGTTGTACGTGTCAATCTTGATGGACGATCCAGGCGCTTGGCGCGAGGGCATCACAGTCGCGCGCGCGCTGTTCGCCGAACAGCCCGATTCCGTTTTGCGGCTGAACGCGCTCGGCTACGCCTTGATTCAACGCCCTGAGGGTTTGGAAGAGGGCTATCGATTGCTTTGGCGCGGCTTCAATAATGGCCAGACCGACTATGCTGTCATCGATAGCCTGGGCTGGGCGTATTATCTGTATGGCCGCTTCGATCAGGCGCGCACCCTGATCGAACGGGCGAATGGGCTTTCCGCCGCCGACCCCAATCCAGAAATTCTCGACCACCTCGGCGATGTCTATTGGCGTCTTAACCGTCGTGATGAGGCGCGGCAGGCGTGGCGCCAGGCGCTGGACTCGCGCCCGGATGTGCCACGGCGCCGCTCGCTTGAACAAAAGCTTGCGCGCGGCCTAACGGCTCCTGCTCCTACTGAGCGAGATTTGCCGCAAGTATCGCTTCCCGAAGGCCCCGCGGAGCGGCAGGATCTATGAAGCGCGCGCTTTTGGCGGCAACCCTTGGCCTAGGCGCCGCGTCGTGCGCGACAGCGCCATCCCTGCCAAACTCCGGGCAGCGCGATTATTTGGCTGGCCGCGTCGCTGAATTACGAGCGGATCACCAGGACGCGGCGCATCGCTATTTCGCCGCTCTGGCAGCGAATCCGCGCGACCCCGCGCTGATCGAGCGCGCGCTCGCCGCTTCGCTTGGGGCTGGCGACGAAGCCGGTGCACGCCGCGCTGCGCGCCTTGCCCGTGGTGCAGGTGCGCCTGCTTATGCGCATATCGTCGCTTCTGTCGATGCGATGGCGGCGCGCGATTGGCGAGGCGCTGACCGCCGCTTGACTCAAGTTGAAGGCGCGGCGGCAGAGGAAATGATCGCACGCGTGCTTCTGGTGTGGGCGCGCCTGGGCGAGGGCGTAGCTGGCGGAGATGTGCAAGCTTTCAGCGCCATGGCCGCCTACAATCCCGCGTTTGGTTATCAACAGGCGATGGCGCTGGAGTTCGCCGGCCGACAAGAAGAAGCGCTGGCTGCTTATCAGGACGCGCGCGAGAGTGGGGCCTCATCGGTGGTTGGTGTTGAAGCCTATGCCGATCTGCTGGCGCGTCGCGGCGCCCGCGATCAGGCGGCCGCGCTCCTCGGCGCCGAGGACAACGCAAACAACCCCCAATTGGCAGCCGCTTTGGCTCGGCTCGAAGCTGGTCAAACCGTTTCTGAAGCGCCGCTATCTCCAGCGCGCGCTGCGGCGGAGGGGCTTTTCGACCTCGCTTCGGTGTTTGCGCAGGAATACGATGTCTCCAGCCGTTTGGCGGCGCTGACATTGGCGCTGATGCTCGATCCTGGCGCCGATTTCGTGCGGCTCGCCTTCGCTCAGGCACAGCTCGAGCTCGGCCACCGCGACATCGCTGAAACGGCGCTGTCTCGGATCGCGCCGCGTTCGGTCTATGCCCAGAGCGCAAGACTAAAGGAAGCCTGGATACAGTTGGACAATGGCGAACACGAAGCAGCTTTGTCGGCTGCTAGCGCTGCTGCGCAGGGCGGCGATGCGCGCGCGCTGCGGGCGCTTGCCGACATGTATCGCAACTTGATGCGCTACGACGAAGCGGAACCGCTTTATTCGCAGTTGATTGCCGCCGCCCCGAACAACTGGCGGCTCCATTTCGCGCGAGGCGCGGCGCGCGAGCGCTTGGGACGCTGGCCGGAAGCTGAAGCCGATATGCTTCGCGCGCTTGAACTATCACCCGACCAACCCGACGTGCTGAATTACCTTGGCTATAGCTGGGCCGATCGGGGCGAACGCTTGCCGGAGGCGCTTGCCATGATCGAGCGCGCTGTAGCGCAACGCCCGCGCTCCGCTGCGGTCATCGATAGTCTCGGCTGGGTGCATTTCCGACTGGGCGACTACCAACGCGCCCTCGATATGCTCGAGCGTGTTGTCGAACTCGATCCGCGGGAGCCCACGCTTAACGAGCATTTGGGCGATGTGTATTGGCGCGTCGGGAGGCGCATCGAAGCGCGCTACCAATGGCGCCGCGCGCTCGCCCTCAAGCCCGATAATCCCGCGGCGTTGCAAGCCAAGCTTGAGCAGGGCTTGCCGGACGAACCGCAAACGCGCTCTGCCGCAAGATGAGCGTGCGCGTCTTCGCGCCGGCAAAAATCAATCTCACGCTGGAAGTCGGCCGCCCGCGCGCCGACGGGCGACATCCGCTGCGAAGCATTGTCAGCTTCGCCGATGTCGGCGACGTGCTTGAGGCTGCGCCGGCGCCGGATTTGAGGTTCACAATCGCCGGGCCGTTTGCAAGCTGCTTGCCGGCCGACGAAACCAATCTCGTGTTACGCGCTGCCGGCGCCTTGGCCGCTTCAGTAGGAACGAGCTCGGGCGCCGTGCTGACCTTAACGAAAAATCTCCCCATCGCCTCAGGCATCGGTGGAGGATCGTCCGACGCGGCGGCGGCGCTTAAGGCGCTCGACGCGCTTTGGGGGCTTGACTGCAAGGAAGCTGAACTCCTGGCGCTCGGGCGCGGGCTGGGCGCCGATGTTCCGGTGTGTGTGTATTCACGCTCCGCCCTGATGACCGGGACCGGCGAAGATTTCTCGCCGTTTTCATTGCCGCCCATGGATGTGGTTCTGATCAACCCGTTGCGCCCGTTGAGCACAGCGGCGGTCTACCGCCAGTTCGACGCGATGGGCTTGGGCCGGGAACTTGATGCGTGCGCGCCGCTGCAAGGGGTGGGCGCGCGATACGGCAATGATCTAGAGGCTGCGGCGAGCGCGTTGATGCCCGAGCTGCGCGATATGCGCACTCAGCTCGAGGCGCTGCCAGGCGCGCGCCATGTCGGCTTATCAGGCAGTGGCGCGACAATGTTCGTGCTGGTGGAGTCGCGTGACGTCGCGCTCGAGTCCGCCACGGCGCTGGAGCGACTCTATCCGTCCTGCTGGATAGCGCCGGCCCGGCTGGGCGCGCTTGACCCTGTACCGTCTCCCGTCTAGCCCCAACCTGTTGCGAGGTGGGAGTGGCCGGAGAATTTGCCGTTGGCGCGCTAGTCGCGTTCATCGTCAGCGTGGCGGCGTGTTCGGTGCTGCTACGAGCGGGTCCGATTGACCGCCCTAACCAGGCACACAAGCAACATCTCGATCCAACGCCGACCAGCGGGGGGCTGGGTATGGGGCTTGGCTTTGCTCTGGGACTTTTGACCAACGCCCAGATTTCGGACCAATGGCGGGTGATCATCGAGATCATCGGTCCCCGTCTGTTGGCGCCTGCGGCGTTGTTTGCGCTGTGCTTCCTGCTTCTCGGGTTTATCGACGACGCCCGGGCCATGGGGCCGCGCTTGAAATTGCTGCTGTTCGCGGCGCTTTCGTTTTCAGCGTCGGCGAGTGTGGGCGTCGTCGACTTGCTGCCACTTGGCTTCGGTCTTTCGATCGAAATGCCATATTTCGTTGGATTGCTAGGCACTGCGCTGTGGGTGTTCGCCATGGTTAACAGCGTGAACTTCATGGACGGCTCAAATGGGTTGGCCATTGGTTCGGTCGCAATAGGGCTCGTCGCGTTAGCTGCGATCGCGCAGGCGAACGGAACCTTGAGCGGCGTGGCGATCGGGTTGTGCGGCGCCGGCTCGATGGTCGGGTTCTTGATGTGGAATTTTCCCAACGCGAAATTGTTCGCGGGCGATGCGGGAGCATTGTTCGCCGGCGCTGTGGCGGCATTGGGATCGCTGATCGTGATCCAGCGCGCCGGTATATCGCCGTTCATCCCGCCGCTGATTTTTCTACCTCTATTGGCCGATGCGTTGCTGACTCTGGCTTGGCGCCTGCGCCGAGGGCGCTCGCTGCTCGACGGCCAT
>CADEDG010000066.1 GCA_902826035.1 uncultured Alphaproteobacteria bacterium
TTCGAAATGGAGGTTTTCTTTGAGCACCTCAGCCACGGCCAAATCCTCGGCGAAGGCCGCAACCAGGGTATGGATCAGGTTGGCTTGCGCTTAGGATACCAGTTCGGCGGCTAGAGGCTGGTCTCCGCGTCCCCCTGGGGCTAGTCTCGCTCCGTGGTTCTTGGAGGGGAAGCGACCATGAGCTTGGGCCTAGAGACTTTCCTTACTGACGCCAGTCGCAAGCGGAGAATTCTCGCGCTCGATGGCGGCGGCGTACGCGGCATGTTCACGATCGGCGTATTGCAGGTGCTAGAGGAGCAGCTGCGCGAACGCTACAAGAACTCCGACTACAGGTTGTGCAATTATTTTGACCTGATTGCTGGAACCTCAACGGGATCGATCATCGCCACGGGCTTGGCTTTGGGGATGACCGCCGCCGAGATTTCCGTCTACTACAAAGAACTCTGCCCGAAGATATTCAAGCGCCCGTCAAACGATCTCATGGCTGCTTTCTTCGCCCGCCATAAGAGCGGACCGCTGACAGAGGCGCTGGGCGCGGTCTATGGGGACAACACGCTCTCTTCCGACGAATTGAAGACTGGCCTCGCGATCAATTGCATGCGGCTCGACCGCGGCAGCGCATGGGTTGTGTGCAACAATCCGCGATGGAAATATTACGGTTCGACCGCGGCCGCGGGAAAAGAATCCGAAGGCGCCGCCAATCGGCGCTATCGGTTGCGTGATTTAGTGCAGGCAAGCGCGGCGGCGCCCTTCTTCTTCCGCGGCTTGCAGCTGACGGTCGCGACCGACAAGACCGGAAAGAAGTCCAAGGAGGACGGTTACTTCGTCGATGGCGGCGTCAGCGGCAACAACAATCCTGCGTTGGAAGCGCTCATGGTCGTTCGCGACCCGGCGTACGGGTTCAATTGGCCGCTCGGGCCAGACCAGCTCTATGTTCTCAATGTCGGCACCGGCGCGATTCGCGGCGGGCAAACCGCCAAGAGCATGCGCGGCAAGCCGTCGTGGGAGCACGCCAAGGAATCGTTGACCGCCATGATCGGCGCTGTTGGCCAGGAACAGGTCGCGGTGCTGCAAGCGATGTCGCAGTCAAAACGACGCTGGGTGATCAATTCAGAAAAGATCGACCAGCCCAGTGCGCCCTATCTAACAATCGGAGGTCCAGCGTTTGAGTATCAGCGTATCGACGTGCGCCTGGATGTCGGCGGCTTCAAAAACGACGATCCCCGCTGCGCCGAACACGCCTCTGCACTGCTCCAAGAAGAGCTGACGGAGGCTCAGGCCAAAGGCTTGGCGGCAATGGACAATCCTGACGAAGCCAATCTTCTTCTGTTGCAGCAACTCGGCGAGAGATTGGGGCGGCGCCATTTCAGCACTGATTATCCCCGCGCCGTATTCGACGAAGGGCGGCGCTGAACGCTCCAGCCGTCGCGGTTGCTTCGCGCTTCGTCGAAACGGGGTTCGTCGCCGCAGTTTCCTCGCCCACACCAAGGCATGCTCAAAACGCTCTTCTCCGCCCTTGCCTCGGTCTTCCTCGTGTTCGCTTCCCCGGCGTGGGCGCAGACCGACATCAAGGGATGGTGGCGCGCTGATATCGCCTATGCCGGCGAGAACGAACCCTTCTATTTCTGGTTTGGCGCCAACGACGAGGGCGCGCCGCGTGTTCGCTTCAGCGTGCCAGTCGCGCGCATGCATGAAGTGCGCGGGGGCGCCTACGAGGTGGTTGGCGAGGAGGTGCGTTTCACACATCTCGGGCTGACACTCCGCCTTTCAGACGAGGGCCGCGCCATGGAAGGCGTGATGCCCTCGACGTTTGTGGCGCAAGAGGAGGTGCCGGTGCGCTTCGTGCGCACAGCCGCGCCGCCCGCGCCGCCGGCGCCAATCACGCCACTAGCCGGGCCGCCTGCGCCAGCATGGACGGTAGCGCTCGGAGCGCCAATCTGGGCTGGTTTGGTGCTGGACGGCTCGCGCGCGCTGATCGTGGCAGGCGACGATGGACGCGTCACGGCGCTGTCGCCGCGTTCAGGTGCTCGGATTTGGCAAACAAACGTCGGCGCCGCCATACGGGCGCGGCCAACTCTGCGCGGGCGGCGGCTCTACGTTGCAAGCGACACCGCTCTGGTGGCGATGGACGCGCGCACCGGGCGCGAGATATGGCGGACGCCATTTGGCGCCGAGCGCGCGCCGCGCCTGGAAATTCATCAAGAAGGCTCAAAGTGGGACCATTATTCCGCGTCAGCAGTTGCGGACGCGAGCTTGGTTGTCGTCGGCTCGCGCGACGGCTGCGTGCACGCGTTTGATGTTTCGAACGGCGCCGAGCGCTGGCGCAGCTGCACCGAGGACCTCATCACCGCAACGCCAGTGTTGACCCAGGACGCCGTGTACTTCGCAGGCTATGACGGGCGCGCCTACGCGGTGTCGCGCACTGATGGGCGCGAACTCTGGCGCTTCGAGACCGGCCAGGCGATCCCGCGCGACGTGGTGCTCGCTGGAGAAAACGTCATCGTAGGTAGCCGCACCTACGATCTGTTCGCGCTCAACGCACGCACTGGCGCGCGCGCTTGGCAACGCCATGTATGGTACTCGTGGATCGACTCGCCGCCCGTGCTGAACGGGGGGCGGCTCTATCTGGGCTCATCCGACGCCGTACAAGTATTTGCCTTCGATGCCGCGACTGGTGCGCGCGTGTGGTCTACGCCCATTCCGGGGTGGACCTGGGCTGGAGTGGCGGTTGGCGCCGACACCGTATATGCGCCGATCTCGGGCGGAGGCTATTCGACCCCGCGCGCCGGCGGTCTTGCCGCTTTCGATCGGGGGACGGGCGCCTTGCAATGGCTCTTGGAGGCGCCGGACCCGGAAGGCGACGCTGTCTATGGCTTCGGCGCGGCCGCGGCGGTGCTCGGGCGGCGCGTTTTCGCTGCCGACCTCAGCGGCAACGTCATGGCGTTCGACGACCCGCGTCGCTGACGCGCTTGCCCGCGCGCGCGGATTGGGCGACACCGCGCGCGAGGTGAATCATGGCCGGCGTAGTCGTTGTCGGGGCCCAGTGGGGCGACGAGGGTAAAGGCAAGATCGTCGACTGGCTGTGCCATCGCGCCGATGTCGTGGTGCGCTTTCAGGGAGGCCACAACGCTGGGCACACGCTTGTGGTTGGCGACACCACCTATAAGCTCGCGCTGCTGCCTTCGGGTGTCGTGCAGGGTAAGCTTTCGATCATCGGCAATGGCGTCGTCGTCGATCCCTGGGCGCTGGCGGAGGAGATTGCCAAGATCGAGGCGCAAGGCGTGCGCATCTCGCCGGAGCTGCTCGTGCTGTCCGATCAGGCGAGCCTCATCCTGCCGTTTCACCGCGATCTCGACGCCGCGCGCGAAGCGCAGGCGGGTGCGGCCTCCATCGGCACCACGCGCCGCGGCATCGGGCCCGCCTACGAGGACAAAGTCGGTCGTCGCGCTCTGCGTGTGGCGGACTTGGGCGATGCCGAGTCCATCGCCTGGAAAATCGAACGCCTAACCGCGCACCACAACGCGCTGCGGCGCGGCCTCGATCTGCCCGAGATCGATGTTGTCGCGCTGAAGGCCGAGATAGCGGCCATAGCGCCGAAAGTGCTGCCCTACGCGAAGCCCGCCTGGCGCGTGCTCGACGACGCTTTTCAGCAATCCAAGCGCGTGCTGTTCGAGGGCGCGCAGGGCGTGCTGCTCGATGTCGACCACGGCACCTATCCGTTCGTGACTTCGTCCAACGTGGTGGCGGGGCAGGCGGCGGCGGGCGCCGGCGTTGGCCCGCGCAAGATCAGCTATGTGCTAGGCTTGGTGAAGGCTTACACGACGCGCGTGGGAGCGGGGCCGTTCCCGACTGAGCTGCATGACGATGTCGGCAAGAAACTCGGCGAGATCGGTCGCGAGTTTGGCACCAATACCGGTCGCCCGCGCCGCTGCGGCTGGTTCGACGCGGTGCTGGTGCGCCAGTCGGTGGCGCTTTGTGGCGCCGATGGCATCGCGCTCACCAAGCTCGACGTGCTCGACGATTTCGATGAGATCAAGATATGCACCGGCTACAAATTGGGCGAACGCACGCTCGATTATTTTCCCGCCGCGCTCAAGCAGCAGGAAGCGGTTGAGCCGGTCTACGAGACGCTGCCCGGTTGGAAGCAGACCACGCGCGGCGTGCGCTCCTCGCGCGATCTGCCAGCGGCGGCAATCAAATACATCCGCCGCATCGAAGAACTGATCGGCTGCCCGGCGGCGTTGGTGAGCACCTCGCCTGAGCGGGAAGACGTGATATTGATGCGCGATCCGTTTAAAGCGTAACGGAGAGAGATAATGGTTGTTTTCGTTTACGCGCTGCTGGTGGTTCTCCTGCTGGGACCGAGTTGGCGGATGCTGCAGATACTGACAGTCGTCGCCGCCGTGTGTGTAACCCTGATTGCGCTGTTGGAGCCAATCCCGATTGGTCTGATCCCCGCGATCATGCTGCACAGCGCTGTGTTTTTCGGGCTCGGCTCGCTCATCGTTAGGCTCATGGGCGCCAAGTCGGGGGCAAAGCGCTAGACGATTTCCTATTCGAGCACGAACTAGGTGACCAGCTTAGAACGATCCCGAGACCGAAAACACAAGCCACGGATCGTGGTCAAATTCGCGAAAGCGGTACTGGACGTTGTCGAGCGCTCCGGCGCGGTCGGGCGCAAAGAAACGCCGCTGGCGCTTGATCTCGCCGTCAAGGATGTTCGCAGCGACCAGGCGAAGCCGCAGGCCTTCGATAGCGGTGCTTTCCACAAACGCGTCGACCCATGGGCCTTCTTCATAGGTGTCGGTTTCGTTGAAGCGGAACGACGTGTTTTCCGATTGTTTGTAATACGTCACGCCCCAAGCAAACTTCAGCGCATTCAAGTCATGTCGGAACTCAAGTTCCAACTCCGTTTCCGCTCGACCGGAAAAATCGCGCATCCGTTGGGTAATGGGATCGACCACCTCAGTCTGCCAAAGCGTGCCGCTGGCTGTCAGCTGCGCGCCGGGGATGAGCGCGCGGAGCGGCAGGGTTAGCCGCGTGGTGAGGCTCCAGGCATCGGCTTCGCCGATGTTGCCGGGCGCGTCGAAGGAAACGTCATCGGCAGTGCTCGGCGTGTCCTGGGTGTCGGTCAGGTTCACCAGATCGGCCAGGTCTTCAATCCAATGCCGTGTTAGCGCCAGGCTGAGCGCCGCTTCGCCTGGTAAGCGGAAATCGGCGGCGATCTCGGCGCGCCAAGCGGTTTCTGGGCGCAAATCAGGGTTGCCGCCTTCGATGCGCGCGTCGCCAAGGCCAGCTGCAGATACGAAATCGTTGAAGTCGAGCTGACCGACATCGCGGTACAGCCGCAGGCGCGCTTGATTGTTGGCGCCGAAATTACGTGACACCTGGAACGAGGGTTTGAAGAACGCCAGTTCAACTGTCTTGTTGGTGTCCCCGGTGAAAATGAGCGTGGAGCGCTCGCCGGCGAGCCGGGTTTCGACTGCCCAATCATCGTTAGGTCGCCAAGTGTGGACGGCGAAGACCTCGGCGCGTTCTTCCTCCACCAACACGTTGGAATTCTGGATCGACTGGACCACAGGTCCGGTTCCATCGTCCAAGGTGAAGATCAATGAAGCATCCAGCGAGTTGAACGCGCCTTCGCCGCCAAACTCCAGGCGGTGCGCGCCAAGTGAACGCGACAGCGAAGCGCGCAGGATGGTCTCTCTGCTTTCGTTGTCGATGTCTTGGCCGAATGCGGAAATAAAAGTTTCGGCTGGAGAAAATGAAGCAAAGGTTTCTTGGTTTGCGTAGTTGCCGCGATTGGCGAGGCCGATCAGCGCAAGCGACCATGGCCCGAACTCGCGATCGTAGTTGAGGCCGACTTCCAGATTCTGATTCTTCTCGGTGATGACGCTGCGCTCGCTCCCCGCGCTTACGCCCAAGGGGTCTGCATAGAGAAAACCGTGAGTCGCGTGAAATCGGTTGCGATAATATTGGGCGTTGGCGCTTAGACGTCCGCCGAACAACGGAATGGCGACGTTGGCGGCCAACGAGCCTTCCCGGAAATCTCGTGGCGAGGGCGTGTCGGCGGTCCTGAGCAAGGCGCCAGCGTTGTCGTAATAGAAGCGCGTTCCTGGTTGCTCGCGACGTTGGCTGTAATAGTCCACGCCTACGCCGTACTCAAACTGGCCGAGACGCCCATTGTAGGAGACTTCGCCCTGCGGGCCGGCGCCGGCGCCATTGTATTCGCCGCCCGCTCGCCAGATGCCGCTGCCGGCCGAGGGCGTTCGCACCACGTTGACCAACACCGATTGACCAGAAGCATCGCCAGCCGTCTCAGCTCCTCGGAGCACTTCGACACGTAAAACTTGGCGCGCTGGAATGCGCGAGAGGATCGAGTCCAACGATTGGCTCTTGGCCGTCGGCCTGACCCCGTCGATCAACAAATTTCCGACGGCGCCTGAGAAGCCGCGTCTGTCCTCGCCGCCATCGAGGGAAAAGCCGGGCGTTTGGCGCACCATGTCGAGCGCGGTTTGCGGGCTAAATTGCGCGAAGAAGGCCGCATCGTAGCTGACGCGGCTTGCGTCGGCAGAGGGCGTGACAACGCAGGCTGGGGTCGGCGCACAATCTGAGGGCGCCGGGTTGGGAACGGGCGCATTCTGCGCATAGGCCACTCCGGTCAGCGCGAGGACCGACGCCATAGTGCGGATCAACATGTTTTCCCCTTTGCGATCATCGTGGCGTCGCCGTTGCAGATTGCAGGATGATGTCAGGCCTGTTTCTGGAGCCCCAGGATGGGCGAAATAGAGGCAGTGCGGTGCAGTTTGCGACGAGAACGCGCGCGCGCGCGACAACCGGAAACGAAAACGCCGCCGAGCCTGGGGCCCGACGGCGTTTTGTTAGTCCTGGTGAAGCGGTTCTAGCGCTTCTTGCCAGCCGGCTTTTTCGCGGTCGTCTTCTTGCCCGCAGCCTTGGTAGTCGTCTTTTTCTTCGCAGCCATAGTATCAACCTCCCCTATGAGTTGGGATGAACAAAGCTTCTGCTGCGATTCTTGAAATTGTAAATCCGATTGTTGGCGCTACATGCCTCCAACGGTGAGACCGCTGATGTAGAGTGTCGGTTGTCCCACACCTACAGGCACGCTCTGTCCGCCCTTGCCGCACGTACCGACGCCCTCATCGAGTTTGAGATCGTTGCCGACCATCTGCACGCGCGTGAGTGCGGAGGGGCCATCGCCGATCAAAGTCGCGCCCTTGATGGGCATTTTGATCTTTCCGTCTTCGACATAATAGGCCTCGGTGCATTGAAACACGAACTTGCCGGAGGTGATGTCGACCTGACCGCCTCCGAAATTAACCGCGTAAACGCCGCGTTTCAGCGACGCGAGGATTTCTCCAGGGTCGCGATCGCCAGCAGTCATGAAAGTGTTGGTCATGCGCGGCATTGGCCGGTGCGCGTAGCTCTCGCGCCGTCCGTTGCCAGTGGGCGCGACGTTCATCAAGCGCGCGTTCATGCGATCCTGCAGATAGCCTTTGAGAATGCCGTCCTCGATCAGCACGGTGCGGCTTGTGGGCGTGCCCTCGTCATCGACATTGAGCGAGCCACGGCGATTTTCGATAGTGCCGTCATCCACAACATTTACGCCAGGCGCTGCGACGCGCTGGCCCAGCATGCCGGAAAATGCCGAAGTGCCCTTGCGGTTGAAATCGCCTTCGAGCCCGTGGCCCACCGCTTCATGCAGAAGCACGCCAGGCCAGCCGGGGCCTAGCACCACATCCATTTCTCCAGCCGGCGCAGGTTCGGCGTCGAGGTTGACGAGTGCGATGCGGATGGCTTCGTCAGCCATCGCTTTCCAGCGCTCGGGGCGGATGAACACCTCATAGGGCTCGCGTCCGCCGGCGCCTGCCGACCCGGATTCGCGCCGCCCCTCGCGTTCGACAGTAACCGAGACATTGATCCGGACCAGTGGGCGATGGTCGCTAAAACGTTCGCCGTCTGGTCTCAGGATGGTCAATCCTCGCCTCGCGCCCGCAAGGGTCGCCGCGACTTGCACGACGCGCGGGTCCTTGGCCCGGCAATAGGCGTCGATCTCAGCCAACAGGTCGGTCTTTGCCGTGAAGGCGGGGGCCTCGATGGGGTCGAAGTCGGTGTACAATTGGCGGTTGGTCCGGGGCGGGCTGGCGTCAAGTGTGCCTGTGTGGCCGTGCTTCACAGCCGCTGCGGCTTCCGCAGCGCGGGCGATGGCGTCGGTCTCCAGCACGCTGGCGTGGCCATAACCGGCGCGCTCGCCCGCGACGACGCGCAGTCCGAAGCCGCGGCTGGCGTCAAAGGAAGCTGATTTCAGCCGGCCGTCGTCCCAAAAAAAGCTCTCGGTGCGGGAATCTTCCGCAAATATCTCCCCGTCGTCCGCTCCGTGAGCGGCGTCGGCGAGCAGGCGCTGGGCGGCTCGCCAGTCCATTTCGGACGGATATTCGATTTCGTTGCTGAGCCCATCGGCCATGGCGGTACTTCCTGAGTGAGGCGGGGAGCCAATATAGGCGCCGAGTCGGCTTAGCGCCCGGCCTTTGTACGCTATTGACCGTCGCTTGCGCCTAGCACTCCAGCCAAATGTGACCGCCGCGAACGAGCGAAGCGAGCCAATTCGGCGTTGGCGGGGCCCCAATCGGGGCTGATTTCCAGCGCCGTGCTGTAATCTTCATAGGCGCCGCGCAGGTCGCCCAATCGCTCGCGGGCGGCGCCGCGGTTCAAATAGGCCTTCTGCGGGTCGCGTACGCCAAGGCCCAGGGCTTCGGTGATGGCTGCGACCGCGGGGCCTGGCTGATTTAACGACACCAGGGCCGCTCCCCGATTCAAGTGAGCCTCGCCATTTCGGCGGTCTACTGCGATGGCGGCGTCAAAATCCGCAAGCGCCGGTTCGCCCTCGCTTCGGCGCAGAAAGGTAACGCCGCGGTTGACCAACAGCATCAATGTGGATTCGCGACTGAGCCGGGGATTTCTCAGCGCGCGGGTGCAGTCTGCGATTGTGCGGTCGCTGGTGTCACCCTCCACAACGCCCTGGATGCAGCGTCTGCCGTGGGGGTCAGACCCGATAACCGTGACCGCGCGGGGATCGACCCTCGGGTCCTGGGCTTCGGCCGGAGCGGCCCACACGGCGATCACAATCGCCGACAGGGCTGAAATTCCGGCAATGAAGCGCCTTGGAAGCGCAGCGCCGCTCATGCTAGCACCCCACCCGATTGGTGATTCAGAACGATCAAAGCGAGGCGCGGTTGAATGCCGCGCCCGGCGAGTATAGGCGCAGGGTGCGGCGCGCGCCATACCGCTGCTGACTCTTGAGGAGGCGAGCGCGTGAAGCGAGGAGCTTTGTCCACAATAGCTGCCGGAGCGGCGGCAATTTTCGGCGCTGGCTCGGCTTTGGCCGCGGAAGGCGCCCCCACGCCAGGAGGGGTCCACTTCCAGGAGCCCGCCACGGCGGTCATGCGGGATATTGTCAGTTTCCATGATAATTGGCTGATGCCGATCATTGTCGGCGTTTCTGTGTTCGTGCTGGCGCTGTTGTTGTGGGTTATTGTGCGCTTCAACCGTCGCGCCAACCCCACGCCGCGCAAATTCACGCACAACCTATTGGTTGAAGTGATCTGGACGATCGTGCCGGTGATCATTCTCGTGGTGATCGCATCGCAATCGTTTCCTTTGATCATCAAGGAGGAAACTATCCCGCAGAGCGAGTACACGCTGAAGGTGACCGGGCGTTCCTGGTCCTGGGCCTACGAATATCCCGACCTCGGGGTTTCGTTCACCTCCAGCATTCTCTCCGACGAAGATATCGCTGCGCGCAACGCCGGCGATCCGGAGGTGCCGGCGCGGCGCCTGCTCTCGACCACGGAGCCATTGGTGGTCCCCGTCGGCGCGAACGTGCATGTGCTTGTTACGTCGGAGGACGTGATCCACGCTTGGGCGGTTCCTTCCTTCGGCGTCAAGGAAGACGCGATCATGGGCCGCGTGAACGAAACCTGGTTCAACGTCGATAGTCCGGGCGTTTATTACGGGCAGTGCTCGGAATTGTGCGGCAAGGACCACGCGTTTATGCCGATCGAAGTGCGCGCCGTGAGCCGCGCAGAATTTGCGGAATGGGTTGTAGCGCAGGGCGGAACCATGCCCGGAGCCCCGGCGGTCGGCGCAGGCGGAGAGCCTGAGGCCGCCGCAGCCGCTCCGACACGCTGAGATTGGGAGAGCATTAGATGTCGCATCACGACGCAGCGCACGCGGGCGGGGCCCACGATGCCCACGGGGACCACCGCCCTAGCATCTACGATCCGAGGCGCTGGCTGTTCTCCACCAACCACAAGGACATCGGCACGATGTATCTTGTGTTCGCGATTATCGCCGGCCTGATTGGCGGGGCGATGTCGGGTCTCATTCGTTGGGAATTGAAGGAACCCGGAATCACGTTCCTTCCCCATCTGGTGCATGTGCCGCACGCCATCCTGGAGCAAGTACGTTTGGGCGTCATGAACGCCGACCAGCTCTGGGCCTGGAAGGTCGATGCGGCCAAGCACTTCTACGACACGCTGGTGACCTATCACGGCCTGATCATGATCTTCTTCATGGTCATGCCGGCGATGATCGGGGGCTTCGGCAATTGGTTTGTACCGTTGATGATCGGGGCGCCGGACATGGCGTTCCCGCGCATGAACAACATCTCGTTCTGGCTGCTGCCGGTGTCGTTCACGCTGGCGATGATTTCGTTCCTGGTCCCCGGCGCGGGCGACCATGCAGGTTTCGGCGGCGGCTGGACGCTGTATGCGCCGCTCTCTACCAATTGGGGCGGGGGAGCGACGCCATTTTCCTACCATGACGGCCCGGCGATGGATTTCCTGATCCTGTCGCTGCACATCGCCGGCGCCTCCTCGATCCTCGGCGCCATCAATTTCATCACCACCATTTTCAACATGCGGGCGCCGGGCATGACCCTGCACCGCATGCCGCTGTTTGTGTGGTCCATGTTGGTTACGGTGTGGCTGTTGGTGCTGTCGCTGCCTGTGTTGGCGGGGGCGCTGACGATGCTGCTGACCGACCGCAATTTCCACACCAATTTCTTTAACCCGGCGGGTGGCGGCGACCCGGTCATGTACCAGCACCTGTTCTGGTTCTTCGGTCACCCGGAAGTGTACATCCTGATTTTGCCGGGCTTCGGCATGGTCAGCCAGATTGTCTCGACGTTCTCGCGAAAGCCGGTGTTCGGTTATCTCGGCATGGCCTACGCGATGGTTTCGATCGGACTGATCGGATTCGTGGTCTGGGCCCACCACATGTACACGGTCGGCATGGGGCTCGATCTCGAGGCCTATTTCATCGCCGCCACCATGGTGATCGCGGTGCCGACAGGCATCAAGATATTCTCCTGGATCGCCACCATGTGGGGCGGTTCGATCGACTTCAAAGTGCCGATGCTTTGGGCGATCGGCTTTATCTTCCTGTTCACGGTCGGCGGCGTCACCGGCGTCGTGTTGGCCAATTCCGGTGTGGATACGAGCTTCCACGACACCTATTACGTGGTGGCGCACTTCCACTACGTGCTCTCGCTCGGCGCGGTGTTCGCGATTTTCGGCGGCTTCTTCTATTGGATCCCGAAAATGAGCGGCTATCGCTACAACGGCTTCCTGGCTGGGTTGCAATTCTGGATCATGTTCATCGGCGTGAACATCGTATTCTTCCCGCAGCACTTCCTTGGAGCTCAAGGCATGCCGCGTCGCCACGTCGATTATAACGAGGCGTACCAATACTGGAACAACATCTCCACGATCGGCTACCTGATCACGGCTGTTGGCGTGCTGGTGTTCCTGGTGACTTTGGTCGAGATGTTCCTGGTGAAGCGCAAGGCCGGCGCCAATCCGTGGGGCGAAGGCGCCAACACACTCGAATGGAGCCTTTCCTCGCCGCCGCCATTCCACCAATTCAACGAACTGCCGGTGATTAAACCGGAAGCGGGGCATTGAGGCGAAGAGGTCATTGGTCGACGTAGGCATCACCGAAACCCGAGCCGCAGCAGCGAGCGATTATTTCGCGCTGCTTAAGCCGCGCGTGATGAGCCTTGTCGTATTCACGGGCCTCGTCGGGTATGTCTGCGCGCCGGGGCAGGGCGATGCTGTGCTTGGTTTCGCCGCGATTCTCGCCATAGCCATCGCCGCGGGCGCCTCGGGCGCGCTCAACATGTGGTTCGATAGCGATATCGACGCGATCATGACCCGCACACGCGCGCGCCCCATCCCCTCGGGCCGCGTGGCGCGCGAGGACGCGTTGATGTTGGGGCTCACGCTTTCGGCGCTTTCGGTGGTCACCATGCAACTGGCGGCCGGGCCATTGGCGGCCGGGCTCCTGGCTTTCACCATCTTCTTCTATGCTGTCGTTTACACGATGTGGCTGAAGCGGGCGACGCCGCAAAATATCGTTATAGGCGGCCTCGCTGGCGCCTTGCCGCCGGCGATCGCATGGGCGGCGAAAACCGGCTCGCTCTCGCTCGATGCGTGGCTTCTGGTGGCGATTATCTTCGTCTGGACGCCGCCGCATTTCTGGGCGCTGTCGTTGCTGCAGAAGGGGCAGTACGAAGCTGCGCGCGTGCCGATGTTGCCGGTGACGCACGGGGCGAAGGCGACGCGCCAGCATATCTTCGCCTACACATTGCTGCTGGCGCCGTTGGCGACGGCGCCGATCTTCACTGGGCTCGGCGGGGCTATTTACGCGATCTCTTCGCTTGCTGGCGGCGCGGCGTTCCTGTTCCTGGCCGCGCGCGTACTCGCCTCGCGTGCCGGAGAAGGCGACAAAGCGCAAGATCGGCGTGCCGGCATCTTGTTCGCGTTTTCGATCTTCTATTTGTTCGTGCTGTTCGCGGCTTTGCTGGTCGATCACGGATTGGCGCGATGAGCGAACCGATCATCCTTACCCCTGAAGAGGCGCGCGCGCGCAAGCGGCGCAATTTTTGGCTGGCGCTGGCGATCAGCGTTTTTGTCCTGCTGGTGTTCGCGATCACCATCGCCAAGATGAAAGCCGGCGTGGGATGAAGCGCACGTCACTCACCGCCGTGGTCGTGGTCGGCGTCGTCGCCGGAATGACGGGGCTCGCCTTCGCCGCCGTGCCGCTTTACGAGGCGTTCTGCCGCGCCACAGGCTATGGCGGAACCACACAGGTCGCGGAAGCAGCGCCCGGACGCGTGCTCGACCAGAGCATCGAAGTGCGCTTCGACGCCAACATCGCTCCCGATCTTCCGGTCACGTTCGCGCCCAAACAGCGTTCGCAGATGTTGCGCATCGGGGAGAGCAACGTCGCCTTCTATCGCATCCACAATCTAAGCAATGAGGCGATCGTCGCCCACGCCAATTACAACGTGACCCCACAAGTCGCAGGCTCGTATTTCTTCAAGACCGAGTGCTTCTGCTTCAATGACCGCGTGCTGGCGCCGGGCGAGGAAGCAGATTTGCCGCTTATCTATTTCATCAGCCCAGACATCGTCAGCGACCCTGATACGCGCGAGCTGTCGACGCTGACATTGTCCTACACTTTCTTCCGCGCCGCCGATCAGTCGGCGGCAATTGCTTCGAACTAACGAGGGAAACATGGCCCACGGCGACGTCAAACACGATTATCACCTGGTCAACCCCAGCCCGTGGCCGCTCCTAGGTTCCATTGGCGCTTTGTTTTTGGCGGTCGGCGGGGTCGTGCTGATGCGCGGAGTAGGCGAGGGGTTTTTCCTTGCTAAGGGGCAGTGGACGCTTTTCCTGATCGGCGCCGCCATCATGACCATCACCTGCATCGGTTGGTGGGGCGATGTGATCAAGGAGAGCCGCGCTGGCGATCACACCCCAGTGGTCGATATCGGCCTGCGCTACGGCATGATCCTGTTCATCGCGTCGGAAGTGATGTTCTTCGTCGCCTGGTTCTGGGTGTTCTTCGAAATGGTGATCTTCCACGATAACCGCTCGTCCTGGATCATTGCCGGCGATCCCGAGGCGATGGCGGCGTGGGCGAATTGGCCGCCGCCGCACGTCGAGACGTTCGACCCGTTCCAATTGCCGCTTATGAACACGCTGATCCTCTTGTTGTCCGGCACCACCGTCACCTGGGCGCACCACGCGCTGCAGCAGGATGACCGCAAGGGCGCTACGCTCGGCCTGCTTCTGACCGTGTTGCTCGGCCTGGCGTTCACCTACGTGCAGTTTGGCGTGGAATATCCGGAAGCGGGTTTCGCCTTTGGCAACGCCGGGGAAGTCGCGTCGGCCAATGTCTATGGCGCCTCGTTCTTCATGGCGACCGGCTTCCACGGCGCGCACGTCATCATCGGCACCATCTTCCTCGCGGTTTGCTTGTTGCGGCTGATCTCGGGCGGCTTCTCGGCGAAGAAGCATTTTGGGTTGGAAGCAGCGGCTTGGTATTGGCACTTTGTCGACGTGGTGTGGTTGTTCCTGTTCACGTTTGTTTATGTGACGCCGTATCTGACGATGCAGGGGAATTGACCATTTCGGACCGCAGGCGCCCCGCAGACTTGTCGGGAGCGACGGCGGTTCAGGTTTTTTGCTCATGACACCTTCGCCCTTCCTTGCTGGCTTGCGCGGGCGCTGCCCGCAATGCGGGAAAGGCGAGATGTTCCAGAGTTACTTGAAACTCAGCGAGCGCTGCCGTGCGTGCGGCGCCGATTTCCGCGCTGCGGACGCAGGCGACGGCCCGGCGGTATTTGTGATCCTGGTCGTTGGCGCCATCGTCGCGCCGTTGCTGTTCATTCTGCAAGCGCTGCATTTGCCGCAATGGTTTGCGATTGGCGCCACCATTGCTGCAACCATCGGTCTGTGCTTGGCGTTGCTGCCACCGTTCAAAGGCGTGCTGTTCGCGCTGCAATGGAAGCACAAAGCGCGAGAGGCGACGCGCGAGGACTTGCAATGATCCGCTTCCGACCCTTGCTGTTGTTGAGCGTGCTGTCGATCGCCGCTCTGGTTGTGCTGGTGTCGTTGGGGCGGTGGCAATGGTCGCGCTATTTGTGCAAGCGCGCCGCTGCCGCAGAGCCGCCGGTTGAGCTCACTATCGTTGACTACCAGCCGATGACCGAAGGGTTGCAATTCGTGCATGGGTTTCGCAGCGACACCCGCGAGGATGGCTGGCGTGTATTCGCGCCGGTTCGCACCGGCGCGGTGTCGATTTTTGTCGATGCGGACTTTTTCCCCGGCGCCAGAGCTCCGCTGCCTAGCGAGGTGCGGTTCCCGGCGTCGCTGCGGTCCGGCGCGCCGATCACCGGGGTTTCGGTCAGCCCAAATGCGCCAGGGCGCTGCGGCGGTCGTGGCGGCGCGGGGCTAGGCGGGCTCTTGGCGCTTGCACCGCAGCCGCTGGAACGGAAATGGTATCAGGTTGACCTCCCCGCCATGGGCCGCAATGCCGGGCTAGGCGAGGTCTCCGATGCCTATGTCGCGGCTGCCTATGTGGGCGCCGACGGACGCGCCACGCCGAACCCGTTTGGCGGCGCCTTCGCGCGGCCTGCAGCGCAGCACTTGGGTTACGCCATCACCTGGTACGGTTTGGCCATTGTGTTGCTGGTGGTTTATTTCAGCTACCATGTGAGCGTTGGGCGGCTTTCGCTGGCGCCGCCGCGCCCAGCTGAGGATTAATTGACCCAAGAACTCGAACTTGTCCGGTTGGCGAACGGCGTGCGGGTAGCGCTTGACCCGATGCCTGGCCTCGGCACCGCGGCGCTTGGCGTTTACCAACGCGTCGGCGCGCGCTGGGAAAGCGCCGAGCAGAACGGCATCGCGCATCTGTTCGAGCACATGGCGTTCAAGGGCGCTGGCGGACGCGATGCACGCCAGTTCGCCGAGGCGATCGAGAGCGTTGGCGCGGGAATCAACGCCGCCACCGGCTATGAGCGCACCGCCTATTACGCCCGCACGCTCGCTGAGCACGCGCCGTTCGCGCTCGGCTTGATCGCCGACATATTGTTCGCTCCGCACTGGGACCCCGGCGATCTGGAAAAAGAGAAGGGGGTGGTAGAGCAGGAGCGCGGCGAGGCCTATGACGCCCCCGACGACCGCGTGTTCGTTTTGCATCAAGGCGCACTTTTCCCCGATCAGCCTTTGGGGCGACCGGTGCTGGGCGAGCAGGAGACTTTGCGCGCGGTCGGCATAGATGCGTTGGTTTCGTTCCGCGATGCACACTTGTCGCCGGAACGT
>CADEDG010000067.1 GCA_902826035.1 uncultured Alphaproteobacteria bacterium
GGCTGGAGGCGTGCGAGCGTAAGTCCGTGCAATATGCGGTGCGCAGGATGGAGCAGTTCTGGGGGCGCGACATCGTGATCGCCGGCGGCGGCGATAGCGCGCTCGACTGGGTGCTTAATCTGGCGCCGATAGCCAAGACCACGACGCTGATCCACCGCCGCGACGATTTTCGCGCCGCGCCGCATTCGGTGGCGCAAATGCGCGCATTGGTGGCGGAAAATAAGGTGCGGCTGGAAATCGCCGATATCCGGGGCGTGGCCGGAGAAAATGGCCAACTCGGGGCCGTGCGCTGTCAATCGAAGCAGAAGGGAGATTTCGACCTTCCGTGCACCGACCTGCTGGCCTTCTATGGCCTGACCATGAAACTCGGTCCCATCGGCGATTTCGGCCTCAATCTGCATGAAAACCTGATCCCGGTGGACACCGAGAAATTTGAGACGAGCGAGGCCGGGATTTTCGCCATCGGCGACATCAATTCTTATCCGGGCAAGCTGAAGCTCATCCTCTGCGGATTCCACGAAGCGGCGCTTATGGCGCAGGCGGCGTTCAAGATCGCGCGACCGGGCGAGCGGCTTGTATTTCTGTACACAACGTCGTCGACGGATTTGCAGAAGAAACTGGGCGTGGCGTGATCTTGGACCGCCGGCGTCCCCGCCAGCGCATCGACCACTCACGCACTACAACGCCGTTTGCAAGCTAACGCCGGCGAGGACGCCGGCGATCCAAGAGGAACGCCTCATGATCTATTCCTCCGTTCTTGATTCCATCGGCAACACGCCGCTGATCAAGCTCAAGCGCGCTTCGGAGGAAACCGGCTGCACCATCCTAGGCAAGGCGGAATTCCTGAACCCAGGCCAGAGTGTGAAAGACCGGGCAGCGCTGGCGATCGTCAAAGATGCGGAGGAAAAAGGCCAATTGCGTCCAGGGGGCGTGATCGTCGAAGGCACGGCTGGCAACACCGGCATCGGGCTGGCGCTCGTCGGCGCCGCCAAAGGCTATCGCGTTATCGTGGTGATGCCGCGCACGCAGAGCCAGGAAAAGAAGGACGCCGTGATCGCGCTGGGCGCCGAGCTTGTGGAAGTGGACGCAGCACCTGCGTCCAGTCCTGACCATTATCCCAAAGTGGCCAAGCGCATCGCCGAGGAAAAGAGCCGCACCGAACCTAATGGCGCGATCTGGGCCAACCAGTTCGACAATGTCGCCAACCGGCAAGGCCATTACGAAACCACCGGACCGGAAATCTGGTCGCAGACCGCAGGCAAAGTGGATGGGTTCATTTGCGCTGTCGGGTCGGGCGGCACGCTCGGGGGTGTTTCGCTCGCGCTGAAGGAGCGCAACGCGAACGTGCGCATTGGGATCGCCGATCCTGGCGGGGCGGCGCTCTTTAATTGGTACAAGCATGGCGAACTCAAAGCTGAGGGAAATTCGATCACCGAAGGCATCGGCCAGGGCCGGGTGACTGCCAATCTGGAGGGCGTCGCCGTGGATGAGGCGCATCGCATCGAGGACGGCGCGTGGTTGCCCGTGCTTTATCGGCTGATCCAGGAGGAAGGCTTGTGCGTCGGCGGTTCCTCGGCGCTCAATGTGGTCGGCGCCATGGAACTCGCACGGACGCTCGGCCCCGGTAAAACCATCGTCACCGTGCTCTGTGATTTCGCTAACCGGTACATGTCGAAATTGTTCAACCCGGAATTCCTGCGCTCCAAGGGGCTGCCGACACCGCCCTGGCTGCCTTAACGGTAGGCGACGCTTCCCTCAGGTGCCGCGCTGGTCTAGGTAGCGGGCATGAGGGACCCACACATGACCATCCGACAATTGCTTGCGGTCGCCGCCGCAATCGTATTGGGCGCGTGCGCCTCTTCGTCAGATCGGGCGGCGACGGTCGAGGCGGAGGCGCCAGCGCTGCCGGCATTCGCCCATGCCCCGCTCTCCGCCGAGGCGTTGCTGGCGCACGTCAACGTGCTGGCGTCCGACGAATTCGAGGGTCGGGCGCCTGGAACCAATGGTGAGCGCCTCACCCTGGATTATATCTCCCGCGCGTTCGCCGCTACTGGGCTAGAGCCGGGCGCACGCGACGCTGACGGCCAGCCCTCATGGTTGCAGCAGGTTCCTCTCGTGGCGGCAACTCTCGAGAGTCCGCCCACGCTGACCATCAACGGTCGCGACGGTGCGCGGCAGTATGAATACGCCACACACTTTGCTGCTTGGACGCGCCGGGTCGAGCCACGTGTTGAAGTCGTGAACGCCCCACTTGTTTTTGTCGGTTATGGCGTCAATGCCCCTGAACTCAACTGGAACGACTACGAAGGCGTCGACATGCGCGGCAAGATCGCCGTGATCCTGATCAACGATCCTGACTTTGAAACTGGCGACGATCGCGGCTTCGGCGGTCGAGCCATGGCGTATTATGGGCGCTGGACCTACAAATTCGAGGAAGCTGCGCGCCAGCACGCCGCCGGCGCCATCATCATCCACGAAACCGCGCCTGCAGCCTATCCGTGGGCGGTGATCCAATCTTCGACCGGCAGTGCGCGTTGGGACATCTTGCGCCCAGACCGCGGTATGGGTCGCGCCAATTTCGAAGGTTGGATGAACAACGAGGTGGCGCTGGAGACGTTTCGCCGCGCCCGCCTTGACTTCAACGAACTGAAAGCGCGGGCGCAGCGGCGCGGGTTTCGAGCCGTTCGCATGAACATGACCGCGTCGCTCGCGCTTGACACCCGCATCGAAGAGCGCACGACCTACAATGTCGTCGGCGTGCTGCCTGGCAGCGGCGGCGCGATAGCAGGTGCGGCGAACCGTATTCCAGGCGTCAGCGATGTGCTCCCGGGTGCTGGCGTCCTTCCGGGCGACCATAGCGACGAATTTGTGCTCTATTCGGCGCATTGGGACCATCTGGGCCGTTGCCCGCCCGTCGAGGGCGACGACATCTGCAATGGCGCGCTCGATAACGCCACCGGCGTATCGGGGCTGATTGAGCTTGCGCGCCGCGCTTCGGCGCAAGGCCGCGCACGCCGGTCGATGGCGTTCATTGCGTTCACAGCGGAAGAGCAAGGTCTGCTTGGAGCGCTTTATTATCGCGACAATCCGGTGTTTCCGGCGCGCGACACGGTCGCCGCGATCAATATGGACGGCCTCAATTATGTGGGTCTGACGCGCGACATGGAAATCGTCGGTTTCGGAAAGAGCGAGATGGACGATCTGATGACCGAAGCGCTCTCCGCCCAGGGCCGGCGCGCGGCGCCTGATTCAACGCCGGAACATGGTTCGTTCTACCGCTCCGATCAATTGCACCTCGCTCAGTTGGGCATACCGGTGCTTTACACCTCTAGCGGCGTCGATCTCGTCGAAGGCGGCGTGGCGCGCGGGGAAGCGCTCAGCCAAGCCTATATCGCAAACAATTATCACAAGCCGTCCGACGAAGTGACCCCGGATTGGAACATGTCGGGTGGGACGCAAGATCTGGAGGCGCTGTACACAGTGGGGAGAGGCCTCGCCGACTCTGATCGCTGGCCGCAATGGCGTGCGAACGCGGAGTTCCGCGCGGCCCGCACCGCGTCGGGGCGGTAATGAAAGTCTATGGCAGTTCGCGGAGCGGCAATTGCCTGAAGGTGAAGTGGGTCGCCGACGCGCTCGGCATTGTGTTTGAATGGATTGAAACGGATAGTTTTTCCGGCGTCACGCGCACTCCAGAGTTTCTGGCGATCAATCCGGCTGGGCAGGTGCCAGCCCTTGTGCTCGGCGACGGGTGGGTGCTGGCCCAGTCGAATGCGATCATGCTCTATCTGGCGGAGGGTTCGCCGCTCATCCCGAGTGACGGTTATGATCGCGCAAAGATGTTCGAGTGGCTGTTCTGGGAGCAATACAGCCACGAGCCGGCGATCGCGGTGCGGATCGCGCGGCTGTTTTATTTGAAGACGCCGGAAGAAGAACTCGACCCGGCTCTGCTCAAGAAGGGTCATGCCGCTCTGGCGCGCATGGAGCAGCAATTGCAGCAGGGCGCGTATCTGGTCGGACGGGTGTTCAGCCTGGCTGACATTGCGCTCGTTGCGTACACGCGGGTCGCCCATCGCGGCGGTTTCGATCTCGCAGCCTATCCTCTTGTTCGCGCCTGGATCGCGCGGGTTGAGAGCCGCCTCGGCTTGCCTGCCGCTGAATAAGCGTGGTTAACGGGCGCCGGCGCCTCTGGTCGTGGGGGCCGCACCCAGGGTAACCTGGCGCCAGACGCGGACGATTGAGGGTATTTTGGAAGTCAGCCCAGACCTTTGGCCTGCTTTGTTTTTGACTTTCGGGCTGTTTTTGGCCGTCGGCTTCTTCGCCCAATTGGTCGATGGCGCGGTGGGCATGGCTTACGGCGTCATTTCGTCGAGCGTGCTATTGTTCTTCGGCGTTCCCCCGGCGCAAGCGTCGGCCACCATCCATGCCGCAGAATGCTTCACAACCGGCGCCTCCGGGCTTTCCCATATCACCCACCGCAACATCGATTGGCGGTTGTTTTGGCGGCTGGCGCCGGCCGGGATAGTAGGCGGGGTCGTGGGCGCCTACCTGCTCACCGGCTTTGACCCAACTTTCATCAAGGCGGTCGTCGTTGCTTATCTTGGCGTCATGGGGTTGGTGATGCTCTGGCGCGCGCTTGGCCCGCAGAAGGAGGAGCCGCCGCACCTCAATCACGTGGTTCCGCTCGGCGTTGTGGGCGGCTTTCTTGACGCCAGCGGCGGGGGCGGATGGGGCCCGGTGGTCACATCGACGCTGCTTGGACGCGGTCACGCGCCGCGTTACGCGATTGGCAGCGTCAACGCTTCGGAGTTTTTTGTAACTGTGGCCATCTCGGCCACGTTTATCTGGGCGATGTTCAGCGGCCGCATGGATCTTGGCGGCGACGACCAAATCGCCCAAGGATTGGCCGCTCTCCTTGGCCTGGTGCTTGGCGGATTGGTGGCGGCGCCGCTGGCCGGTTACGTGACCAAAGTGGCCCCCGCGCGATGGTTGCTCGTCGCGGCCGCCTTGCTCGTCATTGCGCTCTCGATCTGGCAGGGTGTGCGTCTCTGGCCGCAATTGTTGGAAGAGCCAATTATCCAACGCCTCATGCAGGCGCTCGCGCTGCGTTAACGAATTTAACCGAACATCGGGAATCGCAGGTTCGCAGCCCTCGGGCGGCGCCAGCGGAGTGTGCGTGTTGGTCGATGCGGTCAATTCCCGGGCGGCGCTTGCGTTTCTGACGCGTTCGCAGAACGGCGCCGCCGCCATCGATGCGAGTCTGCTTGCATCTCTGGCTGCCGCGCGCAGTGGCATTGGCGTGGATACGCAAAACCTGGGAGCTGACCCCAATGCTCCGGTAGCGCCCGTGTGGACGCCCGGCGTGTCGCCGAGCGGAGAGGCGCTGATGGCGCGCGCGTTTTCAGGCAAAGCCTTTTTCGACATTGGCGCAAAGCTCTATTCCGACCTCGGCGCAACTCGCGATTATCGCCGCCTGTTTGCGCTGCATACGGGCTTGACGACGCTACAATCGCTAGCGCGCGCGGCGGAGGACGACAAGGCCCCGGCCAGCCAGCGCACTCGCGTGGAAACAGAATTCGCACGAGGCCTTGGCGAGCTGGCGGCGTTTTTCAACACGCAGCAATTCGAAGATGTCCGCATGGCGCAGGGCGACCGTGTCGACAGCGCTCAGACCAGTCTGGCCTTGCCAACACGTTCGGAAGATTATTTGACCGGGATTGTTCACCGCGGCGGCTTGTCGACGACAGTGTCGGGGCTTCCCTCGGACGCAAGTTTCGAGATCGTGGCGACATCCTCGGGCGGAACGGAAACCAACGTGGCTATCGACTTGTCGGAGATGGGCGCCGTCACGCGTTCGTTCGGCGCGGTGGTCAGTTTCATCAATTCCAGATTGTCAGCAGCGGGCGTCGCATCGCGGCTGGAGAGTGTAGACCAGACGCCGAAAACCAATGCGGTGAAGATCGGCGCACAGACGGTGAACACTCGCTACATTGGGCCGAAGCAATACGCGCTGAAGGTCGATGTGCGCGCGGGCGAACGCATCGCGTTCGAGCCAGTCGCCGCGAACCCCGCGTTCTACGCGATCGGGCAAGTCGGCAATGGGGCGAGGCTGATCAAGCTTGAGGATGTGGGCGGTCAGGCGGGCGTGCCAACGCTGCTGCCGCGGCCCGGCGCCACTGTGGATCCAACGGGAACGAATGTCGCCACCGGCTGGCTAGGTCCGGGACAGCCCTATCTGTCCGCGCCGGTGGGCGCCTTCGAACAGCGCACCAACGCGCTCACTAGCGATAATCCCAATTCGTTCGAGGGTGCATTGCGCGCGCCTGGCGAGGCAGTTTTGAAGCTCCGGTTCGCCGATGGTCGCTCGCTCGCGGTAACGACCGCCTGGCGCAGTGAGGACCTCGAAGCCTGGCGCGTGCGCAGCGGCGAGAACCCGGATCGCGGAATGCTGGATGATTTGGCAGAACGGCTCTCGCAATTGCTGCACGAACAGGGCGTCGCGGCGGGCGTCGATGTTTGGGAGGATGGCGACGAGCGCGGTTTTTCGTTGCTCAGCGGCGACTTCTTGTCGGTAGAGAGTTTTGCCATCAGCGGCCGCACCGCCAATTTGGAGGCGATCGATCCCGCCGGCATGGTCGGCGGTTTGCGCGACGGTGTGTTCGCGCGCCGTTTTGAAAGCGCGAGCGTTGCAGGCGCCAGCGACCTGTTTGTCGGCGAACAGACCTTCGTTTTTACGACCAGCAGGCAAACTCACACGGTCACCATCCCTGGCGGTGCGGCCGGCATGAACGCTGTGGATTTGGCTGCGGCGTTAAACGAGAAACTTCGCGACAAGGGTTTGGCGGCCGCCGCGTCGCTTTATGATGATGGCGGCGCGCTGACGTTGCGGATCGATGCGCTCCACGACATGATCGCCGCAAGCGCTACGATCAACGAGACCCAACACGATGCGGCCCTGCAAGCGCCTGGCGCATGGGCCACGGGTGGTTTGCCGAGTGCAAGCGCGGGGCAGCCTTTCGGAGAGGGCGTGCGCGTGTTCGATATCGCGGGCGGCTCCCCTTTGTTGGCCTATGCCGGCGCTGTGGATTTGGAAATTGTCGTCGAAACGCCTGCGGGGGCGAAAACCGTCACCGTTTCGGTAAGCGCCGCCGAGCGCGCCAACGACCCTGACCCCGTGACCGGGGAATGGAGCAGCGCCTTTCAGGATCGTCTAGACGCCGCTCTGAACGCAGCAGGCGTATATGTTGGTGCAAACGGCGCTGATCTTGCGCACTGGTCGGGGGGCGAAATCGCCGGCCATCGCATCGCATCCATAAGCATCAACGGCGATGCGCTTGATTTGGAAGCGGCCACGCCCGCTTCGGGGTTGGGCGGGGCGTTCTCGGTCGAGCGCAGCTTTACCAGCGCCGAGGCGGCGAGCGGAATAAGCGATGCGGTTCCCGCTTTTGCGAGCGACCAGAGCCTATCGATTGCGTTCAGCACGGTTTGGGGCGAGCGCACGGTTTCCACTTCGCTCGACCTCAGCGATCCCCAGACCTTGGAAAGTGCTGCGTTGCGGCTCAATCAGGCGTTGGCGACGCAGGGGTATGACCTTGGCGTTGCAGCGACAGCGCTGTCTGGCGGCGGCGCGGGCCTGCGAATCGTCGCTGGCGGCTCGCACAGCATTCGCGCAATCGAGGGCGTAACGCTCGGCGGCGTCGATCGTGCCGTGTCGCTCGATCCTATCGATTCAGAAAGCAGCATCGACGACCCTGTGGGCGCGGCGCGCGTGGCGGAGCGTGCGGCGCGTGGCGCGGCGGTGTCTGAAACCGGCGCGCAGGCTTTGAGCCTCGCGGCCCCCAGCGCGAACGCGGCGGGCTGGTTCCCGGGCCGGGCGTTCGATGTGGCTGTCGGCGGCGGCGCCAACGTCGGCAAAGCGCGCGCGGTGGCGACTGGAAGCGACGGCTCTGTCTATGTACTCGCCGATCTCGACGGCGATTCCGCCACCAGCGCGATCAAGGGCGCCCGCGACGTGGCCCTGATGAAGTACGATTCAGCTGGGAAACTGGCGTTCACGCACGTGCTTGGGGCGAGCCAATCGGCGAGTGGTTTCGCGCTTGCAGTTTCAGCGCAGGGAGGTGTTGCGGTGGCGGGGAGCGTCACAGGCGTGCTGTCTCATGCCGGCGCCGCGCGGGGCGGTGACGATTCCTTCGTGACTTTGCTCGATGCGGCCGGCAATGAAGTCTGGACCGCGCGCCGGGGTGCAACCGCCGACGACGAAGCACGCGCAGTTGCGTTTGCGCCGGATGGAAGCGTGATAGTGGCGGGGCGCACCGAGTCAGCGCTCGGACCCGCCTTGGCGCTCGGCGGCGCTGACGCTTATGTGCGCGGTTACTCGGCGAGCGGGCAGGAATTGTTCACACGCCAGTTCGGAACTTCAGGCGAGGATATCGCCAGCGCGCTTCTCGTGCGCAGCGACGGCGCGGGCGGGGTTGAGATTTTCACCGGCGGCGTCGAGGACAGGCGTGGCGTGCTGCGTCGTTTCACCTATGCCCCCGGCGCCGGCTTCGCTGCGGGCGCCGTGCGCGACATCGGCGACTTCCGCGATGGCGCGATCAACTCTCTCGCCGCGGACGGTTCGGCGCTCTACGCGGGCGGCGAGATTGGCGCTGATCGCTTGACGCTCGCCGCGACAGCGCGTGCCGCGGTGGCGGCGGGTGAGGGTTTTGTGGGCCGCTTGGACGCGGACCTGGTTTCCACGTCGCTCGATCGCGCGAGTTATCTTGGCTCAGCGCGACAGGACGCGGTCAAAGGTCTCGCGATTGTCGATGGCGACCTTTATGCCGCGGGCGTTTCAGGCGGACTTCTAGCTGGTGAAGGAGCGGCGGGGGCCGCGTCGAGCTTCCTGGCGCGGCTCGGCGAAAATGGCGAAGCCGGCTGGGTGCGCAGCTTCAATTCAGCCGGAGGGTCTTTCGGCCTCTCCGCAATCGCGGTTGACGCCTCGGGCGCGTCTCCGCTCGATGTGTTGGGATTGCCGCGCGGTATTGTTGCGGCGCTAGATGCAGCGCCTCTTGCGAGCCGCAGCGCACTGCGCGAGGGCGACGAGTTTCGGATCGGCGTCGGGCGCCGGCTGAGCACGATTACGATCGGCGGAAACGACAGCCTGGCGACCCTTGTCGGCGCCATCAATCGCGCCATTGGCGCCGCCGGCCGCGCCGAGATCGTGCGCGAAAGCGGCGTCGAGCGTCTGAAAATCTCGCCGCGCCAGGGGCAGGCCGTGCGCATCGAAAGCGGGCGCGCGGGGCGCGACGCGCTTGCTGGATTGGGGCTGGCGCCGAGCTTGATCGCCGCCAATTCAACCGCCAAGGGCAGCCTCAAGAATTTCGGCCTCGACCTGTTTGCCGCCGACCTAAAATTGGACAGCAGAGCTGCTTTGACGCGGACAAAGGCCGAGTTGAGCGCGGCGGTCTCTATCGTACGCCAAGCGTATGACGCGCTCCTCCATCCCAACGCAAAGGAGCAGACCCCGGAAGAGAAGAAGCTGGCCGAGCGGCTGCAAAACGCCGGGCCGGCGCCGCAATATCTGAACGCTCAGCTCGCCAATTACAGAGCGGCGTTGGCCCGCTTGGGGGGCTGAGCCCCGCACCGCACGCATGCAAATCAGTTGAGCGCCGCGATCGCGAGGTCTAAGGTCGGCCATCCAGGGAGCGGACATGGCCGACGACGCGGGCGCCAACCCCAAGAGCCGGGGGAGCGCGGAGGAATGGCAAGCGCGCGTCGATTGCGCGGCGCTGTATCGTCTGGTCGCACTGCACGGCTGGGACGACATGATCTTCACGCACATTTCGATGCGCGTTCCAGGGCCAGATCACCATTTTCTGATCAATCCGTACGGGATGTTCTTCGAGGAGATCACCGCCTCGTCGTTGGTGAAGGTTGACCTCGAAGGGAATATCGTCGCGCCGACGAGTTTCTACATCAATCCAGCAGGATTCACGATCCACTCAGCAATCCACGCCGCCCGCGAAGATGCGCTCTGCGTCATCCATTTGCACACTGATGCGGGGGTCGGCGTTTCGGCGCAGCAGGAAGGATTGCTGCCCATCTCGCAGAACTCGCTCCTTGTCATTCCGCAACTCGCGCATCACGACTACGAAGGCGTCGCGCTCAATCTCGATGAACGCGAGCGCCTGGTGCGCGACCTTGGCCCAAAGAAGCTGATGTTGTTGCGCAACCACGGGACACTTGCGGTGGGCGCGACTGCGGCGGAAGCGTTTATCGGAATATTCTTTTTGGAACGCGCGTGTGCGCAACAAGTGAATGCGTTGAGCGGGGGGCGTGGATGTGTATTGACAGCGCCGGAGGCGGCGCAGGCGGAAACCCGCTCTCAGTCGGCGGGGCTGGGCATGGTGTCGGGGCTCGCTTGGTCGGGGCTGAAGCGCAAGCTGGATCGGCATTTGCCGGGCTACGATACCTAGGAGCGCTGTTCGCTTTTGCGCCGTCGTCGGCGTTCGCCGGCGCCTGGATCGCGCCCGAAGGCGGGCAGGAAATCATCACTAACGTCGCTGGCCAGCGCGCCGAGCAGAGCTATTTCGAAAGCGCCGGCTATTGGGAGGCGCCGCTTGCGCGCGATTGGTCGGTGGTGGTCGCCCCATGGGTGGAGCAAAGCTACGAGATTGAAGCCGGCTGGCGCGGCGAAGCGACGTTGGGGGTCAAGCACGCCTGGAGTGGGGAAGGCGGCGGCGCGCTGGCGCTGCAAGCCGGCGCGTTCTGGTCCTCCGAACCGGGCCTCTCATGCAGCGAGGGTGGAGTGGAGGGACGTGTTTTGGCTGGAAGGAGCCTTGGTGAACACGCCTTTCTCAATGTCGAGGCTGCGGGGCGCGTGCTGCAGGGCGGCTGTTCGGCTCGGAAGTTGGAGTTGACGTTAGGGTATCGCGCCAACGACGAATGGATGTTCATGAGCCAGGTCTTTTCCGAGGGTTCCGATCGGGGCGACGCAAGCGTGAAAGCCCAGCTTACGCTGGTGCACTTCGGCGAAAACGGCCGGGGTTTACAGCTTGGTTTGCGGGGGCGCCTTGATGGTGAGGACGCAGAGCCTGCGCTGGTGCTCGGGTTCTGGGGTCGCCCAGGCGAGTAAGACCAACCGAGCGGGGAATAGACATATCTTCGAAAAAATTCGCCCCTATGGTCGGCCTGATGTTGGCTTTTTTCAAGCGCTTTGGGTTTGCCGCCACAATTGTGTCGGTACTCGCCCTCATGGCCCTGGTGGTTGTCGGAAAGACGCTGCTGGATGGCGGCGCAGATGACAGCGCGCCGTCCGCGCGGGCTGGGCAGGGGCCGGGCGGCGGCGGGCGAAGCGCTGATCCAGGCGTGGTCGCGGTGGCGGTGGGCCGCCGCGAATTCAGCGACGCAATCCAAGCCATCGGCACAGCGCAAGCGCGCGAGAGCATCATCATCACGCCCAAGGCCGCCGACACGATACGAGCGCTGCGCTTCGACAGCGGCGACCGCGTGCGCGCGGGCCAGGTCTTGGTCGAAATGTCGAGCGTAGAGCAGGCGGCTTCGCTCGCGGAGGCGCAGGCAGCCAACGCCGCGGCCCAAGAGGAGCTACGCCGTTTCCAGGAACTCTACGATCGCGGTTTCGCCTCGCAGGCGCGGCTCGACGCTGTGCGTTCTGCCGCCGACGCGGCGACGGCGCGGGTCAATGCCGGCGCCTCGCGCGCCGAGGACCGTACGCTGCGGGCGCCGTTTGCCGGCGTGGTGGGCCTGCGCTCAGCCAGCCCCGGGCAATTTGTACGTCCAGGCGATCAGATAGGCACGCTCGATGATCTATCCCAGATAAAACTCGATTTCGATGTCACCGAAACCCAGATCGCGCGGTTGCGCGAGGGTGTCGCGATCATCGCTCACAGCGCGGCGTTTCCCGACCGCTCCTTCGCGGGAACGATCGCAAATGTCGATAGCCGCGTCGATCCGGCGACGCGCACGGTGCGGGTGCGGGCGATGTTGCCGAACCAGGACGGCGTGCTGCGGGCTGGCATGCTGCTCACGGTGGAGGTTCGCTCCAACCCACGTGAGGCATTAGCCGCGCCTGAGATCGCAATCCTCGATCGGGCGGACGGCGCCTACGTAGATCGCGTTGAGTCCGGGGAGGGAGGCGCGCGCACCGCGGAGTTGGTGCGTTTGCAGGCGGGCCTGCGTAACGGCGGCATGGTGGAAGTGCTGGGTGGGTTGAGCGAAGGGGATATGGTGATCACCGAGGGCGTGCAGAGCGTTCGACCAGGGCAACCGGTGCGGCTTCCTGATGCGTCTGCGTCGGGCGCCCCTCGCGACAGGTTGCGGCCACCGGGATGACGCTATCCGATCTCTCGGTGCGTCGGCCGGTTCTGGCCACGGTGTTCTCCATCCTCGTGATGGTGTTTGGCGCGGTGGCGTTGGGCTCTTTGCCGTTGCGCGAGCTGCCTGATGTCGATCGCCCGGTGGTTTCGGTCGATGCTTCCTACCCGGGGGCTTCCGCGCAGGTGGTCGAGAACCAGATCACGCGCGTCATCGAAGATCAGCTTTCCGGCATAGACGGCGTCGATGCGATCACCAGCAGCAGCCGCGACGGGCGCTCTTCGGTCAACGTGGAATTCCTGCTCAGCCGCGACATCGAGGACGCCGCCAACGATGTGCGCAACGCCGTCGATCGTGCGCGCGGCCAGCTGCCGCCAGATCTCACCGACCCGGTTATTCGCAAAGCGGATTCCGACGCCGAGGCGATCATTTGGTTCAGCCTGGAGTCGCGTACGCTCGATCGCACCGCCCTCACCGATTATGCGGACCGTTACATCGTCGATCGGTTGGCGATCCTCGACGGCGTGGCGAATGTGCAGATTGGCGGTGGATACCGTCGTGCGTTACGGATTTGGCTCGACACCAATGCAATGGCCGCGCGTGGGCTCACGGTGCAGGATGTCGAGAGCGCGTTGCGCGCGCAAAATGTCGAATTGCCCGCCGGCTATGTTCAGAGCCAGCAGCGTGACTATCAATTGCGCGTGGCTCGGTCGTTTGAAACACCCGAGCAATTCGCGCGCCTGCCCCTGCGAGGCAGTGCGAGCGACGAGGCGGTTGTGCGACTGGGCGACGTGGCCCGTATCGAGATCGCCCCGGAAGAGACGCGGCGGCTGTTTCGCGGCAATGGCGTGGATCAAGTCGGGCTCGGGATCGTGCGCCAATCGCGCTCGAATGCGCTCGACGTCGGCCGGCGTGTGAAAGCCGAGATCGAAGCCATCCGCCCCTCCCTTCCCGAAGGAACGAACCTGATCCTAACCTATGACGCCACCTTGTTCATCGATCGCGCAATCGGGCAGGTTGGGCGCACCTTACTGGAATCCACGGCCCTCGTCGTCCTGGTCATTTTCCTTTTTCTTGGCTCATGGCGCGCAGCGTTCGTGCCGGCGGCGGTGATCCCGGTGTGTGTCATCGGCGCATTTGGGATTATGGCGTTGTTCGGGTTCTCGATTAACCTGCTTACCTTGATGGCGCTGGTGCTGTCGATCGGCTTGGTCGTGGACGACAGTATTGTCGTCTTGGAGAATGCTCAGCGCCGCGTCGATACGCTCGGCGAACCGCCTTTGATCGCGGCTGAACGCGGCGCCAGCCAGGTGTTCTTCGCCGTCGTAGCGACCTCGGCGGTGTTGGTCGCCGTGTTTGTGCCGCTGCTTTTCGTTGGGGGTTTTGTCGGGCGTTTGTTCGTCGAATTGGCGGTCACCATCGCGGGGGTTGTCGTTATCTCGGCCTTCGCATCACTTTCGCTGTCACCGATGATGTGCTCGAAGCTGATGAAGCCGGTGAAGTCGAGTACGCGCCTCACCCGCTTCGTCGATGATGCGCTAACCGCCATGCGCGCCTCCTACCGCGCCTCCCTGGAGGCGGCGCTCGCGGCGAAGTCCGTCGTGCTTGTTGTTTTTGTCGGCGTGTCAGCGCTCGGCTGGTTCGTCTTTTCACAGCTATCTTCTGAGCTGACGCCGCCTGAGGATCGCGGCGGCCTGACCGTTTCCGTAAACGCCCCCGAGGGCGCCGGGTTCGACTACACCAGCCGGATCATGCGGCAGGTCGAAGAGGTGTTGCTCACTTATGTCAACAGCGGCGAGGCGCAACGCGTCACGGTGGTGGCGCCCTCGTTCGGCGATGCCGGTTCTAACCGGTATTCCGGGGGGAACGCGCGTATTCTGCTGGCGAATTGGGAGGATCGCTCCCGCAGCAGCGCGGCGGTCGAAACCGAGTTGAACCGCCGTTTCTCGCAAATCCCCGGCGCCTCGATACGGGTGCGTGCGCAGAGCCCGTTTCAAGGGCGCGGCGGGGGAGAGGCCGCTTCTATCGTGTTGTTGGGGTCCACCTACGAGCAATTGGCTGGCGTCGCCGGGCGCATGATCGATCGCTTGCGCAACAATCCGAACTTTCAACGCCCCCGCATGGATTTCGAACCGACGTCGCCACGTGTGTTGGTGGACATCGATCGCGAGCGCGCGGCAGCGCTCGGCGTCTCGGTGCAGTCTATTGGGCGCACGCTCGAAGCGACCATGGGCGCCAGGCGCATCAACACCATCACCGACCGGGGCGAGGAATATAACGTCTATCTACAAGCTGAGCGCGACGAGCGTTCAGACATCGCCGATTTGGGTGAAAAGTTCGTGCGCTCGGACCGCACGGGCGAACTCGTCCCGCTTTCGACGCTGGTGACCATGCGCACCGTTGGCGATTCCGCGGAACGCCGTCGTATGAACAGGCAGGCGTCGGTCACAGTGTCTGCCTCGGTCGCCGGCAGATATCCGATAGGAGACGCGCTCGCGCATTTGGAATCCGTGGCGCAGGCTGAGATCGCCGGCGAGCCTATCGCCATCGATTATGCTGGCGCGGCGCGGCAGTTCAAGCAATCCACCGGCGCGGTTGGATTCGCTTTCGCCTTCGCGCTGGTTATCGTATTTTTGGTGCTGGCGGCGCAGTTCGAGAGCTTCATCCATCCGCTGGTAATTATGCTCTCAGTGCCTATGGCGTTGACCGGCGGGCTGTTTGGGCTGTTCGTGTTTGGCGGCACACTCAACATCTATAGCCAGATCGGATTGATCATTTTGATCGCGCTCGCCGCCAAAAATGGTATCTTGATTGTCGAATTTGCCAATCAATTGCGCGACCAGGGAAAGTCCGTACGCGAGGCGATCATCGAGGCGGCGGACCTGCGCATTCGCCCGGTGTTGATGACTTCAGTAGCGACGGTGGTTGGCGCCATTCCCTTGATTGCCGGACATGGCGCGGGCGCGGAAAGTCGCATGGCGATCGGTGTGGTGATATTCTTCGGGCTGACGATCGCGACGATGCTGACCTTGTTTGTGGCGCCAGTATTCTACGACCTACTTGCGCGCTACACCAAGTCGCCCGAGAGCGCCGCGCGCGCAATCGAAGAGTATGTACAGACCGAAGCAGCCGGGCACGCCGCAGAATAGTTATTCCTCAGTTTCGGCCGAGGCCACCATGAGATAGGCGATCAGGTCGCGCCGTTGCTTTTCGTTGCGTACCCCGACGAAGCTCATGCGATTGCCGGGCAAAAATGCTTGCGGGCTGGTGAGCCATTGATCGAGCTTGGCGCCGTCCCAATCGAAATTCGCGGAAGCCGCTGCCTGCGAATACTCGAAATCGGCCTCGGATCCGATTTTGCGGCCCACGATCCCGAACAAATTCGGCCCGGTCCCGCGGCTGGGTGCGTCGGGCTCGATCGCGTGGCACGACCGGCATTGGCCGAAAGCGCGCCGGCCCGCCTCATAGTCGGCGCCGTTGAAGGGGCCGGGCAAGGCGGCGACCTTTGCCTGCATGGCTAGCGCGGCAGCCTGCATCGCTTCCGCATTCGGCGCGGAGGAATTCGTCGTGGGTGGCGGTGCAGCTGGGCTGCATGCAAAGAGAAACCCAACCATAACTAGTATGAGCGCGCGCATAAGGACCCTCGTCACCGCTTTGACGCGCACTTTCCTGCTCCCGCGTGTTGCGATCAAGTCGCTTTTGTCGCGGCCTAGCGACGCGCGGCCTCACAGGCGTACGAGCCCGGCGTCTCTGGGCTCGATCTGAGCGACCTGAGACATAGGTGACGTTTCGTACCGGACACATGGGTAACGCTTTT
>CADEDG010000068.1 GCA_902826035.1 uncultured Alphaproteobacteria bacterium
CCCCATCCGCGGCCGATGCCTCAAACGTCACGTCGCCGATGTTGTCGACGAAATAGATGTCGCCGCCCGTCCCGCCTTCCATCTTGTCCGCACCAACGCCGCCGTCGAGCGTGTTGGCGGCAGCGTTGCCCGTGATCACATCGTTGCCGGCGCCGCCAATAGCGCGTTCAATAGTGACCCCGCGCGGGATCGAGAAATTGTAACGAGCGGGCCCGAGCACGTCCGTCGGTCCTGCGCTGGAGTGACTCTCTTCTCGCAGGTCAATGTCGGCGTTCTCACTATAGCCGGACAAGTCAAGCGTGTCGTCGCCACCAGCATCCCAAATCGCAAATACCGCACCCTGCATCGCGGAAGCGATTGTGTAGTGAGCGAGCCCCGTATTGGAGTTAAAGCCGTAAATCGTATCCCCTAGCCGCGCACTCATATCCGCGCCATACAGGCGTTGCGCCGCGGCGATGTCATGCAATTGTGGGCCAGCTGCGAATGCGGGGAGATTGCCCCCGACATTAGACGAACCAAAATAGCTCATGATCGTGAAAGCGCGGGAATCCTGCCAATAACTGGCGTCCAATTCGTACGTGGGCGCTCCGCCGTTGTAGTCGCCCGGATGGCTCAAACCTATTGCGTGGCCGATTTCGTGCGCTAGGACCTGAAGCCCAAAGGCGCCGAGACCCAAATCCAAATTATTCGCTAAACTGGCATTGATCCACACATCGCCCGCGACGGAGATCGCGGCGGTGGAACCAGGGAAAAAGGCAAAAGCCGAAGCACCAGGCGCGCCGGCGGAATAATTGCTGAATAAGATCGACGCGCTATTTGAATATCCGCTCACCCCAGCAACACGAACAAACGTGATGTTGGCGACGTCAGCCCACAACGAGAGCACCATTTCGGTCGCCGCAATCTGCGCGGCGCTAAACTGGGAAAAACCCGACGTTCCTTCCGGCATGAACCCAGGCGCTGTCTGCCGATAAGCATAGGTCACTGTCGCGCCTGTACCTAGTTCGAGGCCCCACCCATTGCTTTCGCGGGTCAATTGCGCAGCCGCTTCATCCCAGCTGAGAATCGTCTTGCCGTTGCCGGCGAGGCCTGAGGTAGGCAAGACTGCATATTGAGGCTGTTCACCGCAACCGTGGCACCCACAACCCAAGGAAAAGACATGCTCACCGGCGCGCCCCAACGACCGCACAAGCATCGTGAGAGACTCGCCGCGCCAAAAGCCGAAACTACCCTCTCTCCACCCCATGGGACACTCCTGTCGCGTATCTGAAAGGAAAGGGCGCTCAGGTAAAGATCAGCTTATCTCCTTGCGTTTGACAATCCAGACTCGCAACAATCGCGCTGAGGCTTTGGTGACCGTGGCCCAGTTCTGCACAACCAGACGGCCCAACGACGCCCCTTCTGCCACGTGCATCCAGAGCTCCACAGGGCCGGCCCTGCGCGGCGTTTCGAAACGGCAATGAAACTCCGCACCAGCTTTGTCCAACAGACCGACGCCGAAACTGCCTTCAATCGAAGCAAACTCCAAGGCGATCCAGGCCTCATCGGCGGCAACGTGCGAGACATCGATTTGGGCAACGTACGCCCAAGCTGCGTCAGGCGCTATTATGGTCAGCCCTTCCGACTCAAAACGCGAGGCGCCCGCAAGTTGGGTCGTCGCCGGGCTGATCTCAATCGGCGTCAACGCAACATCCTCGCGCTCGTGAATTGAAACGCCGATCATCCCGTCTTCCATGACCAACAAGCCGTCGTCGCCCAGAGCTCTCTTGCTTTTGTCTTCAAACACCGATTGCAACGTCTCCCCGAGGCGCGCCCAAGTGGTCAACGACGTCGGCGCAAACTTACGTTCGATCTCTTCAATCCTCGACCCGAGCCGGGAAAAAGCCTCGAAAACATCCTCGCTGCGATTCGTACTGGACCGGAAATTCGAGCCCGCCTCGGCGCTGACGACAACACAGGCAGTCGCCCGCCACGAAAACGCACACTCCGCGCGGGCAAGCATGTGTCCGATCAATACAGTGTCCTCCGCAGTGCTTAGGGTCCAGTCGCCAAGATTAAGCCCTTCGGTTAGCTTCGCGGCGGCGAGAAAGCTATTCATCCCAAAGCGACCCATGATGTCCCAGATGGTGCCGCAGGCCTCGCTAATCTTTGAAATACGGCGCGCTTCCACCCCGTCAGCCGCCTCCCCTTCGACAACCTCGATCATGGCCCCGTAAGCCATTCCGCTATCAGCGCGCATAGGCTTGAGCACCCGCCAGAGAGAGGCGATGTGATCCGGCAACCAAAAATCATCATCATCCAGCACTGCAAAGTAAGGCGAGCGAAGCGCACCGACGCCGACGCCTAAAGTCGCGGCACGATCGCCCTCAAAACAGTCGACCACGTCGAATTCTTCAATACGTGACCATTTGGCGCCGGTGATTTCGCTCAAATCGACGTCCTTGTACCGGACCAAGATTACGCGAAAAGACCCTTGAGTCTGAGCGTCAATCGAGCGGACCGCACGAGCAATAATGGCGTTCGGTCTACCGCCAACGCGCACCACAATATCAATACGCGGAATAACCTCGCGGCCCTTGGCTTCGGTGCGTTCGCGCCATTCCTCGAAATAGCTCACTGCGTTCTCAATCATGCGCTCCGCACAAAACGAACGATCGAAAATCTCCCTCGCCGACGCAGCGCGCTCAACGACGGACTCCGGATCGGCGCAAATCGCATCCATAATTTCATCAACACGGGTCGCAATTTTCGATGCCGGCGCCCACGCATCGTAGTAGAAAACCGAGTCGCCAAACTGCTCGCGGATCCAGGGTTGATCCGGACAAATGGCGGCAGCGCCTACGGATGTTATCTCGAAAATTCGGTTGGAAATAATGTCGTCGAGGGCATGGTTCCGCGACAGAACAACCAACCCCGCGCCTTTGGCCGCATATGTGGATTGGACACTCTGACCGTCAAAGGGCGTCTGTCCGCAATATCCCCTCTGTAAATAGGCCCAGGACCTAGCGGGACCGCGCGCCTCAAAGTAAGGCCGTCGCGCCAACTCACGAAACAGCGGGCGACTGCGCGGGTCCCAATTGGTGCCAAAATAGCAAAGGCGCAGCATGCTATGTTCCACAAGCCACGGGATGTCCGCAGAAATGCCCTGCCGCTGAGGCGTGTTGTAATAGAATCCAATCGCCGGTTCCTTGCCAAATCCGGAACAGAACGCCGACAGGAACTGGCGCAGCGATTTAGAGATCGTTAGATAACCATCGTATGTGAGAAGATTGGCGAAATAGGCTTCATTCTCCCAGTAACGCACCCTTGGCTCATGCACCGAGGCGAAGGTCGGAATATACGTCATCTTCGGCTGACCGGACGCAGCCGCGATCACAAAATCTGGCGAGGCGCGTGTGATGTCGGTGGACGTCGCCATCAAAATCATCTCATGCCCCAACAAACGCGCCGCGGAACTCAGTGACGCCAGCGCTTGATTTTCCGCCGTCTCCGTCCACGGACAGAGATACCCTATTCTGTAGGAGCGCCGCCGTTGATTCATTGGATGACCCCAGAAACTGCCTCGCCGAGCCACGCAGCAAATGTGCTCAACTCTATAGAGTGCGTTTCAACCGTAAGAACCAACAAGCTTCTCTCGGAGGCGGGCGAAAACGATATCCGCCAGTCTTCGCCCGTCAGCAGAACGCTGCCGGCGAACACAGCGCCGGATTCACCAACGAGACTGGCGCGCGCGTTTGAGGGTGGAGAGTTGCCGAGTAGGCCCAAGGAAACACAGACCGCACGCGAACCGGCATCCAACGGCGCCGCGAAGCGCACCACGCCGCTCTCGCTTGTTAGGGTGACATTTCGAGTCGAACTCGTAAGCTCGGCATCAGTTATCAGGAATGGGAGCAGGTTGCGGCGAGTATGGGTCGAAAGCGCGGGCCATAAGATCACGCGCTCGCGCACCGCCCGCGCGAAAGCCGCGTCAACGCCGCCGATATCGGACGAACGCACTTCCCGGCCCGCGGGCCCGCAATCGGCGAAACGCCCCCACAGCTGCCCAATCGACACCCGGGCGCCCTCATCATACCCAAATGATAAACCGGGGACGCCGCCGTCGGCCTCGTCACACATTGCGAATTTGACGACGGCGTCCAAAGGTATGCGACCGTCGACCGATGCCTCGGCGGCAACGCCATGCCGACGAAGAACGCCGAAAGCGCCGAAAGCACCTTTGAATTCGTCGTAGCCCAACGCCCCACCTCCGCGTCGCTCATTTAGATGAACGGACACCGAGGTGCCGAAGCGAGCGCCGGGCGCCACCATGGCGCGAATTCGCTGCATCAAGGCTCCGAAAATCTCCTCGCCGCGTGTGAACAATGCCCCGCTCGCGGCCACGACCGCTTCGTACATCACGCCGTCTGGCGTCTGGGAAAACGGCACGAACGCCTCAGGCAGCACGACCCCGCCAACTCGCAATTCAGATCGCCAGTCGGTTCCTTCTCCCCCCTGAAGCTCCGCGACGCTCGCGTACGCCACCTTGTACCCTTGGTGGGCGAGCATGGCGGCAAGCGGATCGGGGCCCTCGGAAATCAACAGCACCCATGGTCGTTCGTCAGAGGGCAGTTCTCGCAATAAACAATGCAGCAACGAGATGCGTTCCCAGACCCACCGGCTCCGCTCCTCCAAACCGTAGATGCGTTCTCCGAAGTATCGGATCGCAAGGTCCAGCCAGGCGCCATCCTCCCAGTCGGCGCCGCTACAGAGCCGGCTCGCATACTCGACCCGCGCCCCGACCACCACTGGCTTTTCTACGGCGCGTTTTTCGGCATCTTGGATCAGCCCAAGTGCACGATCCAAGACAAACGGCGCCCTAACAGAATCAACCCAGCCCTCATGACTGGCGAGCACCGACAACTCTACTGCTAAGCGTTCAAAGTGGGGCGCTTCCTTGAGCGCGGCGCTAAGTAGTGAACGCTCATTCGGCGACAGGCTCCTCGACCGCCCGAGTGCGGCGCATTCTGCGTAGTCCGGGGAACCGGGAGTTGAGATCGGATGGGGGCCCGTTGGCGGATCGATCACTCGACCGTGACGCAGCCGTGTACTGTACGGCATTGCTGCCGCATCAATGTGATCATTGACAGTGTCCTGAAGCAAATTGTGGGTACCATTCACGACAATGATGCGTCGGCGCTCTGAATAGGGTCTCCGCCGCTCAATCGCGATAAATCGTTCGAGCGCATGCTGAATGAACCATTCGTGACCCCTTCGCGTAGCCGCCGGCGCCGTGCGCGGGTTCGGATATTGCAAGAGAACGATATCCGCATCGGCGATCCCTTCATCCAGCTTCGCGAGTGTGAGGCGTTCCCGGAAACTTCTCGCCACCTCTTCGGGCAAACCAGCATCCTCGCACAAGCTGATGCTCATATTCAGCGGCGCACCCTGTGCAAATCGGCTTACGCCCTCGACTAGTTCAGGATCGGACGCCACCATGAAGAGGCGCTGCTCGCCCTTTGCGTTGAACAGAATATCCGCCAGGTGCGGCAACACGTGGGCTGCCTCAAATCCTTGCTCGCAAAATGTATGCTCATTGTAAATCGCTTCTGCAACGCCAGAGGCGCCATGAGGCACAGCACGATCCAAAGCCTCAAGATACAAGGAGGCGCGATCTTCGGTCAGCGAGAATTCTTCGAAACTCTCCGCCGGCGCGCCCCAACGCGACGAATCGTCGGTCCAATAGGGTGACCCGACCTCCCGGACAAAGGTCGTTAAGTCATTCTCGGTTCGCCGGGCGCCGTGCAATCCAGTTGCTTGACGGGTATGACCGCAATGATAGCCGGCGAGCTTTGGGAATGCAGTATCGACGCGCCCTCGCAACATACGCATTCGGCGCGCAATATTGGTATCCGCATGCCAACCAAGGACCATGCGTTCATCGAAACCAGCTATGGCGATTAAGTCGTCTCTAAGGAAGAGTTGAAAATCGCCGGGCCCCTCGTAGATGTTGTCGAAGCCGCCGTAGACAACTTCATCCAAGTGATAACGTTTCCCATAGAAACGCATCGCCGCCATGATGCCGGCGGGATCGAGCCGCGAGGCCCGCTCCCAAAATCCCTCTGGCACTTCGAATCGCGGGAGGTGAAAATACCCGTCGGGCAAGTCAGCGCAGATGCTGCTCAGGGAATCTGAGTCTCGCGCGGGCACGAACACCATGTCGGTATTGGTCGACAGGATCCAGCGATTTTCAGGGTTGGCGCGGCGGATAGCAATATTGCGCGATTGCGGCTCCAAGGCCTTCAAAGCGGTTGTTCCGGTGAAGCGTTCGTGAAAAACGCCGCGCACCCTAATTACGCGAATTCGCCGCGTCGCTTCCGCGGTGAGCGTATCGGCGATTGTCTCGGGGAAGGTAGGCAGCTCTTCAGGCGTGTTGTAATCGACAAAAATGATCTCATCGCTTGGCTCAGTGAGCACGCTAGCGATCGCGTTCAAACTGAGGGCTGCTCTCTTGTGCAGGTTGTAGCCGTGCGCATCGTTTCGCCCATAGAGAATAACAGACAGCACGTTCCCTCGCTCCCATTCAAAACACTAACCGCTCGCTTACACACGGGCAAGGAACCGAACGGCGCCAACAACACGCACGACACTGCCAGAGAAAATCGACAGCCCTATTCAGCTCCGACGCGAACTGTTATTGCCACCCGCACCCTTTTCGAATGCTCAACTACCAGAGTTGGATGGTCCCAATGCACCCCGTCTTTGCGGCATTCCCTGGTTTCGTCGGCAGTCGCCCCAAGGACATACTTCTGGATTATGTCGGCGCCCAGTTTCGCGGGATATGGGACTCTCAACCCCATGTTCCCGCCATTGAAGGCTCGTGGCAAACGCCAATCCCCGATGTTAATGAGGAATATTTCGAGTGGATAGACGTACTGGAATCTGTTCAGCGCGCTCAGAACGCTTACACCATGCTCGAGCTTGGGGCCGGATATGGCCGCTGGGGCGTGCGCGCCGGCTTGGCGGCGCGCCGTAAAGGAATCAAGAACATCAGTATCGTATTTGTGGAAGGCGAGCCGAAACACGCTGCCTGGATCGGGGAAGCCGTACAACTAAACGGCCTGTCAAGCGCGGCCACGGTCCTGCAGCGGGCAATTTCGTATGAGGGTCAACCGGTCCCGTTTCTGGTTGGCCATGATTCTCTAGACGTCGGCTTTGGACAGTGCCTTGGCTGGGAAGGTGGCGGCGCCGCCACCGGCGACACCTATTTCGGGAAACCGGTGCATCGTACTCCGGCGGGCTATCACCAGATATTCGTGGCGCCAACAACCCTAGAAGCGGTAACCGAGGGGCTCGTCGTGGTCGACCTGATCGACATGGATTTGCAGCGAGCCGAACGCGACGTCATTCGCAATTCGATGCAAACGCTAAACGACAAGGTCCGCCGGGTTCATATCGGAACTCACGCTCCGGAAATTGAAGAAGAGCTGCGAGCAGCATTCACCGCGTCGGGTTGGAAATGCGTTTGGGACTTTGGGTGCAATCGCGAGAACCCCACCCCGTATGGCCAGGTCTCATTCCTCGACGGCATTCAAAGCTGGATAAATCCACGTGTGTAATAGAGCCAACGCTTGTTCGGTCTGGTTCGTCTGGCCCTGTGCCGAATCGCCGGCTCTCGGTCGCCGCGCGAACGCGCTGGTGCATTACCTCGCAGACCTTACATCAATCGAAGCGAGCCGCCACGGCTCAGCCCAGTGGCCGGCATGATTTCCGGCGCACATCGCTTCGTGTTTTTGCATGTCCCTAAAACCGGCGGGAATTCGATCCAGTCGCTGCTCGAGCCCTATTCCGATGATGGCCGCGTCGTCGGTGGCGCTCGTGACGGCCATGACCGGTTCGAGATTGCCGGCCCGGTCACGCCGTTCAAGCACGCCACACTGGCCGACTATGCCCAACGCGTGGACCCCAGCGGCTATCGAATCGCCATGGGCTGTAGAGAACCATTCGCACGCGCCGTTTCGGCGTGTCTCTCGCCAATCCATTGGGTGGGGGCAACGCCAAGATGGAGCACAGACGACTTCTTGGCCTACCTCCCGACTCTTAGGTCGACCTCGGATTTTATTCGACCACGATCCAGGCCGGACTATCTCCTTCGGTTTGAGGCGCTGGCGTCCGATTTTGCCGCTTGCGTTCAAGCACTGGGTCTGCCCGCAATGAACCTGCCGCATCGAAACAGAACGACCGCGACGTCAGACGTCCTAGCCGCGGCCATGGCCGATCGCCGAGCGAAGCTTTGTGTACAAGAACGTTTCGCAGAGGATTATGTGCGCTTTGGATATACCCCAGATTGAACCGGCGCCAGAACTGGCGGCCCAGTCATCCGTCGCTTGCCGAACCCCTTCCGAGCAACCGCAAAACAGCCCGACGCGCCCGCAAATACCGCGACCGCTCCAGCACGGCCTTACAGGCCACCAATTCTTCCTCACAGCACTGAAGTCGGCTCGATTGTTCTTCCAGCGCCTTGGCCAGCGCGCCCACCTCGCGCATGCGCTCAACATGCTCTTTTTCCAACGCGCGGGCGAGTTCCTCCGCCGCCTCACGACGCGTCCGTTCCGCCACCAACGCTGCAACGGCATCGTGGACGTCTTGTCCCGTCTGGAGGTGGACAATCTCCGGAACGGCTTCGAGCAACTCACGGTGCTGAGCCTCGGCGCGCGCGTGGCTCTCGTTGAGCGCCTCGGCCTGCGACGCCAGCAGATTTTCGTACTCGCGCCGCACGACCGCCATGTCTTCGCTGCGCATCACCCTCACGAGACTGGCGACTTGCTCTCGCACCGCCTCGAGTACCATGCTTTCCGAAACGGCGTTTGCATTTCGCGCTTCTTGCAGCGCAGTTTTCGCGTCGGTCAACTCCAGTATCGTTGCTTCCAACTGGTTCCGCGCCAATTCTCCACGCTGCAAACTCTCGCTTATCGCGCGCTCCTGTTCGGCTAGTTGCCGCCCCGCCGCGTCCAGCGCAAGCGACAGGCGCTCGACCTCAGCGCCCGCGCTCCGCACTTGCGCTTCCAACAGCTCGCCGTGCCGAATGTGATCGTCTACGAAACCCCGCTCGGCGGCGATTACACCATGGAGTTCGTCAAGATTGGTTAGCAAATCGGCTCGCTGCGCATCTAACTGCGCATACTCGGCCCGGAGCGCGCTGGCCTGGATTTGCAGGCGTTCGACGCGCTCATGACTTGCCTCTAGAAGGGCCCGCTCGGACGCGCGCACCTGGTTCAATGCAACGTTCTCTCCCTGCAAACGGGCATTGTGCACGAGAAGTTCGTTATTGTCGGTCTCAAGCGCAAGGACTCGTAGATGGAGGCGCTCGGCACGCTCATCGCGCTCTTTCAGCGCTACGCGCTCCGATGCGAGCATCTCGGTCAACGCATCGCACTCCGCTTGCGAACGCGCACTCTGCGAGCGCAGGTCACCGTTGCTTAACTCAAGCGCCGCCATTTGTGCCTCAAGCCGCTCGCCGCGCTCAAAACTCTCCGTGAGGGCGGTCCGTTCGGCGTGAAGCCCTTCACTCATCGCATCGCGCTCGCCTTGTGCACGTGCATTCTCCGCCCTCAGTTCATCAATTTCTGCCTGATACGTCAGAACCGAGACCCGGAGGGATTCGACGCGTGCGCCGCTTTCCACCAATGCGGCATTCGCGGCGACAAGCAACGCTTTCAGTTGCTCGCGTTCGCCCTCCAAGCGTGCTTGTTGTTCACGCCGCTCATCGGCATCCGCCGCCAATTTGGCCCCGTCACGCTGTAAGCGGTCATTATCGGCAAGCAAGTCCTGCAGCTCGGATCTCCCCCGCTGTAACTGAGCCCTTAATTCCTCGTTGTCGGCCTCGAGCGCGAGCGCGTTCCGCCGCTGGCGCTCGGCCTCTTCGTCAGCAGCAGCAACACGCCTGCACAACCGAATCTGGGTTTCTTCCGCAGATGCCGTCGCCTGTTCCCCTTGCGAGTGTTCGTTCATTTGCGCTCTAACTAACTCCGCTGGATCCCGCGCCGGTTCCGAGCCCGCAGACGCGCCCACAGAGCCCAATCGCGCGATGCGACTTCGATGCATCGTTCGTTGCCACGACAACGGGTAGAAGCGCTCCGCGAACTTGTTCCCCAGAAAATACTCCTGCATTTCAAACGTTGGTTCAAAACGCTCCTTGAATGCCTCATAGAGGCCGCCTGATTGCTTCTTCCGTCCAATGTTGACGCTTTCGACCTGGACCGGGCACAGGTCCATCGCCCGCAACATGCGCGGCAATATCTCCGGTAATGCCTCGAAGCGATAAAACAGAATGCTGACGCCGCCGGATTCGAAAGTACAGAAGCCTTCGTCCTGCAGCGGCGCGTCGTAGACGCTAACATTGGTGAGGCGCGTAAATTCTTCTTCGAACCAGCGCGCCGGCTGAAGCATAATTTTCGTACTCGCCGCCTGCTCCACGTGATCGCGAAGCGTACCAGCTTGGGCTCGCTTGAATACTTCGTGATAATATGCCAACGCGCGCTCGACTTCGGCACCCAAGTTTTGTCTTTCAAATGTCAGCCAGGGGCAGAACGTGGAAATGTTCTGAAAGAAAGATGCCATCGAACGGGAAAGTGGGTTTCGCACGCCAGTAACGATCCAAACGTTTCCGTTTTGCACGCGCTGCTGATACTTCGCGACCGCGCGCTCGGAAGCCAACGCTTGTTCGAGCTGCCCATGCGGCCCAGCATAGTAGAGTTCCACCGCATCCCCTCGCCCAGCGCTCAACACCTTGGCGGTTTCTTCCTTCGCACGTCTCACGGCTTTGCCAGAAAGAAAGTGATGCCGCTCGACAGACTCTCCTGGGATTATCCGCCGCAGCGCGGCTTCTATCGTTTGCGAAGCAAGTTTCTCCTGGAGAAATAGAAGGAACAGATTGGCGGGAGCCTGTTCGGCGCCAACCAGCGCAAGTTCCGCTCGCGCTGGCCCCTGCGAGCCGGTGTTCCGCGCCACCACCCCGCCGAAATCGTCATAGCACGGTAAGATTACGTCGAATTCGGTCCAGTCGCCGCCCGCCGGCAACACGAACTCATGGAAGACCTGGTCACGGCTCCGATTGAGCGACGCGAAACCCATCTCGCCCTGCAGCACCCGGGCGCGCAGACGTAGACGTAATTGTCCTCGGAAGGGCGAAGCGGTCGGATCGACCGTCCACGCATAGTCCCACTGCCGATCCGCAGCGATTTCTTGGACGCCGCTAGGCAGACTGGTCGTCAGCACTGGAGCTCGAATCAACATCACGATGCGCTCTAGACACACGCCCACAGGTAAGGACCGACCCCATAATGCTGATCGACCTTTACGCACGCAAGATCGCCTCAAGCCTATGGTAGTCTTGCGTTTTCTTCCCCCAAGCGTATTTCCCCTCGGACCGCACGGGGCGTGTCTTTCGTATTCTTAGGAGGGGTTGAACTACAGCGCCCAGTTGGGGAATTACTCCCGCTCGGCTAAGCATGGCGCAATTGGTCGGCGAAGTACGAAGGAGAAGGTTATGTCGCAAGCAACGGGCGCCCAGCCGGACATTGCTGCGGTCCAGGCTTACTGGGACCGCCGTCCCTGCAACCTGCGCCACTCCGCCAAGGAAGTTGGCACCAGGGAGTATTTCGACGACGTCGAAAAGCGCAAATATTTTGTTGAACCCCACATTCCAGGCTTTGCACAATTTCAGCTCTGGAAAGGCAAGAACGTCCTCGAAGTGGGGTGCGGACTTGGAACTGACGCGGTAAATTTTGCCCGAGCCGGCGCGGCCTATTCCGCCATCGAATTATCGGAAGTCTCGCTCCAATTGGCGCGCAAGCGTTTCGACGTATTCGGCTTGGATGGAAACTTCGTACATACGCGCGGCGAGGAACTGAGCAACCACTTCGCGCCGAACTCCTTTGACCTCGTCTATTCCTTCGGGGTGATCCACCACACGCCCGACCCAGCAGCGATCGTTCGCCAGATGCGCAAGGTAATCAAACCGGACGGCGAATTGCGAGTGATGGTCTACGCCAAGAATTCATGGAAGGATTCCATGATCGCGGCCGGCTTCGATCAACCGGAAGCTCAAACCGGGTGTCCGATCGCCTATACGTACACCGCTTCAGAAGCCGCGAACTTGTTGGAGGGATTTGAGATCACCGAGATCAGGCAGGACCACATCTTCCCGTACGTCGTCGAAGAATATGTACGCTACAATTATGAGCCGCAGCCCTGGTTCAAGGCGATGCCCGAGAACATGTTCCGTGCGCTGGAGCAACGTTTCGGATGGCACCTGTTGATCACTGCGAAGCCGAAATAAAACTTCAAACAAGTCCGCTTGGCCCGCGCGTCACAACCAGAAATAGATTTGCCGTCGCGACCACAGAAATACGATGATTGCGAGGGTCCACAGGATCGCCACACAGGCCAGGGCAATGATTAAACTGGCCTCTGGCAATCCATTGCCGAGAATCGGGGCCCGGATCAGCTCAAGAAAATGGTAGACTGGGTTGGTGTCCACCAGAAGGGTGCGGTGGGGCGAAGCTTCCGGCATCCAAAAAATCGGAGTCAAGAAGAAGAACAGCTGCAAGACATTGTTGATTACCTGCGGGAGATCCCGAAACCGGGCGCAAAGAGGCCCCAGGATCAAGCACACAGCCAGGCCGGCGAGCAAATATATTGCGATCGCCCACCCCAGTTCAAACCATGTCATCTTCAAACCGACGCCGAAGAAAAGAACAATTGGCAGGATAACGACAATGTTGTGCAGGAAGTAAACAAGCTGACGGAACACCACGCGGCAGGCGATGAGCGTCAATGGCAGACTGACATTGCGAAGAAATGCCTCGGATTCGACCACGCAATTGCAGGCGTCCAGCAACAATGCGTTGATGAAGCCCCAAGCGAGAAACCCGCAGGCGACGAAACTCAAATACGAGCGATATTCCGTTGGGCCTTGACCGAAGACGCCCCCGTACAAATAGGCCATGGTCGTCACCATGACCCCCATGCTGATGGAGATCCAGAACGGGCCGATCATCGAACGACGATAGCGGATTTCGATGTCCCGCTGCGCCAACAGCCTCCAAGTGCGCACGCGGGTGAAGCCGTCGATAAAATCCTCCAGCGCCGAACCGCCCGGTCGGCGCCAATCAAGCAAAGATTCTCTCTCGACCGTCACTGCCTCGTCCCTCCAAGCAAACCCGGGCCACCTGCCGCCATCGTAACGATGACAGGGCGATGCGCCACCTCTTTGGCGCATCGCCTTTGAGGGATCTGGCTGTGGCGCGGGTCCTCGCGGCCCCACTTGCCGCGGGGCTGCTAAAGCACGTGGAGAACTTTCGACCAACCGCCGCCGCGCTAAAATGGGCAGCTGGGTTTGCACCTTGACGGCGACGGCGGCATAAGCCGGGTCGATGAAACTCGCTTTCACCGCCAGCGCCCGCCCCGAGGCCCAAGAGGCGCTCGGACGCCTGCGCCAGCACTATGGCGAGGTCGATGTGGGCATGGCCGACATCATCGTTGCGCTTGGCGGAGATGGGCACATGCTCGACACGCTCAAGGGCCGGCTGAAGGACAAGAAGCCAGTCTACGGCATGAATCGCGGCACCATTGGCTTCTTGATGAATGACTACGAGGAAACCAACCTCCGTGACCGCCTTGCGAAGGCAAGTTCGATCAAGATCAGACCGCTGGTTGGTCGTTGCGAAACGCTGGACGGCAAGATCGTCACCAAACGCGCGTTCAACGAAGTGTCGTTGATCCGACAAACGGCGCAATCGGCGCGGCTCAAGATCTTGGTGGACGGGGCCGAGCGCATGCCGGAACTGTTGTGCGACGGCATCATGGTGGCGACGCCGGCTGGCTCCACCGCCTATAATCTGTCTGCGCACGGCCCCATCCTGCCGATCAACGCGCGCCTGCTCGCGCTGACCCCGATTAGCGCCTTCCGCCCCCGCCGTTGGCGCGGTGCGTTGCTGCCCCACTCCGCCCAGGTCCGCGTGGAGGTAATCGAACCCGAACGCCGCGGTGTAAGCGCCTCCGCCGACAATCTGGAAACCCGCGACATCAAAGCCGTCGATATCCGTGAGGACGCCAGCACTACGTTGACACTTCTGTTCGATCACGGCCACGCGCTCGACGAGCGCATCCTGCGAGAACAATTCAGCGTTTAACCGAGCGGAAGCGGAGAAGCCTAACCCGGCTTTACCTTAATCCTTGACCCCAATCTTAACCGCGCCCGTGCCAAACAGGCGGTTCCATGAACGTCGTGCCCTTCCCCAGCCGACCCGCCGCGCCTGCGCCCGAGCCGCTCGCCTTCACCATAGGTGCGCGCGTCGATCTGCGAGTAGGCGCGCTTGCGGCCGGCATTATCCGACCGCGCGGCGCGTCGGCGGAGACCTTCGCCTATTCCACCCTGACGCGCCTGCTGCGCGGCGCGCGCATGGCGTGGCGCGAACGCGGCGCATTCTCGGGGCTCTCGCTTGCGCTGCCAGCCGAAGCCCAGCCGGAACTCGACCCTGCTTTGCTCAGTGAAGCTGCGATCGAGGCCGGTTGCACACGGCCGCTGTTTTCGTTCCAACTGGACGAGCGTACGCTTGTGAAAACTGGTCCCGAGCTCGCTGAACGGTTGCGCGCCTTGGGATGGGGCGTCTCGCTGCGCGCCGACGGCGCCTGCCCGCTGCCGCTCGGCGAGCGCGCGCGCTCCCTGTACGGCGAAATCGTGATCGACTGCCCCGCTGAACCGGGACCCTATTTCGCACTTGAGGAAGGCGATCGCACCCCGCTCGGTCAGCGCGTTCTCGCCGCCCGCGCGGCGGGCATCATTCTCACCGCCGAAATCGTGACCGCTCCTGCCCAAGCGCGTCGACTGGCGATGGCTGGCTTCAGTCGAGGCGGCGGCCCCTTCGCGGAAGCCAGCCTGCGCTAAGGTGCTATCCCTAAATCGCCACGACGCGCGAGTTGTCCGCGGCCGCGCCATCCAACTTATCCAACAAATAATCGAGATCGTCCTTCGGGATGGACTGAAATAACGTCAAGGTCCGCTCGAGCATGCGGCGGCGGAACGCGATGCGGTCATCCTCTCCACCATCGCGGTCGATACTGTGATAGACATCGAGAGCTGCGCGGAAGGAGGGGAACAGGCGCGGCGGCAAGCCCGATCGGTCGAACGCCGCTTTCAGCCCGAGCGGGCCGCCATCATGCAACAAAAGCCAGATGCGTTGGTGCGCCATGCCGGCAAGCTCCGCCATAGCGTGCTCCACGAATTCCATGTGCCCTAAGCACAAACCGCGCATCAACAGCGAAGGGGTGAGCCGCCCGTTTAAGTTCATCTGTTGTACGAAACGCCCCAAATCTCTCTGCCGCCCGGCCTGCTCGACGATATCGATGGTGGCGCGTTCGCGCGCGCCGAGAGCCAGGTCGATGGCGATCTGCGGCGGCAATTCGTGATGGTTGACCAAATGGTCGAACAATTCCCCCGAAACCATGGACACCAATTTCTCGGTCACTGACACCGGGAGTTCGTTGCGATGCACCATCGCTGCGGTCACCGCAGAGACGCCAGAGAAACGGTCCAAAGCCGCATCGAGGCCGCCGGCGTCAAAGATGGCATTATCGTTGGCCAGAGCGCGCTCGACTGCTTCCGACACCGCGTAGTTCGCCACCGCGCCGGTCACCGTCGTCGATAACGTCTCGCGGCTCGCTACCGCGATCTGCTTGGAGGGCGGGCACGCGCGCACGATCGCGACGAGGTCGGCATCGGTCAGCACCGGCGAATTCATGATCACCGGCAGCGCGATGGAGTCGATGTCCTGGGCCAATTTGTTGGCGATGTCGCGCGGCATCTTCGGCGAATTCTTCAGCGCCACCGCGAGCGAGCGCCGCACCAGCACCGCCGCATCCTGGGCCATGATGGAGAGAATGCCTTGCGCATGCGCGCGCTCCTCAGGCGTCAGTTCAGCATCGTCGATGCAGCGACAAATCTTATGCGCAGCGTGAGCGCGGTCCTCTTCGGTCGGCCCCTTGATCAACGTGCGGATGTCGCTATCGGTCAGATGGGCGCGCATGGTTACGAT
>CADEDG010000069.1 GCA_902826035.1 uncultured Alphaproteobacteria bacterium
TGGGAGAATGCGCGGTTGGCTTCGGCCATGCGGTGGGTCTCTTCGCGCTTCTTGACGGCCGCACCGCGGTTATTCGATGCGTCGATCAGCTCGCCGGCAAGACGCTCCTGCATGGTGTTTTCGTTGCGCTTGCGGGCTTCGCCCACCAGCCAGCGGATCGCCAGCGCTTGGCGACGTTCGGGGCGGACCTCCACCGGCACCTGGTAGGTGGCGCCGCCGACGCGACGCGAGCGCACTTCGATCGCGGGCGCGACATTGCCCAAAGCATCGTGGAACACTTCGATCGAGGGGCGCTTCATCTTCTTCTCGACCGTATCGAGCGCGCCATAGACGATCTGTTCGGCCACCGACTTCTTGCCCTCGTACATGATGTAATTCATGAATTTGGTGAGCACGAGATCGGCATGGACGGGATCGGGCAGTACTTGGCGCGGCTCGGCGCGGTGACGGCGGGACATTTCAATCTTTCCTTATTTCGGTCGTTTCGCGCCATAGAGCGAGCGGCGCTTCTTTCGGTCCTTGACGCCTTGGGTGTCGAGCACGCCACGCAGGATGTGATAGCGCACGCCCGGCAAATCCTTCACACGGCCGCCGCGGATCAGCACCACCGAGTGCTCCTGCAGATTGTGGCCTTCGCCGGGGATGTAGCACACCGCTTCGATGCCGGTGGTCAGGCGCACCTTGGCGACCTTACGCAGGGCCGAGTTCGGCTTCTTTGGGGTGGTGGTGTAGACCCGCGTGCAGACGCCGCGCCGCTGCGGGCTCGCCTTCAGCGCCGGAGACTTGTTGCGCACCGGCTTTGGGCTCCGGGGCTTGCGGATCAGCTGGTTAATCGTCGGCATTTCGCCCTTTTCTTTTCCCGTGCAGCCAAACTCAAGTAGCGCGCCTGGGCGGCCCCTCGGAACCGCCATATGGCGCGCTTGCGAATTTCCAATCGGCGGGGCCTGGGTCACCTTGTGACGTTAGGCAGCCGTTCCGAATGAGGGGCGAGACATAAAGGGGGGGGCGACGGGCGTCAAGCCGAGCAAGTTCAAATTCGCCCTGACCAGCCGCGCGCCTGCCGGCGCCGCAGCCACCATCATCGCTACTCCCCCTTCACTTGCGGAGCGGCGGCGGGCATCTTGGCTCGCAACGCTTGCGCCATGAGTCTGAGACCCCCTATGCAGCGCTTTCGCGACCAGCTCATAGCCGATCCCTCCCTTTACCCCCAAAAGCTGGACCCCGTCAGCCAGCGCGTACTGCTGCTGCGTCTGAGCCCCGGCGATTATGCTCAAGCCAGCTTCCTCGACGACCGCATTCTTGCTCCGACGAACCAAGTCATTTGGGTGGGATTGGAGGACTTAAGCAAAGCGCTCCTAGGCGTCGCCCCCGCGCGGCCGCTCCATTTTATTTTTCACGCCGGGCATGTCGGCTCAACCCTTCTCAGCCGACTGCTCGATGGCGCAGACGGCGTGCTTGGCCTGCGCGAGCCATTGCCCCTGCGGACCATTGCGGAGGCCCTCGATGTCCTGAACTCGCCAGAATCTCTTTTCAGCCCCAAACAATTTGAGGCGCTGTTGCGAGATTTTTGCCTCCTCTGGGCACGCGGCTTTCCCGACACGAGCACGAGCATCGTTAAGGCGACAAGCGCCACGGCGCGACTCGGCCCGGAATTGCTGCGCGCCTGCCCAACGGCGCGGGCTGTGCATCTTCACTTGTCCATCGAGCCCTACCTGGCCACCCTGCTTGCAGGCGAAAACTCCCCCCTCGATCTGCGTGGCCATGCGAGCGAACGGATGCGGCGTTTGATCCGCTTTGGCGTCAAGCCGCCGACGCCGGTGCACGCCATGAGCATCGGAGAGTTGGCCGCTATGAGCTGGGCCGTGGAGCGACTGACGGAGAGAGCTTTGGCCGATGCCGGGGGGGAACGGCTGCTTTCAATTGACTTCGAGCAGCTGCTCGCCGCCCCCGAGCCAACGCTGCGCAGGGTGTGCGCCCACCTTCGGCTCAACGCTCCAGAGCATTTTTTTACCGATACAATGAGCAATCCGGTTTGGCGGCGCTACGCCAAAGCCCCGGAACACGCTTACTCACCTCACGATCGCGCACAAATTTTAGCGCAAGCCCGCGTGGAGATGCGTGAGGAAATCAGGCGTGGCCTGGCCTGGGTTGATGAAATCGAGCGATTGTGGGGCGACGTTCCCGCACTTCGGGTAACGGACCGCCCCTAACGGCGAGACCGCTAGCGCGACCATTTTCTGGTCAGGTTTTGCCGAACGACCTCCAAGCGCATGCGATTGAGCCAGTTCATGTTGGCGCCTTCAAGCGCGTTTATCTCGCCAAGTTCATAGAGCATGGCGCGCTCCTGTTCGTCGGGAATTTGACTCTCGATAAACGTGAGCGAAACAAGGCGTACTCCCGCTCGCACAGGCGCCACCTCGTGAAGCGTGGTCGATGGGTAAAGAATTGCGCTGCCAGGCTCAGCCTTTAGCGGCAAGGCCCGCACCCCAAGGTGGATCACCAATTCCCCACCTTCGTAGGACCTTGGGTCAGAGAGAAACAATGTGCACGAAATGTCCGATCGCAAAGGACCATCGGGCAGCGGCAGGAAGGCAGCATCCGCATGGGCCCCGTACTTCATGCCAGGTTCATATCGAGCCAGCAACGGCGTGGCCACGCGCTTAGGAAATGCAAAATCACGAAATTCTCGGGAGCGTTCCAATGCGTCGGCGACGACCTTGGCAGATTCTGCGTAGCCGGAATCGTAGTGATCCACCTGAAGATTATGTTTCTGGTCGAACTCAGCATTTGTTGCCCGGCCATCGACAAACTTTAAGCGCGCGGACAGCGCTTGAAGGTGCGTTAGTTCAGCATCTGTTAGGAGGTTTTTTATTTCCAAAAACACCGCGCCCTCCTTTGTTACGCTATCGCCTCGCGAGCAAATGCACGCTCAAACTACTTGGTGAGCAGTCGATTCAAAGCGCTTCAACGAACACCTGCACGGCCTCAAACTCTCTCGCCAAGTGTTCAAATTTTCGGCGGTCCTCAGCGTCGGCGGCGCCGCCTCCAAGTTCGTATAGCCGATTGAGCAATGCGGCTTCAAACGCCCCCCTGCCAGACAGGTGCCCAAGCACCAACGCAAAACCGACGGTTGCGGATTCCGCCAACGCCGCCGCCTGCGCAAGCGCGGCCAGACGATAATCGTCGAGCTTTCCCGCCGCGTCTGTTATGGGCGTGGCGTCGTTCTTGGGCGCCGCCTGCCCGCTTCCAACCTTCGGATCAAACTTCAGGCGAGATTTCGCCCAACGCAACAATGGATCCCAAACCTCCGATTGGCGCCGAACGAGCAGCTCGGGGGTGGCCGCGCGCTGGCAAACCAAATCGTTTTCAGCGTGCTTGGCTATCAATGCCAGCATGTCGGCACGCGAAATGGAGGTGCGATCAAGCGCAACGTTCGCAAGGCGAACGATCGGCATCGTATCCGGTTCAACAGCGACGCCCTGAGCGCTCCACTCGCCTGCACACAATTCGGCAAGCTTCTTCGACTTGACAGCAAACGGCGCGCCCGACGGCATCATAATATTAGGCCCATTGAACGTTATTCCGTAATTGCCATTGACCTTCACTACATTGATGTCTCGCAAACGGCTCACGCTGGCCCCCTAACTCACCTGAACGCAACCAAACCAGTGAGGTCAATGGCTTGGCACTATATCAAAAGCAATTGTCAATCGATCGTCGCGCTCAAATGGTTCTGTGCCATGCCACATATATGACGGGAACAGCGCCATCCTGCCTATTCTTGGCTCCACCCAATGAGCGGGTGGACAGCCCGGTATTGGTAAACGCGGCTCCCCAAACTTTAACCAACCGGCTTTGGATTGATCGGGCGCGGGCGGTGGTAGGCGGACATAATACGCCGAGCTAATCCATCCCTCGTGATGCACATGGTTGACGTGCCGCCCGCCCGGTTGGAGCCGAACAGACCAGGCCCCCGCGAACTTGACGCCGCGCCCGCGTCGCCCAAGGAACGGATGTTCAGGGTCATCCGCTAACCCAGACGCAAAATCTTGCACTGCGTGGAGTGCCATCGCTAGAAACTCTTGGATGAGCTCGTCATCGACTTCCGTAAGTGGACGCGGGGTCTGAGTTCCATGCCGCAGCGATTGGGTGAGAGGATGCTGCGAGAGCACGTGCAAACCATCCAATCGCTCGGCAAGCGCAGCATTGAACTGACTGAGATCGCCGAAACGCGAAGGCGCTGCCAAATCCACGGTGCGAACAAAACGCTGGAAATCATACAGGCGCTCGAACTCCGGGCCTCCCCGCATTCTTTGCACTGTCGCCAAGTGCGCCAGCCACATCTGGTCGAGAGGCGCGAGTTTCATACCCATTTGAATTTGCTCAAGCGCCGCGTCAGCATCGCCTAAACGCATCAACGCATGCGCCAATAACTTTCGACGATCTTCGCTTGGCGCGATCGCCATGGCCCGGCGCAATGTGGCCGCCGCGTCTGACGGCCGACCGCTCTCGTCTTCCAGAAACCCCAACATGCCAAGGAGCGGTCCATTTTCGGGTTGGAGTTCGAGGCCCTGGCGCACCATTGCCTCTGCATCCGGCAGGCGACCCGCGCGGTAAAACAATTCGGCGCAAGTGATCCTTAGTCCTGGGTCGCTCGGGTAATCGACCACTGCACGCTCAATATTTCGCGCGAATTCGTTGGGGGGCTCTCCTCGCAACCAGCGCACACGTGCTAAATCACGATGCAACTCGGCATCCGAAGGATTCGCCTTCACTCCCTCGACAAGCCAAGCTTCCGCCTCGCCCGTGCGCCCGAGTTCGTTGAGTACCGCCCCAAGCGTCACGTAGGTCCGTTTGCCGCCCGAACGACCAGCCAGGTCCTCAAGCGTGGCCACAGAATCATTGGACCGACCCAATTTATGAAGCGCAGAGGCTCGATCGAAACGAGCCTGCGCGTCGTTCGGCTCGATTTTTATTATCTCATCCAACAGATCGAGCGCTTCTTCAAATCTACCTTGATTGGCCAAGAGACGCGCCAGCGCCCGCAATCCAGCCAAGGGTCGCCGCGCGCCCGTCAGGCAAGCGCGAATCTCGACCTCGCCTTCACTTGCTTTCTGTTGCTCAACCAGGGTGTGGGCCAATCCTAGACGCGCGGCATCCATCCCCGGGGCTAGGCTCAGTGCGTGTCGAAAACACTGCTCTGCCTCCACGACACGACCGGCCAAAGCCAGCACATTTCCGAGATTGTAGTGGGCCTCGGGATCACCCGGCTCAGCCGCCACAGCGCGGCGCATCAGAGCTTCGCTCTCCCCAACGCGCCCCTGGGCATTTCTGATGATCCCGAGTAACAAGAGTGCTTGCGGAGTGGCGCTCGGTGCAGCCAGGAGCGGCGCAAGAGTTTCCTCCGCCCCGTACAAATCTCCGGCAAGGAACCGTTGGTAGCTCGACTGAAGGATAGCGACGGGGTTCAAACAATCTGCCTTCGGAGTTTCGATAGAAGTATGATGCGAACGCCTCGAAGGCATCCCTCCCCAAGCGCCGCCGAACCAACGCCGCAAAATATCGCTGAGACGCGGCGTTCTCAAGTACGGTCGGCATGCCTCCCCTACTAGCCAGGGACAATACATATGACCACGGACAAGAGCGCACTGCTCGTGCAGCAAGCAAAGAGGCTGCTTTCCCTGCCTGGATCTGCGCCCCACCTAGCGGAGGCCGCACTAGAGGCAGCAATGGAGGACGGGGACGGGGAAGCCGCAATGCTTTTGGCGGCGCTCGCGGCTTCCGGTTGCGGGAAGCCGCCAGACTGGCCCAAGGCGCTAAATTTGTTGCGACTTGGCGCTGCGAATGGCTGGCCGTTGGCGCAGCGCCAAATGGCGCTCCTTGCGCCGCATGGTGGCGAAGTAGACGTCTCGGCATGGTTGACCGTTCCGGCCAAGCATGTGGTGAGCGAGAGCCCCCGAATACGGTCGATAGCGCATTTTCTTGCTCCCGAAATATGCGATTGGTTGAAGGAGCGTGCGGCGCCTATGCTAGCGCCTGCGGTGGTATTCGATTATTCCGGCTCAGCTGCGACAGCGGCGAGAGAAAGTGGCCGTACAAATTCCGAGAGCACGTTTGGGCTGCTTGAACTCGACTTGATCTTACTCCTGCTGCGAGAGCGGATAGCGACGGCTACGGGGTTGTCCAGCGCTGCGATGGAGGCGACGAAAGTATTCCATTATGCGCCGGGGCAATCGTTCGAACGGCACTTCGATTTCATTGAGACCGGGGAGCCAGCAGGCGCGGCTCAAGTTGCCGAGGAGGGCCAGCGATTGGCGACCTTCCTAGTCTACCTCAACGATGATTTTGACGGGGGCGAAACGGACTTTCCGCTTATCCCTTACCGCCACCGCGCTCGCCGCGGGGACGCCCTCTATTTCGCCAATGTGGACAGCCAGGGGCAAGTGGACCGCTTGACCCTTCATGCCGGCCTCCCGCCGAGAGGGGGAGAAAAATGGATCCTCTCACAATGGGTTCGTGATCGGGCGCGAGTTTTTTGAACGGTTTAACCTGAAAAGGACGCGCGCGATTCTCGCCTTCAGAGTTGCGGTTTCAAAGTCTGCTCCCGTTGCCCGCCATGCCTTGCAAGTGAAGCTCTCCGAGCTAACATTCGCCTATGTCCGCCGAACCTGCCCCAGTCGACAATCAGCTTTCACCGGACCTGGCGCGAGATGCTGAAGCCGGGAACCCTTCGGCAATGGCGGAGTTGGGCTCGCGCCTTCTGGTTGGCAATGGCATATCGCCAGCGCCACAGGAAGGAATGGCCTGGCTCCACCGAGCGAGCGAGTTGGGCGACGGCGAGGCGCTCGCCATTTTAGCGACTCTTTCTGGCGCTGGCGCCTGGATGCCGCAAGATTGGGACAAGTCGTTCGATTTTCTGCAGCAGGCGGCGCAGCGTGGATCATCCCGCGCCCAAACCCAATTATTGCTTTTGGCGCGGGATGCTTCAGAGCAAAGTGACTCGTCCAGCTCCGGCGACGATTCCGGGAAGTGGGCCAATCTTCGGGGGGCCATCGACAGAGCTGTCTGGGCGATCACACCCAAAAAACAGTCCTTGCTTGAAGCCCCGCGTATCCGACTGGTGAAGAATTTTGTCTCCCCGAAAGTTTGTGACTGGATTATCGAAAGGGCGCGCGGAAGGCTGCAACGAGCCACCATGTACAGCGGGGCGACAAAGCGGACTGAATTCGACCCCACACGAACGTGCAGCGACTATCAATTCGATATCGTCAACACTGACGTTGTGCTGCTGATGCTCCGCGAACGAATTGCAGCCGCCACTGGCATACCAACGCCTATGATGGAACCCCCGCGAGTATTCCATTATGCAGAGGGCGAAGAGATCAAGGCGCACTACGACCGCCTTGTCGATGGAACCGAAGGGTACGGCGGGCCCGGGGGGTATCAAGGGGACAGGGTTGTCACGTTTCTATTGTACCTGAACGACGAATACGTGGGTGGGGAATTGGACTTCCCGAGGGTCAATTTTCGCGCCAAGGGCGCCAAAGGGGACGCCATCTATTTTGCTCACGTCGATCAGTTCAACAAGCAGGAAAAACTGAGCCTCCACGCAGGTCTAAAAATAACGCGTGGCGAGAAGTGGATACTTTCCCAGTGGATCCACGACAGACCCTTCCGCGCCTAGCGAACGTCCACCGGCGCCAACTCAGTCCTTCGGATATCGATAGCGTTCTACCCATGGCCGAAGTATCGGCAAAACGCTCGTCAATCCTTCAGAATAACGGCGCCACTGACCTACGCCTTCCTTGTATAGCCCGCGTCTGACTTGTGGTGCGCTTGGGGTGCGCACATCGCGCTTCCTGGCGGTCTCAGCAAAGTCTCGCATCGCTGCATCCCATTTGAGGCCGAGAAATGCGCACAAGGACTTTGCCTCGGAGTCGAAATCCTCCACCAGAGACTCGTACCGATAAATATGAACATCGAGCGGAAGCTTGGCGAAATAGAGTTCCGCGAGGCGCATCACGGCGTCATACAAGCGTGCGGTGCGCTCAATGCTTGTGAACTCCAAAATCATCGCGTTTTGGCGGAAGCGTCGTCTGAAGCAGCTGACCACGACATCTCGTGGATCCCTGCGAGCGAAAATGATCTTGGCTGTCGGAAACAGCTTCGCGATAAGTGGCAAGAATGGAGTGCTCAGCGGAAGCTTGTCAATAAAGACCTTTCCAGACGGCTCCACTCCAAACTCACGAACCCGACGCCAGTATTGCTTTCGTGCAGCTATCGCCGTCTTGGAATCCATGACAGCCAGGCGGGCGAGCGCGGCATCATCGTCGAAATATTCGCTCTGCAACTCGGCCAGGGGCGGCTTTTCCTCCAACGCCACAACATCCGGGTGGCTGGCCAGGACTTGCTCAAGCAGTGTGGTTCCAGACCGAGGAAAGCCTACCAGGAATGCATGCCCCTTTATACCGCTCTCGCCCTCGGCAACGGGAATCGGCAACCAAGATCGCGTAAGAGCCGCCTCAAAGAACGCGTGGAGCCGATGACAATACTCCACGCCGAGTTCAAGCCCTATTCTCTCGGCATTTCGAGAATGCGTATCGCGTATCGCAGCGTTGCCTGCTTGATATGCCTCAAGCGCTTCGCTCGTTCGGTCCACAGCGTCAAGCGCGTCGGCAAGAAGCAATTGGGCGTTCGCACGATGCAGGGTGGTTAAATTGCTCTCCGCAAACAACCTCTGCAACCGACTGATGACCGCATCGTTGCGGCCGTCGCGATGGTCAAGGTACGCCAAAGCCAGGGTCGCTGTGGGTTGGTTCGAATCGAGCTGTAAGGCGCGCGTTGCATAGGTTCTCGCGGAATCGTAGTCGCCACGATCGCTAGCCAAGCCCGCCAAGGCTGCTACGGGTTCCGCGAACCCAGGGTCCAACGCAGCGGCGCGCTCAAGCGCCTCGCGCGCGGGCTCAACATCCATCAGCGCCGCAAGCATCAGGCCACGCCCGCTATGGGCCATCGCGTAATTCGGATTTATCTGAATAGCAGCGTCAAATGCAGCGAGCGCCTCCTGCGCGCGGCCAAGTTTCGAAAGGCACACTCCCATGCTGGCGACGATGGAGGAATCGCGCGGCGCCCTCGCTAGAGCTCGAGAAAGCTTGCTCAGCGACTGGTCATAGTCACCCCGCAACTCGTCTGCATAGGCGGAGAGATTCAACAACAACGGAGTCTCGACGCCCATCGCCAGCGCCTTGTTCGCCAACTCGATCGCACGTTCCATATCACGCGCGGCTAGCGCTGCGTCTACCGCACGCAAATGCTCCGCAGCCCCAGTCGTGTCTCCGTGGGTCAATGACAAATCTCGTTTCCTTTGGGTTTCATCAGAGTCCCTGCACGGGAACTACTCCGTTGTACTCGTCACTCGCGGCTATGATCTCGGCGATCATCTCGCGTTCCGCAATCGACAGGCTTGGATTCCATATATCGCATATAAAAATCACCCGAACCTCATCGCTGTCGTTCCAAGCTTCATGCTCAATCGTGTCGTCGAAAACCCACCCCTCGCCCACTCGCCACTCACGAGTTTCACCGCCAACGCGGAAGCCACACCCAGGCGGCACGATCAAGGGCAAGTGCACCACCAGGCGAAAATTGGCGACGCCGGTGTGGGCGGGTATGCGAGTTCGCGGCTGCAGCGCCGAAAACATCGCCGCCGGGCACCGGAGAGCTATCGCTGGCTGCGGTAGGCCTTTTAGCGCCGCCATTGTGCTGGGGCAGCGGCCGGCATTCTTCGCGACTGGCTTGCCTTGTTGAAGCAAATGGAATGCGCTCCACCTCCGGGAATGGTTAAGGCCAGCCCATTGATCCAGCGGGAGATGGTCCGGGTAATCGACGTAGGGTGAGAAATCGTCGATGCCTACCGCTAAGACTTCAGCGAGTTCTTTCCCGATTGCAGCGGTGCTCGCCTCTAGGTCGGGGAGCCAGGGGAACAAGTCTCGATCGTAAAACTCGATCCCGGCGAGGCCTGGGAAAAAATAATCCGTTGGCTGCTGCTGGAAACGCCGGCGGGTGCGAAGTGTTGTGGCCAGGAAGCTGTCAATTCTACGCCCCTCGGCGGTCGAAACAGCACGAGCAGTCGCGCCGAGCTTCTGTCGAATGAACGCTTCCAATTCCTCTACATGGCGACGGTGCGTGTCGCGCGCGTGGTGCAGCATTCGTTGCGAATTGGGGTCTAGCAATCTCTCTGGCGGCGCCTGCGCGATGGCGGCGCCATATAATTCAGCGGCCTGCCGCGGAGCCCCCTGCTGTTCTATCAAAGAGGCCTTCATGAGCAGAGCGTGAAAATTTCGACCGTCCTGTTGGAGCACTTGATCAAGCGCGGCAAAAGCCCCCGCGGCGTCCTTCGCGCCAATACAGCACGAAGCGAGATTGAGCAGGATCGCGGGGTTCCCAGGAACGCTTGCCAGCACGCGCTGCAACAAGTTCCTCGCGGCGCCAAAGTCCCCCGCGTCCATGGCTTCAGCAGCGGCGCGATTCAGCGCCTGAAGCTCCTCCTGAGATACCGCTCTATCCACCGCACGCTCCAAGATAGAGGCATAACCCTAAAGCAAGGGCGGCGGCCCCGACAAGGACCGCCGCCCGCACTTAGATGAAGCCTATCGCCGCGATTAGAAGTCGGCGGTCAGGCCCATGAACACCACGCGCCCGAGGGAGTCGTAGGTGCCCGGATAGGTATTGCCGTTGCCGAACGGAGGTCCGGAAATACCTTGGAAGTTGGAGTCCACAACCGGCGGATCCTTATCGGCGACATTGTTGATACCAGCGCGGAAGCGCAGGTTTTCATTAATGTTCCAGGTCCCCGAAATATCGAAGTAATCGAACTTCGGCAGGATATCGATCGTGGTTCCGGGACCGGTCAGGAACGGATTTGTCGAGTTCTGGTCAAATCCGGCCTCGCCAATATGCCGCCAATTGAGCGACAGCGAGACATCCCAAGGCGTTTCCCAGGTGGTGCGGAGCGTGTGGCGCCATTCCGGAGTTGGGGTTCCGCAAGTGGTTCCGTAGATCCCGGCGCAATCGTATGAGCCGCCGCCTGTGAACGGTTCGATCACAAATTCCTGAACCTTCGTTCCCAGGAAGTTGAAGCTGAGGCCGCCCATGCTGCCGACATCGACGCTCCAGTTGACGCCCACGTCCAGACCTGTGGTCTCGATCGACCCGGTGTTCAGGTTGGCGTTGATGACGTAGCCGTCCGCGGGACCGTTGATGACGATACCGGAGGGCGAGCCGTCCAACGTGCTGCGGCGGATCAGGTTGCAGAACTGGTTGTTTATCCGGCACTGCGTCAGGATCACGTTGTTTCCAACGGTTCCGATCGGGTTGGTGACTTTGATGTTGTACCAATCGACCGTCGCATTGAAGCCGCTCAGGAAGCGCGGCGTGAACACAAAGCCAAGGGTCTTAGTATCCGCGCTCTCAACTTCGAGGGTATCGGAACCACCGGCCAACGTGCTGCACTGACCGGCTGGGCAAGCCGGCGAAATGCCGAAGAACGGGTTGGCGTTGCCGCCGACGAAGGTGTTCGCGCAGCCTGCGACCGTGGTTGCGTTCGCCCCAGCGCAAGGATCTTGCCCCGCGAACAATCCGACGGATTGCGGCGTGAACAATTCCACTGCGTTCGGCGCGCGCACCGCACGGTTGAAGCCGGCGCGGAACCGGATGTCTTCCGTGGGGCCCCATTCTCCGAGGACCTTATAGGCGTCAGCCCGGCCCGCCGTGGAGTAATCGGCAGTACGGAAACCGACTTCGACCGCAAGTGTGTCAAACAACGGTTGGTCTTCGACGATCGGAACCCGGGCTTCCATGAAGGCTTCGAACACATCGAAGGTGCCGCTGTTCGGCTTCGTGACGCCGCCGGAACCAGCGAGATCGCCGGAGTTGAACTGTTGGTCAACCCGGAAATCAAGCGCTTCACTCCGGTATTCCAAACCAACAGCCAGACCGATCGGGTTGGATGCCCAAGGCGAGCGGATGCTGCCGAGGTCGCCCGTGAACGACAAGTTAGCGATCTTCTCGGTCGTCGAGCCGACCTGGAAGGCGTTTGTCGTGACGTACGCCACAGAGGCTGGGGTCAAGCCAGCGCTCAGCGCTTGGAAGATATCCAACGGCACGCAGCCAGCGGCGCGGGCGACAGCGTTCGCACAGACCGGGTTGCCAGCGCCATCCAACACGACGTTCAAAGCGTTATTGATGCGGGTGACCGAGAGGTCGCCGCGCGTCAATTGCTCATAGACCGCCTTGCCGTATTGCATGCTGAAGTCATAGCTCCAGGTGTCGTTGAGATCGCCCCTCGAGCCAACCATCGCTTGGAAGGTCTGGTGGTCGGTCTGGGTGATCCGCGGCGAACTCGCAAACCGATAGGCGGCATTGAGCAAGCGACGGATCGTTCCCGGCGCATCCGGGTTGGCGACCACGTTCGGTCCAACGCAGATCGCGGCCAATTGCGCCGCAGAAGCGAGCGGGTTTTGGCAGTTGATCGCGAACCGACCGCCGCCGAGGAAGAGACCGCTCGGCGCGATGTTCGACGTCGAGGTATTTTCCTGAACCATCAAGCGCGTGTACAGCTCGAACATCGGGTTCACTTCGTAGTGACCAGACATCCCCGCCGTGTAACGGGTGTCGTCCTGTTGGTAATAATTGTACGGCGCGAAATTGAACGCCGTGGCGTTGGCCACAGTTGTTCCAGGGAACAACACGGTAGCCGCGCCAAGGAAGGTCTTGGTGCCGTCCGGGTTATTGATGAGGTCAGCGCCGCCGCCGGGCTGGAAGCGCCCGTAGGCGTTGTTGCCGGAACCGAAGCAGAAGTGCGTGTTGTAAACCGGGCCGCCGATATTGGTGGTCGCCAACGAGCACGTGCCGTAGTCGCGTTGATCTTGCGTGAGCGGATCGATGCGGCGGTACGAGATGTAGCCCGTTACGTTGCCGCGATTGTCAGCGGTGTTGACGCCCATAACCATGGTTGCGTCAAACGTCTCGGCGTCGGTGCTTTCATCCGGATAGGTGATCAGGGGTCCATTGATCGCCGCGATCTGAGTGTTCTTGGCTGCGATCAGGCCTTGCATGTGGCTGTTGTGATTTTCGTGCCAGGCAAAGCTGTGGCCAACGTCTAAGCGGATGCCTTCAAAATCATCGCGAAGGACAAAGTTCACAACGCCGGCGACGGCGTCCGAACCGTACACGGCGGAGGCGCCGCCGGTGATGATGTCAACGCGTTCAACCAGTTGCGACGGGATGTTGTTCAAATCCGCGACGGGGATTCTGGGGTCGCCCGGCATAATGCGCTGCCCATCGACCAGAACCAGCGTGCGAACCGTTCCAAGGCCGCGCAGCGAGACGGTCGGGAAGCCGATCGAGCCGTTGCCCACGCCTTGGCCGAAGGTGGCGACCACGGACGGGAGGTTGTCGAGCAATTCTTCGACGCCAATTGCGCCGCTGTAGGTGACTTCATCTTCGCCGACAGTTGTCAGCGGGCTGACGCTCGTCAGGCCAGGCCGCGCGATCCGCGAGCCGGTGACCACGATCACATCTTCTTCGCTATCCGCTGCGTCTTGGGCCAACGCCGGGGCGCTGCCCATGGCGGCGGCGGCGAACACAGAGGCCCCCAGCAGGAGCGCATTGCGCTGTCCGTTTTGTGTCTTTTTCGATGACATATTCCAAAACCCCCTAAGACTGGGTCTCGGCTGGACACTCCAGCGCGAACCCCTGGTTAAATCCGAACGAGGAAATCGCTCGAACGTAACGGGGCCGCGCCGAATTCGGCTTTGGTTCGACTCCCGCCATGGTGCTGAAACGCTAACGACACATTTTAACCAAGGTCAAATGCCGTTCGCCGATTTTAGCTGGAACATTACACGAACACCGCAGTTTTGACGATGTTGTGATGAGAGTGTGGCGCCGTTGCCCCAGACGTTTCCTCGGTTGGTCGCCAAGGACCCGTTAGCCGCCCGCAATGGTTCGCCCCTAGCCAAAACGCGCGCGCTCCATTAATAGGGGTTCGCCCCGCTCGAATGAGCGGTAAAAGCTTGAAATCACGGAGATTTGGGATGCGTATCGTCGCGCTTGCTGTGCTGGTGTCGCTATCGCTTCCGGCCGCCGCCCAGACACCTGCTGAAAATACCCCTGAGGTGCTCTCCGCCGCCTATCGCTGCGTCGAGATCGCGGAGGACGCCGCGCGGCTTGACTGCTACGACCGCGCGATCAACCGACTGCGACAAGCTGAGACCCAAGGGCAAATCGTGGCCGTCGATCGCGCTCAGGCGGCGACCATCGAACGCGATGCGTTCGGCTTCCATCTTCCTAGCCTTGCCACGCTGATTCCCGGTTTCGGCGGCACGGAAGGCGCGCAGGCTGACATCGCGAATGTCGAGATGGAAGTGGCGCGCGTGGTCGAGCTAGCGAATGGTCGGCACCGCTTCGTGATGACCAACGGCCAAATTTGGACGCAGGTCGATCCGCAATCCGTTCGCAATGTCCGGCCTGGCGACACCATTACCGTGCGCCGGGCCGCCCTAGGCAGCTTCATGCTTTCCCCCCGCCATGGGGCCGCGCACCGGATTCGTCGCGAAAGCTAATCGCCACCTCGGCTTAGGCGCCCGCCCGGATCAGGATTGACCGCTAACGCGCTGCAAAATCTCGTTAATCGGTGTCCAACGCGCGCATCCCCGCCTCGTCATAGCGCTCACCCGTCACCCGCTCGGCCAGCGCGCCGAGACGACCCATATCCCCTTCACCGAGCGTCACACCTCCAGCGCCCAGGTTGCTCTGCAGGTTGTTGAGCTTGGTGGTGCCTGGAATGACGTGAATGTTCGGCGCGCGCGCGAGCACCCAGGCGAGCGCGATCTGAGCGGCCTTGGCGTTTTTCTCCGCCGCGAGCGCCTCGATCTCGCGCACCAGAGCGCGATTGGCCTCGAACGCATCGCCGGCGAAACGCGGCGACATGCGCCGAAAATCGCGTTCACTCGCTGCGTCCACGGAAAACGCGCCCGTCAGCATGCCGCGCCCCAAGGGCGAGTATGCCACCAGCGAAGCGCCAACCTCTGCGATGGCTGGAAGCACGTTGTTTTCCACATCGCGCGTGAAGATCGAATATTCGGTCTGGATCGCCGCAATCGGATGCACTTTGGCGCCGCGGCGGATGTTCTCTGAACTTGCTTCGGACAAACCTATCGCGCGCACCTTTCCTTCCGCCACCAGCTTTGCCATCGCGCCGATTGTCTCTTCGATCGGGCGGTTTTTGTCGGGGCGATGCAGGTAATAGAGATCGACATGATCGGTCCGAAGCCGCGTCAGCGATTGCTCGATGGCGCGGCGCATATTGGTTTCCGAGCCATCGACGCCGAGACGCCGTCCCGTGGACCAATCAATCACCGGCCCGAACTTGGTGGCTATGAATGCCTTGTCGCGCTTGCCGGCGAAGGCCTCACCGAGCTGCTCCTCGTTGGTCATGTAGAGTTCGGCGGTGTCAAAATGGTCGACACCGAGATCGATGGCCTGAGCGATCAGCGCGTTAACATCCGCTTGTGCCATCGCCGGGCCGTAGAACGCCGACATCCCCATGCAGCCGAGACCGACCGGGTTCAGTTTCGGGCCACCCCGGCCCAGTTCGCGCTTTTCCATGATCCCGTCTCCACTGACTTTAGCGTGCGCCAGTACATGGCGCCGACGCGACGCTGGCGCATCCCCGCGGCGCGACCTATTTTGCGTTCATGCCTCGTTCCCAACCGCCGGGCGTCGCCGACGCGCACGCCGTTTTCGACAGCACCGCAGCGATCTGGACCCCGCACCGGCCCGAGCGCGCGTGGGAGAAGCTCGAGGGCGGCCGCGCGTTCAAGCTGGTCAGCGTTTACGAACCGGCCGGCGACCAGCCGACCGCCATCGCCGATTTGATGGCGGGCCTCGAAGGCCGCGAGCAGGACCAGGTGCTGCTCGGCGTCACCGGCTCGGGCAAGACCTTCACCATGGCGCAAGTGATCGCGCGCGCGC
>CADEDG010000070.1 GCA_902826035.1 uncultured Alphaproteobacteria bacterium
CAGGAAAGCCTGCAGTTCTCCACGCAATGTCCACAGCAACTCTTGTACCGGGTAGAGAACGGTTTTGGCCCAAAGAATCGCCCCAGGGGAGAAATTGTGAGAACAGACACCGGCTGGCGGGGGTTTGAGCGCCGTTGTGCCGGCTTTCCAGCGTCCCGAAACTGAACATGTACGACCACGGACGCGGCGCTCGGGAGGAGATGCGTGCCGCGTCCGAGGTTTCAGCCGCCGAAATTTAGGCGGCGATGCACGTGGCGCGGAGGGGAGGAGAGATCGCTCCGCTGCGCGTTTCGATCTCATCGCGTAGTACGGCTGCAACTTGCCAGAAATGCGTGAGCCCAGGATCTCGATCGAGCAGGCGGTCGAGCGCCATGCTCGCTAACATGCGCGCGCGGTTCTCGTCGGCCGCATGGAATTTGGACACCGCCAGCAATAGTCTGGAGAGAATTTCGGTGCGGGCGGCGATCGTGTTCATGGCTTCGTCCTTCGGCTTTTGCGTGCCGGAAGTACGTAGCTTGGCGCGAAGCATCCGACTGTGCCCTTGGTCACGGCGTTCACGGGTGGCGGCGAAAGCAAACATGGATCCTCCCTGGCGTTGGAAGGAAGTTGCGCTCGCAGCGCTGAACTTGCGCGCAAGCTTGCGTTCAGATGGAATTCATCCGCGCGGACACGGCATGTACGTTCGAACTCATGGGCCCCGCACCAGCGCGCCGTCCTTCATCACAGCGACAATCCCGGTCCGCAGCACGTCGATATCGGCCAGCGGATCGCCGGACACAGCGATCAGATCGGCGCGGCGACCGGGTTGTAGCGAGCCGATTTCGGCCTCACGCCCAAGCAATCGCGCGGAGTTTATAGTGGCTGATTGGATCGCCTGCATCGGCGTCATGCCGTAGCGGACCATGTAAGCGAACTGGCGCGCGTTCTCGCCGTGGGGGTAGACGCCTGAATCAGTGCCAAAGGCGATGTTGACGCCCGCGCGCACCGCACGCCTGAACGCCTGACGCTGGATGTCGGTGGTCTCCAGGTTTTTGCGCAAAACCTCTTCCGGCCAGCCGTCGTGGCGGCCGATTTCGTCGATGTAGTCGCCATTATAGACGTCGGCCACCAAGTAGGTTCCGTGCCGGCGCATCAGCGCAATGCCTTCGTCATCGAGGTAGGAACCATGCTCGATCGAGCGCACGCCCGCGCGCACCGCGCGGCGGATGCCTTCCGCGCCATGCGCGTGCGCTGCCACGAAAGTCCCGCGTGACGCGGCTTCCTCCACCGCCGCGCGGATTTCCACTTCGGTGTATTCGGAAGCCGCTGGCGTGGTTCCTGCGGTCAGCACCGCGCCCGTGGCGATAATCTTGATGAAATCGGCGCCGCCCGCGAGCAATTCGCGCGCGCGCTGGCGCACTTGTGCTTCGTTGTCGGCGATTCCGCGGCGCATCTCGGCGGGAACCACCACATCGGGCGCGGTCCCCGTCACTTCGCCGCCGCCGCCGGTGACGGTGACATAAGCCCCGGCCACGACCATGCGCGGACCATCGACTTGCCCCGCCGCGATGGCGTCGCGCAGCGCCACGTCGGTGAAGGCGCGATAGGCGCCAACGTCACGTACGGTGGTGAAGCCGGCGCGAAGCGTCGCGCGCGCATTGGCGGCCCCGATCAATACGTCGCGCGCGGCGGAACTTAGCAGCGGCGCGGCGACGTTGGAGGAGGTGATGTCGCCCACGAGATGCGTGTGCATGTCCATCAGGCCGGGCAGCACCGTGTAGGGGGACCAATCCACAAAGCCGTCTGGGGCGGTGGCTGGAAAAGCGCCGACCGATGCGATGCGGCCGTCCTCGACGGTGATCAACTGATCGGTAAGGACGCGGCCGGCCGCCACGTCGATGACGCGGCCCGCTCGGATCAGCACGGTTTCGGCGTGGGCGGTGGAGAGGCCGAAGGCAAACAATGCAGCCGCGCACCAGGCCAGCGCTGTTCTCACTCCACCCATGCCTTTCCTCCGATTCAATCGGCTAGCGTACCTGTCACTGCCACACCGGTGAACCAGGGCCGCCTGCTAAGCGTAACAGCTCCATGCGCCACACCATTCTGCTTTCGGCACTCATGCTCCTGGCTGCTTGCGCCTCGCAACCGGTCAACCGAACGGCCGCCAATCCGCTCCCGGTCGCCTCCGTTGAGACCGAACGCTATCTTGGCGTTTGGCGCGAAGCAGCGCGCTTGCCCAACGGATTTGAGCGCGGCTGCGTGGGCGCCAGCGCCGAGTACCGCCTACGCCAGGACGGATTCATCTCAGTGCACAATGTCTGCACGCGCATCGATGGCTCCACGCGAGACGCAATGGGCCGCGCGCGCCGGGTCGGCGTCGGTGACGAGGGCAAACTCAAGGTCAGCTTTTTCGGCCCGTTCTGGGGCGACTATTGGGTGCTCGAGCGCGCGGAGGACTATTCCTGGAGCATCGTCGGCGAGCCGAGCGGGCGCTACCTCTGGGTGCTCGCCCGCGCCGAGCGCATCACTCCGGAGGAGCGGGCGATGTTCGAGGCGCGAGTGCGTGGGCTTGGGTACGATGTGTCAGCGCTGGTTTGGAACGAGCAGTAGATCCCCAGCGATTCACCTTCGATTTCCCGCTTGCTTCTCGCAAAACGCGCAGCGCATCTGGGTCGTTGTTCAACAGCAATAGCGGGATGCTGACGGCGCGGCTGGAGAGCAGGTCGCCGGCCTCGTACTTCTGGAACGCGCGCGGGCCATCGCCGATGATTTTCGTACGGCGCGCGACCAAGATCGGCGTGCCTGCGCTAACGTGCGGGCTAGCTGCGTGGTTTTTCTCGGAAGATTGACACCAGCGCGACCACGATCGCCAACGTTGAAGCAAGCCGCAGTAGGAAGACATAGGACTTGGTGACCAGGTTTTGATCGGCCATCACCAGTGGATTAAGGTCAACGGCGAAAGCGCTTTGCAGGTCGCCAAGGAGGGGCGCCAGTAGATTGTACCAGGTAACCAGCAGGAAAGACCTGGCGCTAGGGGTCTGCATGCCGGCCAGGCTCGCATCTCCATGGGCGTACATGATCGCTAATGTTCCTGACGCGTAGCCGACCACAAGGAACACGCCGGGAAATACGGCAAGCGTACCCAGCCATCGGTAAGGCCCATGATAGGCTTCGTGGGCCTTGCCCGGCCTACGCACTGCATGGCTGAGCATCACAATGCCCGAAGCAAAAATGAGATAACCGAACCATCGCGTTTCTCCCGGCATTGTTGAAAATGTGGCGCCAACGGCTCGTGTGACGATGCCGTTCGCCCACTCGCTTAGAAGAGGCGCCACAACGAGAAACAGCAACAACAAGGCGGAAGCGCCAATCAACAGCGCCAAGAGCACGGTCCCTGGGATTCGCCTTGATTGCGTGGGTTCTTCATCCGTCACCGACTTAACTCCCGCATCGCTCCATCCAGCCCCTCTATCGTCAGAGGGAACATGCGGTTTTCGCCGATTATTTCGCGCACCAGTTGGATGCTCGGCGTGTGGTCCCAGTGCGCGCGCGGGGTGGGATTGAGCCAGACGCAGCGTTCGTAGATTTGCGCTACGCGCTGCAGCCATGCCGCGCCGGGCTCTTCGTTCCAATGTTCGACCGAGCCGCCCGGATAGGTGATTTCGTATGGGCTCATGGTGGCGTCGCCGACGAACACGACGCGATAATCGTGCGGGAATTTGTGTAGCACATCCCATGTCATGGTTTTTTCGTCGTGGCGGCGGCGATTGTCCTTCCACACACTCTCATAGAGGCAATTGTGGAAATAGAAGAATTCCATGTGCTTGAATTCAGCGCGCGCTGCGGAGAACAATTCTTCGCAAAGCCTGATGTGCGAATCCATCGAGCCGCCGATATCGAAGAACAACAACACCTTGATCGTGTTGCGCCGTTCGGGCCGCAGCACGATGTCGAGATAGCCCTCGCGCGCGGATTTCTTGATGGTGCCGTCGAGATCGAGTTCATCGGGCGCGCCGGAGCGCGCGAACTTGCGCAGTCGCCGCAGCGCGATCTTGATGTTGCGCACGCCGAGTTCGACGCTGTCGTCGAGATTCTTATATTCGCGCTTGTCCCAGACTTTCACCGCGCGGCCTTGGCCTTTTTTGTCGCCCCCGCCGATGCGCACGCCTTCGGGATTGTAGCCGCCATTGCCGAAGGGGCTCGTCCCGCCCGTGCCGATCCATTTCGAGCCGCCTTCGTGGCGGCCTTTCTGTTCCTCCAACCGCTCCTTCAGCGTCTCCATCAGCTTGTCCCAGCCGCCGAGCGCTTCGATCTGGGCTTTCTCTTCGTCGCTAAGGAATTTCTCGGTGAGTAGCTTCAGCCACTCTGCCGGGATTTCCGCGTTGATGGCCTCGGCGGTGTTTTCCAGCCCCTTGAACACATGCCCGAACACGCGGTCGAACTTGTCGAGGTGTTTTTCGTCCTTCACCAAGGCAGCGCGAGAGAGATAATAGAAATCTTCGACGTTGGTATCGATGGCCTCCTTCTCCAGCGCCTCCACCAGCAGCAAATATTCCTTGAGGCTGACTGGCACGCGCGCGGCGCGGAGTTCAGTGAAGAAGCGCTGGAACATGGGGGGACTTCATGCGCCCGGCATATATTTGCGGTCAACCGGTGAGGTCTGCGACCACCGTGGCGGCCGTTTGCCGAGTTCGGCCTTAAAGGCCCTCTCTGCATCATCGAGAAGGTTTTCGAGCGCCTCCTGATCGGCGAACGCACCATAGTACGTGCCTAGGTTCGCATCGTTGATGTAGTCCGGATAGACATCTTCATGCACGAGGAGCTTGCATATCGCTCCGCTGGCGACAGCAATCCCGTGTTCAAGCGGCATCCAAACGCGCGGAATGTCCGCCTTTGGGTTGGAGGCGGTGCTGCGGTGCATGGAATAGTGGCCCGTCCAAATGCCTAGGAAACACGAGCAGCTCGCAATGCGCTTTGCGATGTCTGTGAGGATGTAGTCATCGGTACGGTCTGGGCTCCGCCAGTGCATGACGCAAAACCCCCTCGCATCGAAAAACTTGCGGGCAGTCTCAAAATAGGGATCCTCCCTGCCGGAATAGGAAACGAACACCTTGGGTAGCGACTCAAGAACTTGCGCTTGACGCCGAAGCTCGCCGACGAGCACCTCGCGGCAACGGCGTTGGAAGCTCACTTCATCTATATCTTTCGCTTTTCTAGTGGCGCCCGCGTCGTCTCTTTGCGTCCTTGAAGCATCTTCCGCCGTATCAATGCACTCAAATATTTCTTTGGCCGCCGCGCGGCTCGTCTTTGGGCGGTCGTCGCGCTCAGATTTTGTGGTCGGTGACATGGGCGTTGTACTCGGTCAGCGTTGCATCATTCTCTATTGCGGACTGGATTTGCGAAACAAGCACCTCAGCGGAGACCGCATCGGTTGTGGACTCAAGCGTGAGGTCCATTCTCCCGGGCCCGAGATTTCCCCTCGCGCTGAGGTCGTTGATCGCGAAGCCGGCGACGATCTCTTTGTTGTTCAATCCGCGCCTCACCTGAAAGCGAATGACATTCGCCTCAAGAGCTTTTAGGTGGAGCAAAACCGCCTGAATTACTTTAGTATTCATCTCTGATGCGCTGACCTGAATGTAGGCCACGCCAGCGGACCCTTCTGGAAAGAAGAGAATGCGGATTACGCGGTTTTCCGTGTCAACCGCCCCGGAAAAGAAGATGCTCTGGGACTCGCAGCAATGCGCAATTTTCTTGCAAACCCGATCAGGTAGTTCCACGCGACCGTGCTCCGCCGGGTGCATATACGTTTCGATAGCTTCGAGCCGATCAGCCTCCATTTGCGAATAAAGACGCATTGGAGTCAGTTCGAAGCGAGGTTTGCCATTGCGGTGAAAGACAATCTGGCCGCTCATGCTGGAGATAAGCAGAAGTTCCAAAAACTCTAATCTATGAGTGCTCACCGCGCTGTGACGCTGGTGGCCGCCGTCAAGCTCGTTTTGGTAGTCAGCCATCGAAAGTATAAACGACATAGAATTGTAGCGGTTAAGCGTGTGGACAGAGCTCTCGGCGCTCAAGACTTCAATATCGTGAGCGGCGAAGACCGAACAAAGCGATGCGGCGGTCCCAGCTTCATCGCGTGTTGTGAGTTTCAGTTTCCAAAGGTGAGGCCAGTGCTCTTTGTCGATAGAGGAGAGCACAACTTCGTAGATTGTCTGTCGGCGAGAGGTGGCGGCCGGTCGATGGGCGATCCAACAGCGAGCGTTCCCCTGAAGATACAGCGGCGCGCGCATCCAGTCGGGCATGAATACGGCCTTGCCATCAAAGGACTGGCGCCTCTGCGAGATGATCATGCACGCTCCCCGCGAGTTGCATTGCGATAGCACTCATTGGGTGTCAAGGGTGCGTCGGACGTTCCCATTGAGCGTGATCCCATTGGCGGTCGGAACTTCAAATCCACTAGCCTGCTCAAAACAAGGCGGTGGACAGGGAGCGCGCCTCGTCAGCGCGCTATCTCTCCCAGCACGCCGCGCCAGGTCAGCTCCGAGCGTTCTTCCAGCCGTCGCGCTGTCACATCATCCGGCGCGGGCGCGCGGTAGCGCATTTTGATGGTCCAGGCGCCGATCTGGGCGACGCTGACGCGCAAATAGTCGCGCGCGCCGTCTTCGCCAGGGAGCACGTATTGCGTGCTTCGCGATGCGGGAAGTTCGGCGCTGTTGGCGATGCGCAGGGTGGCGGGGTATGGCGCGGCGTCCGGCGCGGAACGACGCACCGCTGTTTCGACCGCAGCGATCAACTCATGCAGCGACGCGCGCTGTGGCATGCGGGTGGCGTAGAGACGGATGTTGTGAGCGCCATCGGCGAACTCGCAGGCTACGTCATCGCCGCGCGGCAAACCCGGGAACAGCACGATGCGTCCGCCGGCGCCGTCGCTCTGAAAATGGCAGACAAGCCCGCTGCCCAGGTGGCGCACGCTGCCCTCGGTCGCGTCCGGGGCGAACACGCCTTCGGCATGCGCCGACGCTATGATGGTTTGCGATCCGGGGACTGGCGTGATCGCGAGTGCGCCGGCATCCGCGCCGTTGCCGGAATTCTCAGCGTTGGCCGGCGCCGCCAACGCCAAAGCGAGCGAACACAAAAGCCGCAGCATGCGTTTTCCTCCCACGGGCGGATGCTAGAACGGGGTGGGGCGGCTGTCGATTCGAAGGTTCAGGAAGTCCGCGGCGATGGCAATCAACTCCCGTTCCCCCGTTGCTCCCGGCGCGCCAGGAACGCCAGTCGTTCGAACAGCATAACATCCGCTTCGTTCTTCAAGAGCGCCCCGTGCATCGGCGGGATCAGCTTTGACGGATCGCGTTGCTTCAGCGTTTCCGGATCGATGTCGTCGGTGAGTAGCAGCTTGAGCCAGTCGAGCAATTCGCTGGTGCTAGGCTTTTTCTTCAAGCCTGGCACTTTGCGCATGTCATAGAAAATCTGCAGCGCTTCATTGACTAGGCGCGTCTTGATGTCGGGGAAGTGTGAATCGACGATGGCGCGCATCGTGCTTTCGTCGGGGAAGCGGATGTAGTGGAAGAAGCAGCGGCGCAGGAAGGCGTCGGGGAGTTCCTTTTCGTTGTTGGAGGTAATGATCACAACCGGGCGCACTTTCGCCTTCACCGTGCGATTGAGCTCGTAGACGTAGAATTCCATGCGGTCGAGTTCTTGCAAGAGGTCGTTCGGGAACTCAATGTCGGCCTTGTCCACTTCGTCGATCAGCAGCACTGGGCGTGCGGCGCTTTCGAACGCCTCCCATAGTTTTCCGCGCTTGATGTAATTGGCGATGTCGGTCGCGCGCTCGTCGCCGAGCTGGCTGTCGCGCAGCCTCATCACCGCGTCGTACTCGTAGAGACCTTGCACCGCCTTGGTTGTGGATTTGATGTGCCACTCGATCAGCGGCATGCCGAGCGCCTTGGCTACCTCGATCGCGAGCATGGTCTTGCCGGTGCCGGGCTCGCCTTTCACGAGCAGCGGACGCTCCAGTGTCACTGCCGCATTGACGGCGATCTTCAAATCGTCCGTTGCGACATAATCCTTGGTGCCTTCGAACCGCATGCTTGCTCCCTTGCCTCGTGCTCACTTAAGGGGCGCGGACAAGCGGACGCAAGAGCGCCGTACGGGCAGCATCGTTGCGCAGCCAACGCAGCATGGTCTCAAGTTCCGCGTCGAGCCGGGGGGAGGGCGCAGTGGGGGGGGCAATTGAGAGCGCGCTGGCGAGAAGCGCCAGATCTTGATTATCGTGCGCGATGTGGGCGTTGCGTGGGCCGCGCACCTCGGTAAACCGCGCCGGATCGGACAGCCGAACCAACGCGACCATGAGGCCCAGGCCGGCGGCATCGCGCAACACCCAGAATTGAGCGGTGTTGCGGGTGATCATCGCGCCGTAGGAGGCGTGGCGCGGCGTGCGCGCAAGGCAATTGTGAAACTCGCGTCCGACCTGGCGCAATTCAGACACCGTGCGCAAGCGCCGCCAAATTCGCCCGGAGGTCGCCTCAATCTCGGCGCGCGGGTTTTGGCATGCGAGTTCGTCCTCGATGACGGCGTAAAGACGTGAGAAGACGAGCACCTTGCGCGAAACCGTCGCGAAATCCGCGCGCGCAAATTTTTCGAGGAAGGCGCTGGCCGCGGCAATGTGGGTCAGGTGCGTCGCGAACTTGGCTGGATCGAGCGCGGCGAGTGAGCAGGTTCTGGCGATCCGCCGGGCGATTGTGCGCACTCGGTTTGCCGCGCCCGAGTGAAGGCGGAACACGCAGAGCGCCTGGTCTCTCGCATGCGCTTCTTGCGCCCAAGTGGGTCCGCGCTTCACATCCCAGTAGGTGGCGGCATGGAAATTTCGCTCATCCGCTAGCATGCGCCCAAACGTCAATTTCTCGTACCGTTCTGCTACCGCCGCGTTTGGGATCAGCGCGGCGGCGCGGGCGGCGAATTTACGAACCGGCGCGACGTCCAGGACATTGGGCATGGGCGCTTTCCTTTCGCTTCTGCGGCGGGCGCGGTTGTGCTGTGCTGCGGCGCCTGCGCGTCGCGGCTCAGGCCTTGCGACCTCGTTTAGGGTTTTTGCTGCGCGCTCGCTTTGGTTCGAACGCGCAACGAACATAGTTCGCGGATTTGCGACGATCAATTCGCTCACCGCTCATTCCAGGCCAATGCGGCCACAACGACACGCATTTCGCGCACCCGCTTGGTCGCCCGCGCAACCTCTCGTTAACCAAGCTTAGCGACCTTGACGCAGCGACTCCCAGAAGCGGGAGGAAAGGCGGGAAAAAATGCCGTTGAAACTCTCTTTGCGGCCGGGCGAGAAATTCGTCGTCAACGGCGCCGTCGTTCAAAATGGCGATCGGCGCGCTGCTTTGGTGTTGCAGAACAAGGCGTCGGTGTTGCGTGAGAAGGACATTATGCAGCCGGAAGATGCAGTTACGCCCGCTAGGCGCGTCTATTTCCCGATCATGCTCATGTACTTGGACGCAGACGGCCGCGAAAAGGCGTACGTCGAATTCGCTGCCCGCCTTGCCGAATTTATGGGCGCAGTGCGCGATCCAGAAATTCTCGTCGAATGCATAGGCGTTTCCAAAGAAGTAATAGCCCGTGAATACTACCGTGCGTTGATGCGCTGTCGGAAACTCATCTCCTATGAGGCCGAGCGTCTGGGGTTAAGGGATGTCGATCAAAGCCTACCAGCGCGTGGCCACGCAGGCTGAGTCGCCGCGGGAGTTGGAGTATCGGGCTTTTGGCCAAGTGACGGCCGAATTGTCGCGCGCCAAGCAAGAGAGCCTGCCGGCCGTGCAGGTTGCCGAGGCGCTCAACGCGAACCGCAGGCTATGGGGGATGCTGGCGGCGGATTGTTCGCTGCCGCAAAACCAATTGCCGCTGGCGCTGCGCGGCCAGATCATTTCGCTCGCGCTCTGGGTGGCGCGCTATTCTGGTGAAGTGCTGCGCGACGGCGCCGAAATCGAGCCACTCATCGAAGTCAATCGCACCATGATGGAAGGATTGGCCTCGCGCTGATCTTTCAGTTGTAATTGTTCCGTACCGTCAACGTACCGTTAACCCCCTTTGTTTATGACTAACGCCTCAAGCGGCGCTGTTCTCCAGTGGGGGGCGCACGTCGTTCGGCGTCACGGGGCGCGCAACCGCCCCACCAGCCAAAATGGCTGGCAACACCGTCCAGAAGGACCAGAACAATGGCTAGCGTAAATACCAATTATGGCGCCCTCGTCGCGCTGCAGAGCCTCAACAAGACCAACCAAGAACTCGACACGGTTCAAAACCGGATCAGCACCGGTTTGAAAGTGTCCAGCGCCAAGGACAACGGCGCGGTGTTCGCCATCGCCCAAGAACAGCGCGGCCGCATGGCTGCCCTCGGCTCGGTGGTAGACGGCATCAATCGCGCCACGTCGACCATCGATGTCGCGTTGTCAGCCGGCCAATCGATCTCCGATCTGCTGATCCAATTGAAAGACAAGGCTGTCGCGGCGCAGGCGGGCGATCTCTCCACCGACCAGCGCGCGGCTTTGGAAGCCGATTTCAGCGCGCTGCGCTCGCAAATCAATCAGATTGCCGGTGCGGCGACCTTCAACGGCGCCAATCTGGTCAATTCTGGCGGCGCCAATTTCAATGTGTTGACGTCCGACCTCTCCACCGGGTCCACCGGCCGTCAAATCCAGTCGGTTGCGGTCGCAGGATCGGTTCCCTCGCTGTCGGGCTACATTGTCGGCACCGAAAGCGTTGCGGACACCGACGACACGACATTCGAACTCAACGGTGTCGCCATCGGCACCGTCGATATCACCGCGACCACGACCGTCGCCGATTACTTGGCTGGCGTGTCGTCCGCGACCGGCGGTCGGGTGTCGGCGTCCTACAACCAAAGCACTGGCCAGTTCACCTACCGCGCCGCTGAAGCGGTCGCGGTCACCAACGAATTGACTATCACAACGACCGGCACCGATCGCAGCTGGCTCGGTCAGGGCGAAGCCGCCACCGCGGTGAGTTCCGCCGCCGTGACCACCTCTGTCACCGACCGCGACTTCACCGTTGACGGCGCTGGCGCGCTGGCCAGCGTCACCTCGGCGCTCACTTTGTCGAACGTCGCCAATGCGCAAGCCGCAGCTTCGGCCATCGAATCGGCGGCGACCACGCTCAACCTGCAACTGGCGCAAATGGGTTCCCAGTCGCGGGCGCTGGACACCCAGAAATCGTTCCTGGGCAAGCTGTCTGACTCGATCGAAGCGGGTATCGGCAACCTCGTCGACGCCGACCTCGCCAAGGAATCGGCTCGCTTGCAGTCGCTCCAAGTGAAGCAGCAGCTGGGTGCGCAAGCGCTGTCGATCGCCAACTCTGCACCGTCGATCGTGCTGTCCTTCTTCCGCTAAAAAACCAGAGAGCAGCTCCGCTCTCAAACCAAAAATGAGACCGCGCCGGCTTCCAGTCGGCGCGGTTCTATTTTGCGAGTCGGAAAATCGTAAAAAAAGAGTAAAATATTCGTTTCGGACGAGGTGTTGTTAACGATCTATTAACGCATTTACGCTTTGTACACGTTTGCGGCGGAACGCGCCGCACGCTTTAGGCGTGCGATCCGAAGGAGCAGACGACATGGTTTCCAGCATTATGCCGGGTGCGGCGGGCGTGGGCGCGCTCGGCGCCGATACCCGTTTTGCACGCAATGGAGCGATCACGCCGCAACGGCGCGACGAGGCCTTTGCGGGGGATCGTGTCAGTGTGAGTGGCGCTTCGTTAGCTGCGGTGCGCCAGAGCGTTCGCGACGGGGTCGCCCAAGCGCACCACGCACTCGCCATTGGCCATGAGGCGCAAGCCATGCTTGTGAATGTTCAGACACTAGCGCGTTCGGGAGGTTCGCAAGCCGAGCTCGACGCCGTGCTACTGGCCTTCACGCAAAAGCTCGACGCCGCCATCGCCGGCGGCGCCAAATTGCTCGCGGGCGAGGGCGTTACGGTGCAGGCGGAACCCGAGGCGGCGCCGTTGACAATCGCCGGCGCCGATTTGCGCCTGAAGGACGATCCCGGCGCAGACGATATCATTGCCGTCGCCAAGCACGCCGACATCGCCGATCTTGAATTGCCGCAAACAGTGCAGAGATCGCTTGAGGCGTTGCAAACGGCGATGGGCCGATTGCTTGAGACCGTCCAAGCGCTGGAAGCCCACCAAGGGTTCCTCAGCGCCGCCGACCGCGTTGCCGCTGGCGTCCGCACCGATCTGGATGCAGAAAGCGCGCGTCTGTTGGCGTTGCAGGTGCGTCAGGGGCTGGAGGCAGTGGGATCGGCACCGATCGCCAATGTCGAGCCGCAAGCCGTGCTGGCATTGTTCCGAGCTTAATAATTGCCGCCGAGTTCAACGAGATCGGCGGCGTAGTCGTCATCGCGCGATCGCGCCAAGAGCTTCCGTCCGGCGCGGAAGGTTTTTGCGGCGACGATCGCCACCATGGCCAAGAGCGCCAACGCCGCGACCGCTAACGCAGCCACCAAATCGCGGGTGATGGTCAGTTCGCCGCGAGCCGCCGCCAACAAACTGCCGTCACGTTGAAGTCGCTTTGCCGCCGCCGCGACGCGGTCGCCGGCGCCTTGAGCCACCAATTGCAGGCGGGGCAAATCCCGCAAGCCGCTTGCATGCGTGAGCAGCGCCACGGCGCCGCTATGGGAGGAGGCCTCGGCCATCGCTCCGATCCGCGTCAGCATTTCCTTGGCGCGCGCCATCGCCGCGGCGTCGATGGAGGTTGAGAAAGCAGGGCCGGCTGCCGCAAATGCTCCTGGGTCGCCATTGCCGGCGTTGACCAGAGCAGCGCTTCTGAAAGCTTCCAGGGGAGCGGCCTTTCCAAGCAGCGCCGCCACGTCGGCTTCGAGGCCGAGCGGGTAGTCGTCGCGCCTCGCGGCCTCGATGAGCACCGCGGCGCCCGCTGTCGCGCGCGGTCCGAGTTCGCCCGCGAGCCCGAGCCGCATGCCGGTCAAAACGAATTGCAGCGAATCTGTCTCAGGCTGCGCTTGCAGCGCGCGTGCCATCAATTCAAAGTTCTCGCGTTCGTCTGAACTAGGTGTGGGCGATGCTGCGACCGCCGTGTTCGACGCGTTCTTCGAGAGCAGCGGAACAAGTTCCTCGTAGCGTGCACGCGTTCCCGGCGTCAGCAATTGCAGCGCCGCCAATTCGATCTCGGCGTCGCTCGCCTCGGGAGCGAGGGACCGAGCCATGCCTGCGGTGCTGCGCGCGGGCAACATGCCGCGAGCTGAAAGCAAGAAGCCCCGCGCGGCGGCAACGTCCTCGGCCATTAACTCCATCGCGACGAGGTCGTCCCAGAGCCGCTCGCGGTCGTAATCGAGTTGGATCAGTTGGCCGTTCAGGCGCTCTACCCGGGCCGCGACGATCCTGGCGCCGGCGGGGGACAATTCGTAAGCATAGAGGTTGTCGCGTGCGATGATCAAATACGCCGCCGCCGCCGAAAGCGGCGCGAGCAGCAGACAAAGGTTAAAGATGAACGCGCCCAACACCCCATGGGAGTGGCGGACTCTCAGCGCCCTTTGCGGCCGCCACGCTTGCGACGGTAAGTCGTGCCTCATCCCTCACCCATGAAAGGCCGATACAAATCCCACCCGCGCGCGCGGAGCAAGATGAAATGCAGGAAAGGCGAATTCATCGCCGTTTCAGTGCGCAAGATTCAGACCGAGCGATCCACAAGCGCCGGCTGTGGCGCTTTTTGCGCGCCAAGAGCGCCATTGGCGCTGTAGCCCGCGCCGCCGCCGCGCTGGCGCACGACTTCCTCAGCCATTGCCTGAACCAGACCCTCAGTAACTAGCTTGATGGCGCCCAGCGCTTCTTCGTGTAGCGCGAGCTGCTTATGCAGCATTGTGGTTTGTGCTCGCAATCGAACTAACAATGCCGGCGGCGCGCCTTCGATCAGCGATCGATCATGACCGATGCGCGTCATTTCCAGGCGATAGGCGTTAACCAACCGGTTCTTCTCCTCAGCCTCGGCGCCCGAGAGGGGAGGTTGGCGACTCTCGATGCGGCTGGTTTCTTCTTCGATCAACGCCGCCAGACGTTCGGTGACGATGAGGATTTGCTCAACGCGGTCGCCAGCGCTGTTAGCGATCAACGCCATCGCCGACTCCTGAGTTTTGGCTCTGCATTCGCGTCAATTCAGCCACGATGCTGTCAGCGATGCCGACTCCCCCGGAGCGCGACAGCGCTTCCGCGTAGCGCTCGATCAGCATCGGCCGGAACATCTCTTCGCCCGCGCCGCCGCCGCCGAGTCCGTCCGTTTTTAGCCCCGCGAACATTGGCGCCAGCATCTGTCCGATGAAGATTGTCTCGAACTCTGCCGCCACGCGACGGATTTCATCTTGCGCCGCGGGCGCCGGCGCACGCATTGGCAACGGCGCGCCAGCCAGCGGAATTGCAGCGTCAGCCATCACATCACCTCGATTTCGGCCTGGATGGCGCCGGCTGCCTTCAATGCCTGCAGGATCGAGATCATGTCGCGCGGCGAAACGCCGAGTGCGTTGAGGCCGTTCACCAATTGGCGCAGCGGCACGCCGCCGGGAACCACGACTAGGCCGCCTGGCTCTTCATCGACGTTGATGTTCGTCGATGGCGCCACCACGGTTTCGCCGCGGCTCAGTGGCGCGGGTTGGCTCACAAACGGGTCTTCCTGGACCGAGATGGTGAGATTGCCCTGCGCGATCGCAACAGTCGACACCCGAACATTGTCGCCCATCACCACGATGCCGGAATTTTCGTCGATAACGATCCGTGCGGGAGCGTCGACTTCCACTTCCAGGTTTTCGATGCGCCCCACCAGCGAGACCATGTCGCCGGCGAACGCCGGCGGGCGTCGCAGCACAACCGAGCCTGGATTGGCGGCGTGAGCGGCTTCCGCGCCAACCGCCTGATTGACCGCCGTCGCAATGCGCTGCGCAGTCGTGAAGTCCGGATTGCGCAGCGAGAGCCGCAATTCCTGCTGGCTGGCGATGTCGAAAGCGATCTCGCGCTCAACCAGAGCGCCCGAGGCGATGCGTCCGCCTGTGGGCACGCCGCGCGAAACCGTCGATCCCGAAGCCCCGGCCGCTGAAAATCCGCCCACCGCCAGCGCCCCTTGCGCCACCGCATAGACCTGCTGATCGGCGCCGATCAGCGGCGTCACCAGCAATTGCCCGCCAGCCAGGCTGCGTGCATCGCCCAAGGCCGAAACTGTAACGTCGATGCGCGACCCCTGCGAAGCAAACGGCGGCAAGTGGGCGGTCACCATCACTGCAGCGACATTGCGCGTGTTGAGGTTGCCGTCAGAGGCGTTGACGCCCAATCGCTCGAGCATGGCCGCGAGCGCTTGGCGTGTCATCGGCGAATTGCGCAGGCTGTCGCCAGAGCCGGCAAGGCCGACAACCAGCCCGTAGCCAACTAATTGGTTCTCGCGCACGCCTTCAATGTCGGCGACATCCTTGATGCGCGGCCCGGCCCACGCAAGCGTCGGCGTGAGCGGTGCAGCAAGTGCTGCTATCGAAGCGACGGCAAGCAACGCCGCGCGCCCAGTCCGGGGTGCGAAATTCATGACGCTCATAGGCGCCTTGTTTGGTTAATGGCGCG
>CADEDG010000071.1 GCA_902826035.1 uncultured Alphaproteobacteria bacterium
TGGCTAGAGCATCTTACGTCTTCACCAGCGAAAGCGTCTCCGAGGGCCATCCCGACAAAGTCGCGGATCGGATTTCCGACGTCGCAGTAGATGCGTTCCTCGCGGCCGATCCGGAAGCAAGGGTGGCCTGCGAAACCATGGTCACCACCAACCGCATCATCCTCGCCGGTGAGGTGCGTGCCGGGCGCCCGGGCAAATCGAAGGCGGAGAACAAAGCCTTCACCAAGGAGATTATTGCCTCCCTACAGCCAAAGGTGCGCGCCGCGGTGAAGGAGATCGGCTACGCGCAGAAGGGCTTTCACTGGGAGAAGGCTAAGTACGCCTGCTATCTGCACGGCCAATCAGCACACATCGCCCAGGGCGTGGACGCCACCGCGAAAAAGGATGAAGGCGCCGGCGATCAAGGCATCATGTTCGGCCACGCCTGCAGCGAAACGCCAGAGCTGATGCCGGCGACGCTGCAATACTCGCACAACATCCTCAAACGCCTCGCCGAGGTGCGCCATTCTGGAGAGCGTCCCGAACTTGAGCCGGACGCGAAGAGCCAAGTCACGCTGCGCTACGAGAACGGCAAACCTGCTGAGGTCGTCGCCGTGGTCGTCAGTCATCAGCACACGAAGAAGCTGAACGGCTCGAACTACAGCACCAAGCGCATGGAAGAATTGGTCAAGCCGTATGCGCTCTCGGTATTTCCCGATGGCCTGGTGACCAAGAAAACCAAATGGCTGATCAATCCGACCGGCAAGTTCGAAATCGGCGGACCGGACGGCGATAGCGGCCTCACCGGGCGCAAAATCATCGTCGATACCTATGGCGGCGCGAGCCCTCATGGCGGCGGCGCATTTTCAGGCAAGGACCCCACCAAGGTCGATCGCTCAGCGGCCTATGCTTGCCGCTATCTGGCGAAGAACGTGGTGGCCGCCGGCCTTGCGCAGCGTTGCACCATTCAGATCAGCTACGCGATCGGCGTCGCTGCGCCGACGAGCTTCTATGTCGATCTCCACGGCGCTGACACCATCGACCCGGCCAAGCTCGAAAAAGCGCTGCAGGAAATGATGGACGGCTGCACGCCACGCGCGATCCGCAAACACTTGCGGCTCAATCAGCCGATCTATGCCCGCACCGCCGCTTATGGCCATTTCGGTCGCCAACCTGACAACGAAGGCGGCTTCGGCTGGGAGCGCACGGATTTGGTGGAGCAGCTGAAGCGGTTGGCGTAATACAACAGCCATCCCGGACGCGCCGAGCGCGATCCGGGACCCAGGAGATCGTAAGGCGATGCGTTTGCCCCTGGGTTCCGGGTCTCGCTTCGCGAGCCCCGGAATGACGGAGTCAAAATGTCTACCTCCTTGGGATTGCCTCCAGAAATCGTCGCTTACCTTGCCAGCGTAAATCCACCCGAGCATCCGGCGCTGAAAAAGTGCCGCGAGGAGACCGCCGCGCTCGGCGGCGTGTCGATCATGCAGATCAGCGCCGAGCAGGGCGCGTTCATGGCGCTGATTGCTCGCATGATTGGCGCCAAGCGCGCGTTCGAGGTCGGCGTCTTCACCGGCTATTCGGCGCTCGCGGTGGCGCTGACGATGCAGCAGATGCACGCCGCAGGCGCCCATCTGCTCGCGTGCGATATTTCTGAGGAATGGACGGGGAAGGCGCGTCTTTATTGGCAGGACGCTGGCGTCGAGGCGCTGATTGATCTTCGCATTGCGCCCGCTACGGAAACACTCGATGCCCGCCTCGCCGCAGGCGAGGGCGGCAGCTACGATCTCGGCTTCATCGACGCCGACAAGACTGGATACGATGCGTACTACGAACGCGGCCTCGCGCTGCTTCGGTCGGGTGGAATCATGCTGTTCGACAATGTGCTGTGGTCCGGCGCAGTAGCCGATCCCAGCAACCAGACCCCAGACACCGTGGCGCTGCGGGCGCTGGCGCTGAAGGCGAAGGCGGACGCGCGCGTGCATGCGGTAATGGTCGGCATTGGCGATGGGCTGCTGATGTGTATCAAGCGCTAGGCGGACGTTCGCCGTTTCGCCGCGTTGCGCGCGGGGCGCGAGGGCGCTAGACCCCCGGCTTTCCCACTCCCCTGATTCCAGGAGCGCGCCCCATGGCACGTAGCAAGATCGCCCTTATCGGTTCCGGCATGATCGGGGGCACGCTCGCCCATATCGCCGCGCGCGAGGAATTGGGCGATGTGGTGCTGTTCGACGTGGTCGAGGGCGTGCCGCAGGGCAAGGGCCTCGACATCGCCGAGGCCAGCCCGGTGTTCGGTCGTGACAGCGCGCTCAAGGGCGCGAACTCTTACGCCGACATCGCCGGCGCCGACGTGTGCATCGTCACCGCTGGGGTGCCGCGCAAGCCGGGCATGAGCCGCGACGATCTGTTGAGCATCAATCTCAAAGTGATGAAGGCTGTGGGCGAGGGGATCGCCACGCATGCGCCGAACGCGTTCGTGATCGTGGTCACCAATCCGCTCGACGCCATGGTGTGGGCGTTCCGGCAATTCTCCAAGCTGCCGCACAAGAAGGTGGTGGGCATGGCCGGCGTGCTCGACTCTGCGCGCTTCCGCTGGTTCCTGGCCGAGGAGTTCAAAGTCAGCGTCGAGGACGTCACCGCCTTCGTGCTCGGCGGCCACGGCGATACGATGGTTCCGCTCACGCGCTACTCGACCATCGCCGGCATCCCGCTGCCGGACCTCGTGAAGATGGGCTGGACCTCACAAGAAAAGCTCGACGCCATCGTCCAGCGCACCCGAGACGGCGGCGCCGAAATCGTGAACCTGCTGAAAACCGGCTCGGCCTTCTACGCCCCGGCCGAAAGCGCCATGCTGATGGCGAAGAGCTACCTGCGCGACAAGCGCCGCCTGCTGCCATGCGCGGCGAATTTGAAGGGCGAGTACGGCCTCAACGATATGTATGTCGGCGTGCCGTGCATTATCGGCAAAAATGGCGTGGAGAAGGTAGTGGAGATCGAGCTTTCATCGGCCGAACGCGCCATGTTCGACAAGAGCGTGGACGCAGTGAAGGGGCTGGTGGAAGCATGCAAGGGGATCGATCCGGGGGTGGGGTAGCCCCTATAGCTTGGGGTAAATTCCCTATGTGGAACAAGAGGTGGGTGAAACAATTAGTGCTTTTGCTCGCATGCTGTTTGCATGCTAGGCCGAATCACCTCTTGGGAGAGCGAGGGTGCCATGAATGACCGCGAGACTGTTCTGGGTGAACTCGGGATTGATCTCGTACAGAGTGCACCCGCGGCGCAATTCGGGTCTGTGACCTCACAAGACATCCCTTCATTATCGGGCTATTCAGAATTTACGCCGATTAGGATTGTTTCCAGCGACGTTAAGGTTCCGGATGCCGACTTGGAACGAAATCAACAACGAGATTAGTGGTCCGACTGCGCCGGACGCGTGCCATGCGGTGCGCCAAAAATACCTCAACCAGCTCTCCAGGTGCCTCGGAAGACCAGTAATCGCCTACTATTCGGGCTGGCTGCAAAAGCGACTCCCCGACGGTCGTTTTCACCCTGAAGCTGCTGTGACCGACAACGACATGAACGGGTTCATGGCCGCAGTCCACGGCCTGGATCATAGTAAGGGTCTTGATATCATTCTTCATACACCTGGCGGCGAGATAGAGGCCGGGCGAGCCATAGTTGAGTATTTGTACAAGATGTTCGGCCGCAATTTGCGGGCCATCGTTCCACACATGGCAATGTCGGTCGGGACCATGATCGCTTGCGCCGCGAACTCAATTTCTATGGCGAAACACTCGTGTCTTGGGCCGACTGATCCTCAGATAAACGGCATCCCAGCCATGGGTGTGCTAGCGGAAGTTGACCGCGCGATCAAAGAGATAAAGGCGGAGCCGCTAAAGCAGATTGTTTGGCAGCAGGTTTTCAACAAGTATCCGCCGGCGTTCATTTCCAACTGTGAGCGCGCCGTGGCTGTAACAAAGTCAATGGTCGGAAACTGGCTTGAGTTGGGAATGCTTAGGGGTGACGCGGACCCATCGGCGGCTGCGGCTGAGGTTGTACGCCAGCTGACGGACTATGATGGCACGAGCGCTCACAATCATCACTTCTTGATCGACAAGTGTAAGGGCATTGGCTTGAAGATTATCGACATCGAGCATGACCAAGATCTCCAAGAAGACATTCTCAGCGTTCACCACGGGTTCACCGCAACTTTCGTGCACACGCCGTTGATAAAAGTGATCCAAAATTCGAACGGGAGCTGTTGGGGCGTCGCGACCTAAGCAAAGCCGAAAGAGGGCGGGCAAGAGAAAACGCCTCACCCCCCAAACATCTCTCCCAACCTCCCCAGTACCGCCTTCGCCTCCGCCGCGCTCAGCGCCCCCACGCGTTTCGCCAGCCGCGCCTTGTCCACCGCGCGCATTTGATCGAGCGCGGCGTCGCCCGCGACGCGAGCAACCTTCACCGGCACCCGCGTCGGCCAGGGCCGGCGCACCGAGGTGAGTGGCGCGACGATCACGGTGCGCAGCGCGGCGTTTGCTTCGTCGGGCGAGATAATCACGCCCGGGCGTGTCTTGCCGATCTCGGCGCCCAACGCGGGATCGAGCCGCACGAGATAAACCTCGAAGCGCTTCGGCGCCGGCGCGGCTTTAGGCGTCTTCGGCATTGAGCGGCGCGTCGAGCCAATCGCGATCTTCCTTGCTCAGCGGCTCGGCGGGGGAGGCGGCGAACGCCTCCGCCCAGCCAGCGCGCGTCGTCGTGACTGGCGTCAGCACCACGCGGCCATCCTCCACGCTAAGCTCGGCGGCATCGGCAAACGCGCATTGCTCCAGCACCGCCTTTGGCAGCCGCACGCCGCGCGAATTGCCGATGGGGACGATTGCGACTTTCATCTGGCGTATGTACAATGTAGTCACAGTTAGTTCAAGCCACCCCCGCATCCAATCGCCCCTCCAGCGGCCACTACCGGCCAAAGGAGGAGCGAGCCATGAAAGTGCGTTGGATCATTTTAGGCCTCGTCGGGCTGCTGGTGGTGGCGACCTGGGCTGCGGCGGCGGTTGCGTATTTCTTCTTCAAGCCGAGCCTTGCGCTTTGGACGGCGCTCGTAACAGCCGCCGCGCTATCGCTCGAGGCGTTCTTCTGGGTTGGCGCCGGGGTTCTAGGCTTGTCATTTCTGGCCGGTCGGCGGGAAATGCTGTCGCGCCTGAAGCGGCGCTTCTTTGGCGGGGGAGGCGATGGAAAACACAACCATAATGCTCTTCATCTTCGGCGCGGTCGCCATCGGCATGATCGGCCAGGGCTGGGTGTCGTTGCTTGAACATCAGCGCCGCCGCCAGACGCTCGACGTAATCAAGGCGGCGTTGCAGGCCGGCAAGGAGCCGCCGCCAGAACTCTATGCGCTGCTGAAGAACGACAGCGCGCCGCGCGCGCCCTGGGGCGAGGCGTTCGTGTTTGGCGTTCTGGCAATCGGCTTCTGGCTTGCCTTCGCGTTCATGGGCGGCGAGCGGCGGATGGCATTTCTCGTCATCGCCGCGACCATGACGGTGACCTCGCTGGGCAGCGTAGCGTTCGCGCTCCTGAAACCAGGCCGGTCGCGCGACGATGAGCGGCCATGACGAAGCGCGCCTCGTCGCCGCCGCCCGCGCTGGCGATGGGAGCGCCTTCGCGGAACTGGTCGCGCGCCACCAGCAAGCGCTGCGCGGATTCCTGCGCCGCACTGTCGGGCATTGGGGCGATGCCGACGATCTCGCGCAGGAGGCGTTCGTGGCGGCGTGGTCGCGCCTTCACCGCTTCGAAGGACGATCGAGTTTCAGAACCTGGGTGTGCGGCGTCGGCTATCGTATCGCACGCGACGCCAAGCGTGCGCACCGCCGCGCGCAAGCCAGGGACGCCGATTGGCTCGATGTCCAGAACGAAAACGACCTCGCGCCACTCGAGGACCGCATCGCGTTGGCCGACGCCATGGCGGCGCTGCCGCAAGATCAGCGCGCCGCGGTGGCTTTGTGTCTGGGGGAGGGATTTTCGCATGCCGAAGCTGCGGAGGTTTTGCAGATGCCGCTCGGCACGGTGAAGTCGCATGTCAATCGTGGCCGCGAACGATTGTTGCAGGCTCTAAAGGTGCGCGATGAGTGACGAAGCGAGACTTGCAAGAGCGATGGCCGCCGCAACTCCCAGCGCGCGCGACCAGGTCTTCGTCCTTGCTGTGCTCGAACGGACGGAAGCGGAGCGCTTCCGTCTGCATCGTTCGCGCGCGCTGTTGCGGGGCGCGGGTTTTGCGGCCGCGCTCGCAGGGCTTCTGTGGCCTTCGATGACGTTGGTCCCAGCCGAGGCGCTTGCAGAGGGCTTGGTTGGATCGGCATGTTTGGCGGCCTTCGTGTTGTTCCTTCGCCGCACGGTGAACGCATAGCGACCCTGGGGGCTTGGCGCGCTCCCGTCGGCGCGGCACAGTGCAACCATGATCGGCCCCACCCTCACCACCGCCCGCCTCATCCTGCGCCCGCCGCTCCACGAAGACTTCGACGGCTTTGCTGAAATGAGCGCCGAGGCGGAGACGATGCGTTTCATCGGTGGCCTGCAGGCGCGTGACGCGGCTTGGCGCACGATGGCGACGCTTGCGGGTTCGTGGGCGCTTTTGGGTTACGGCATGTATTCGGTGTTGAAGCGCGACACCGGCGAATGGATCGGTCGGCTCGGGCCTTGGCGACCCGGCGGCAAGGAAGGCGGCTGGCCCGGCGATGAAGTTGGCTGGGGCTTGAAGCGCTCGGCGATGGGGCAGGGCTATGCGCTCGAGGGCGCCGCAGCGGCCATCGATTGGTCGTTCGACCATCTCGGCTGGGAGCGCGTGATCCACTGCATCGACAAAGAGAACGCGCCCTCGATCGCGTTGGCGCTTCGCTTGGGTTCATTGCGCGAGATCGAAGATCTGGCGCTTGCGCCGCCGTTTCAGGACCACAAGGTCGATATTTACGGCCAGTCCAAAGCGCAATGGAAGGCGCGGGCGCGGTAGGTTTCCCGGCGCGACGGCGCAGCAGGCTGCGACCTCCCCAGAATCCGCGACGCCAAGCGCACAGTGGGGCTCGCCAGATCGTCGCTTCGAGCTTGCTTCCCACGGCTGCGTCTGCACTCTGCCATGCTAGACGGAAACGTGGGGAGATCATGAGAATCGCGGTTTTGGGTTTGGCGGCGCTGGCGCTCGCCTCATCGGCGAATGCGCAGCAGGCCCAACCTGGTTTCGTACAGGCGGTGAACCCAACGCGTGAACAGCCGCAAACAGCGCAGATAACTCCCGCCCAGCAGCGCACCATTGACCGATTGCAGGCGGCGGCGCTCGCAAGCGATCGTGCGTACGAGATTGTCGAAAGCCTAGTCACCGAAATTGGTCCGCGCTTGGCTGCTTCGGAAGCAGAGGCGCGCGCCCGCGACTGGGCGGTTGAGATGTTGCGCGAGAGCGGGTTCACCAATGTGCACATCGAGCCTTTCACCATCCCGTACTGGAACGCGACACGCGAAGAGGCGTTCATTGTGGCGCCTGGTATAGAGCGCCCGATGGTGGCGGTCGCACTTGGCGGCTCGCCATCCACTCCGGTTGGCGGCTTGTCGGCGCAGGTCGTTCGCTTTCCCGACCTTGCGGCGCTGGAAGCTGCGCCCGGCAACGCCGTCGCAGGCCAAATCGTGTTCATCGACGAACACATGATCGCAACCCAGGACGGCTCCGGCTACGGTGTGGCGGTGCGCAAGCGCGGTCGTTGCGCCCCGATCGCCCAAACCAAGGGCGCCGCGGGTTGCCTGATCCGTTCCGTTGGGACCGATCCGCATCGGTTTGCGCACCAGGGCGGCTCTTCGCGCCAACAGGATGGAACGTCGCTGCCGGCGATGGCGATTTCTCCCGCTGACGCCGATGTACTCGCGCGCCTCGTTGGTCATGGCCCCACGCGCGTGCGCCTGGTCATCGAAGCGGAACTTCGCGACGATGCGCCTTCCGGCAATGTGATCGCTGAGATTCGCGGGCGCGAACGACCTGAGGAAATCGTGCTGCTTGCCGCGCACTTGGACTCATGGGACTCGGGGCAGGGTGCGATCGACGATGGCGCAGGCGTGGCGATCATCTCCGCTGCGGCGCGGCTTGTCCGCGAGTTGCCGCGGCGCCCGCGGCGCACCATCCGCATTTTGCTCGCCGGGTCGGAGGAGAATGGCGTGCATGGTGGCGCGGCGTATGCGCGCGTGCACGCCACCGAAAACCACGTGGTCGGCTTAGAGAGCGATTTCGGCGCGGGACGCGTGTGGCGCTTCGACACGCGCTTCGCCGAAATCGCCATGCCTTATGCGCGCGCTTTCGGACGCGCTCTGGCGCCGCTCGGGATCAATTCGGGAAATAACGAGGCCGACGGCGGCGCCGATGTTGGCGCGCTCCGCGCGGCGGGCGTGCCTGTCGTCGATCTGAGCCAGGATGGCCTGGACTATTTCAACTATCATCACACCCCGGACGACACGCTCTACGCCATCGACCCCGCAGCACTCCGCCAGAACGTCGCGGCCTGGGCGACGTTCGTGTATATGGCAGCCGACAGCGATTGGACGTTCACAGCGCCGCGTTGAGTCGAAATCACCCTAGTCGAGGCGTCATCAAGAGGAGGAGGGCCGAGCCATGATGACTATGTTACGAACGCTCGTGGTGCTCACGGCAGTGTTTGGAGTATTGGGGCAAGCCCGCGCCCAAAGCTCGCCACCTGCCGCCGAGGCGACAATCGACGGCGCCGCCTGGCTGGCCGGACGTTGGGTGGGTACGGGTTTCGGCGGTGAAATGGAGGAGACCTGGGCGCCGCCGGTCGGCGAACAAATGGTTGGGCACTTCCGCTATTGGCGCGATGGTCAGCCGCAATTCTACGAATTCCTGATGATGGATGTGACCGATGGCGGCGTGCGCATGCGCGTCAAACACTTCAATCCCGATATGGTCGGTTGGGAGGAGAAAGATGGCTGGGTCACGTTTGAACCGGTCTCGGTCGGGCCCGAAGCGCTTTTGTTCAACGGCCTGGAGATTCGCCGCGAAGGCGCCGACCGTGTCGTGATGACAATCCGCTTGCGTCGTGGCGATGTCGTTGAGGAAGAGGTGCTGCGTTTTCAGCGGGCGCCGTTATGATGGCGCGATGTTCGATCCGCGCGCCACGCCACGTCTTGAAACCGAACGCCTGATCCTGCGCGGCTGGCGCGAGGATGATCTCGACGCTCTCGCAGTTATGATGAGCGACGCAGATGTCGCGCGCTTTCTGACCAGCGATCAGCGTCCGCTGGACCGGCCGACGACCTGGCGGCACCTGGCTTTGCTGGTCGGGCACTGGGCGCTGCGGGGCTATGGTTTGTTCGCGGTCGAAGAGAAGGAAGGCGGGGCATTTGTCGGCCGTGTCGGCGCCTGGCAGCCGGAATGCTGGGTTGGGTTTGAACTCGGTTGGGGACTTGCGCGCTCACACTGGGGCAAGGGCTATGCCTTGGAGGCGGCGCGCGCCGCCGGCGATTGGGTGTTTCAGAGCTTCGGCCTCGAACGCATCGTCAGCCTGGTTCACGCGGAGAACGAGCGCTCCCAAGCATTGGCGAAGCGCCTCGGTATGAAAGTGCGCGAGACGACGTTTTACGGCGGCATGGCCCACGAGGTTTGGGAAATCGCGCGCGCCGAGTGGAGCGCACGCTAGAACCAGCCGGCAGCACGCAGGGGCCGCAGATTGGGCCGGCTCACCGGCGCTTCGATCCCACCTTTAAGCACCAGCACCACGCGCTCGCCTTCGCGGCGGGTGTTTTCCAGCGCATCCCGCGCCACCCACCAGGAGCGGTGAGTCTGCGCGCCCTCGATGCCTGCAAGCTCTCCAATCGCGTCGGCAAGACGCATCAAGATTAGGTCGCTGCCTTTCGACGTGTGCAGGCGAAGGTAATGGTCCTCGGCCGACACAGCGTAAAGCACAGCCCCGCGGAGCTTTGGCGGCAGGCGCTCGAGGAAGCGTGCCTGGGCTGTACTTTGCGCGGGAGCAGCGTGGGTCACCCTTCCGGGTAGATTCACGGCGATCATGATCGCGCTCATCGGTGCAGAGATCACGAGGGCGCTCACAAACAAGGAGGGGAGGGCGGGAAGGTGAATTTCCGCCGCGAAGAACGCGTTGGAATAAGCCCAGATCACAAACGTGATCGGCGCGGCGATGGCGACTGAAAGCAGCACGCCCAAGACCCAGCGACTCGCGGCGGCGCTGGGGATGCGCATGACGAGCGCGCTGGCGGCGTGCCCAAGCGGCGCCCCGGCCATCATCAAGGGGACCCAAAAGAGCAGGCGGGAGCTTAGCGGCATTGCATCGGTCTGCATCGCGCCCGAAAGCGCCAGAAAGGCGCCTGCCGCCGCGCAGATTGCGAGGTTCTGCGTCCACGCGCGCCAACCGCGGGGGGCCGCCTCCGGCGAAGCGCCAAGCTTTGGCTGCGGCGCTCTGCGAAAGGGCGACAGGGATTCAGGTAGACGCGGCAGAACGGGATCGCTCATGGCGCCATGGCCATAGCAGATCGCGCCTGGAGGCAAACCAGGGAAGGCAAGCTTAGCTGGCCGCTCCCAGCCATTGGCGCTTCGCAAACCGCCTTTCCCGGCGACTCGCGCGCTGATTTGCCTGTTTCACGCATCGGTCCTGGCGCGCCCTCACGAGCGGGGGCCAAGTTGTGGATCTAACCCCCCAGCCAGATGGTGAAAAATGCCGCAGAAGAAGAGTTCTTGGTTTAATTCCCTTCCGAGTTGGACTGGCTGGGCCGTCGTCGCCATCGCGCTGACGGGAGGGATAGCGCCGTTCGCGCCCTACATTCTCGACGCTGCGCGAGGGACGGCCTGGGCACTGCACGCGCCGGATTGGGCGCTTTTGGCGACGCAGCCGCTCAAGCTCCAAATCCACATCGCCGCCGCACTGACAGCGTTGGCGATCGGCATCGTACTTATGATGCAACCGAAGGGCAGGATCGCCCACAAGGCCTTGGGCTGGATTTGGGTACTGGCGATGGCCGTCACGGCCGTATCAAGCCTCTTTATCACCACGCTGCGCGACGGGTATTCGCTTCTGCACCTACTCTCGGGATGGACAATTATCGCGTTGCCGATGGCGGTGTTCGCCATTCGCCGCGGCAACGTACAGGCGCACCGCGCCGCCATGACCGGCATGTTTGTGGGGGGCCTGATTCTCGCCGGCGCCCTCAACTTCATCCCTGGACGATTGATCTGGCGGGTGTTTTTCGGTTGATGGCGGCGGATGCTGCTTTGGCAATTCCAACAGCAGTAAATTGCCGTTAGAAGCGGGCGTCCCATGACCAGCCTGCTTCGAAATGTCGGCGCGCTCATCGCGGCGATCGCCATCTTGCAGCTGGCCGGAGGCTTGCTAGGGGTGCGGTTGCCGATCGCTTTCATCGCCGACGGGCACTCGCGCACCGAACTTGGGTTGGTGGCGGCGGCTTACTCGGCCGGTTTCATGCTGGGCGCCGTGATCGCCACCACGTTGTTGTCGCGTGTGGGACACATTCGGGTCTATGCAGCGTGCGCAGCGGTGTTCTCGGCGGCGACGCTTGCGCTGCACTTTACCGGCGATGTTTGGAGTTGGGGGCTGGCGCGTATGGCGGCAGGCGCTTCGGTCGCGCTCATGTTCGCGGCTATCGAGAGCTGGATGAACTTCGCCATCGGAGCGCGCGTGCGCGGGGAAGTGCTGAGCGTGTACATGGTGATGACGAAAGCAGCACTCGCACTCGGACCGTTCTTTGCGTTCAATTATGCGCCGCAGGCGCCAGAGCCTTGGATGATCGCCGCAGCGTTGGCGGCTTTATCCATGGTGCCGGTTTGCTTCACGCCGGCAGCACCTCCCGATCGCCCTAAGGCGCAGCCGCTGGCGCTAGCGGAGCAATTCGCCATCGCGCCAGCGGCGGTGATCGGCAGCTTCGGCGCAGGGCTCGTCAATGGCGGCGTGTTGGCGTTGGCGCCGCTCTATGCGGCCCAGCATTACGGCGAAAACGCCGCCGCCGAATTCTATTCCGCCGCGTTCACCGGCTCGCTGTTACTGCAATGGCCGGCGGGGCGTTTGTCCGACCGCGTCGACCGGCGTTTGGTGATCGCGGGGCTGACCGGACTTGCAGCTCTGGCGTCGTTCGCGCTGGCGCTGTGGAGCGGTCAATTGTTGGCGGCGGCGGCGATCTTCCTGTTCTTCCTGTGGGGTGCGGGCGCGTTGTCCTTCTACGGCATCGCCGTCGCGCACATGGCCGACCGCGCCGAGCCTGGAAAGCTGGCGCAATCGGCGGCGGGGTTGTTGTTTGTGTGGGCGGGCGGCTCGATCATCGGCCCGATAATGATGGGACCACTGGTCGACTTGGCAGGCATAGCCGGATTGTTCTGGTTCGCAGGGGCCGCGGCCTTTGCCGTGTGCGGGCTCATGTTCTGGCGCCGCACCACACGCGAAGCGGCCACCAACAAGGAAGAATTCTCGCCCCAGATCGCCACCAGCGTCGCTGCGGGCGAGATCGCGTACGGCGAGGACAAGACACGCTAGTCGGGCTTGGCGGCGCGCGTCTGCGCCCTGTAAGACTGATGCGCTGATTTGAGGGCTCCCCATGAACATTCACGAATACCAAGGCAAGCAAGTCCTGAAGAGCTTCGGCGTGCCGGTTCCGCGCGGCTTTCCAGCGTTCACGGCCGAGGAAGCGGTGGAGGCCGCCGCCAAGCTCGGCGGTTCGGTATGGGCGGTGAAGAGCCAGATCCACGCCGGCGGGCGCGGCAAGGGCAGGTTCAAGGAGCCGGAAGCGGGCGAAAAGGGCGGCGTGCGCATCGCCAAGGCGCCGGAGGAGGTCGGCCTGTTCGCGTCGCAAATGTTGGGCCGCACCTTGGTGACGCTGCAGACCGGCCCGGCCGGCCGCGTGGTGGGTCGCCTCTACATCGAAGAGGGCGTCAGGATCGCCAAGGAATTCTATCTCTCCGTGCTGGTCGATCGCGAGAGTGGGCGGGTGGCGTTCGTGGCGTCGGAAGCCGGCGGCATGAACATCGAGCAAGTCGCCCACGACACGCCGGAGAAAATCACCAACGTCGCCATCGATCCGATGACCGGCCCCACGCGCGCCGATGCGGAGAAGATCGCGCATGCGTTCGGCATTGCGGGGGCGCAGGCCGAGCAATGCGTGGAGATTGTGAACAAGCTCTACGAGGCGTTCACAAAGAGCGACATGAGCTTGCTCGAGATCAATCCGCTGATCGTGAGCGAAGCGGGTGAACTCATCTGCGCCGACGCCAAGGTCGGCTTCGATTCAAACGCCGAGTTTCGGCACAAGGAATGGGAAGCATTACGAGACCTGGGCGAGGAAGATTCCAAGGAAATCGAGGCCTCGAAATACGATCTCTCCTATATCGCGCTCGACGGCGAAATCGGCTGCATGGTCAACGGCGCTGGCCTCGCCATGGCGACCATGGACATCATCAAATTGTTCGGGGCCGAGCCCGCAAACTTCCTTGATGTCGGCGGCGGCGCCAGCAAGGAAAAAGTGACCGCCGCGTTCAAGATCATCACCGCCGACCCGAAAGTGAAAGGGATTCTGATCAACATTTTCGGCGGCATCATGAAATGCGACGTTCTCGCCCAAGGCGTAGTCGAAGCCGTGCGCGAAGTGGGGTTGGCTGTGCCGCTAGTGGTGCGGCTGGAGGGCACCAACGTGGACGCCGGAAAGCGCATCATCCGCGAAAGCGGGCTGAACGTGATCAGCGCGGATGATTTGGAAGACGCGGCAAGGAAGATCGTGGCGGCGGTGCGGGGGTAGGGGATGCTGCGAACGGCGTGCTTGTGTCTGGCGGCTCTGGCGACGTTGGTGCTCGGCGACGCGCGGGCCCAAGCGACTGTCGATAGGGGTGCTATTGCAGAGCAATGGAGCGAGGAGATTTGGCGTGTCTGCGGTGTTTCTGAGCAAGACCACCGACACGTCGTGGAACTTGTACAGACGCTGCCTGGCGCATACTCTCAGGTTACCGACTCGGAGGCGTTGGCGGCATATCAAGCCGCAGGGCTATTTGTCTTTGGCGAGGGAGATGGGTTTGAAATTCTTGAGAGAATGGTGTGGGCTCGCATGGCGCCGGGCGGTGTGGGATTAATGGAGTTCGTCGTTCAACGTCGAGAGGGAAGGGTTTCGTACGTTGTCGGTTTCTCGTTGGTCGGTACAGAACCGGATGTATTGCGCGCCAGTCTCGCGGATCGCTTCGGCCCGCGTGACACGCTCCCGGTCACGCCCGTAGGCAATGGTCCGGAGGTATTTAGTTACGGTCGGTATTCTCCGCTCGAACCAAATAGTCGGGCCATCCGACAGATTACGCGCGGTCCTGTCGAGACTGTATTTTGCTTCCTTAGATAGCGACCTGGGTTCGCTGAGAACTCTTCGTTAGCATCCGGCAGGGGTGTGGACGCGCACCACGCTTTTTCCGCTCTTGATTTCATGCTAGTCTTGCACCCATGACCGCCATCACCCTCCCGCCCGATCTGCTCGCCTGGGCCCGCGCCGAGGTCGCCGCCGGGCGCGCGGAGAGCGTGGAAGCGCTGGTGGCGGCTGCCGTGCACGAGCGCCGCGCCGAAATCGAATACGTTCGCGGCAAGCTCGACGAAGCCCGCGCTGGCCTCGCGCGCGGTGAGGGGATTCCGCTGGGGGAGTTTTTGTCTCGCGGGGAGGATCGCGTCTCTCGGCTTCGCGCGATGGCTAATGCCGCGGAATGATCCCCGTCGTTTCTGCTGCTGCTGAGCAGGACATCGACGACATGGAATCCTGGCTTACCCAGAATTGGGGGCCGGTCGCCGCTGCGAATATCATCGAGGCTGTGTTGGAGCGGATCGCCGCACTCGCGGACATGCCCTTCACAGGAGTGCCGCGCCCTGAGTTCGGCGAAACGGTCCGCTTGGCGACCTCTGGCCGCTACGTCATTTATTACGAAGCAGACCAAGGCAGCTTGGTCATCCTCCGCATCCTCCACGCTGCACGCGACCGCGACGCCATCATGGGCAAGCGCGAGTAACACTCTCACTTCCCCGTCACCGCCCGCTCGATCCGCCCGTCCGGCACGAGCCAGATCAGCGCCACCAGCACGAACACCGCTTGGCCGATGCGCGGGTCGTAGTACGCCGCGGCAATGCCGGCGATGTAGAGCAGGGGCGAGAGATTGCCTTTCCAATCCGTGCCTATGGCGCGCTTCAAGATGTGGTCCTGCCCATGCGCGCGCACGATCAGCGTTTGTAGCGCATAGTAGGCGAACGCCGGCGCGAGCAGCGAAAGCCCGTACACCATGGTCGGCCATTTCGCGCCGTGTGTTTCGCCGAGCCACGCGGTGGTGAACGGCACCAGCGAGAGGAAGAACAGCAGCACCACGTTGGCCCACAGGATCGCGCCGTTCACGCGCTCGGCCGTGTGCATCAGATGGTGATGGTTGTTCCAATAGATCGCCACGTACACAAAGCTCAGTACATAGCTCAGAAATGTCGGCCCGACTTCCGCTAGCGCGGCGAGCGTGGCCTCCTCCGGTGCGTGCAGCTCCAGCACCATGATGGTGATGATGATGGCGATGACGCCGTCGCTGAACG